>CAMCZF010000093.1 GCA_945885775.1 Rhodoferax sp. OV413 | reverse complement strand
ACCGGCCTGGTGGATGTGCCCTTGGCGCCACTGACCGAGACCACCCGCATGACCGAGGTGGGTGGCGACGACTACTATGTTTACGCCAGCGATGACGGCCTGTTTGAGCCTCTGGTCGAGATTGGCGCCGAGGTCGTGCAAGGCCAACCCGCAGCACGCATTCACTTCCACCGTACGCCATGGCGCGAGCCGTTGCTGTTGCCATTCAATCGCGCCGGTGTCGTGCTGTGCAAACGGGTGCCGGCCCTGTGCGAGCGTGGCGATTGTCTGTTCCAACTGGCCACCGACATCACCGTTTAAGATCTTCTCATCATGACCTATTTAAAAAACACTTGGTACGTGGCGGCGCTGTCCCCTGAGGTTGGGCGCGAGCCTAAGGCTGTTCGCATTTTGGGCGAAGCCGTGGTGCTGTACCGCACGCAAGACGGTGCAGCCGTGGCCCTGGAAGACGCCTGCCCCCACCGCAAACTGCCACTGTCCATGGGGCGCATCAAGGGCGATGCCATCGAGTGCGGCTACCACGGCCTCACCTTTGACTGCTCGGGCGCCTGCATTGATGCCGCCACACAGGTCAGAATCCCGCCCTTTGCCAAGGTGCGCAGCTACCCGGTGCAAGACAAGTATGGCCTGCTCTGGATCTGGATGGGTGATGCGGCGCAGGCAGCGGCTAGCCCAGTGTTCGAGATGGCCAACCACGGCCAACCCGGCTGGGGCCTGACCAAGGGCGACCAACTGCTGGTGGACTGCCACTACCTGTGGTTGGTGGACAACCTGCTGGACCCGTCCCACGTGGCCTGGGTGCACCGCACCTCGTTTGCAGGGGCTGGCACTGACGACACACCCCTACATATCACGGCTGATGCTGGCGGCGTGATCTGCAGCCGCTGGCTTCTCGACCAGCCGCCGCCACCCTTTTACGCACCTTTGGTCAAGTTTGCCGGCAACGCCGACCGGTTGCAGCATTACGAGGTGCGCTACCCCTCACTGGCCATCAACATGGGCATTTACACCCCGGCTGGCAAGGGAGGCCCTGGCATGGTGGACGGCCCCGAGACCTACCGCATGGTGTCCTACAACTTTTTGACACCCATCGACGAGGACCACACCCGCTATTTCTGGCTGCAGCACCGCAACACAGACGCCGATGATGAAGCGCTAACCAAGCGGATTGCGGCTGGTGCCAAGTTGGCCTTTGAAGAAGACAAGATCGTGCTGGAGGCTGTGCACCGCGGCATGAAGAACCGCTCAACACAAACCACCGGCTTGTTGCTGGACGCATCAGCCAACCGGTTCCGCGCCGGCCTGACGGCCCTGATCGAGGCCGAAGCCCAGCCTCAGGTCGCGGCCGGCTCCTTGTAGTAGCCCACCACATCGCCCTGGGTGGTGACGCCCAGGCCGTTGAGCAGCCGGTTCGAGTAATTGAAATAGGCGCAGACCTGGTTCACCTCCAGAATCTCGCCGTCGTCACAGCCGCTGGCCTTGAGCGCCTCAAAGTCGCTCTTCTCCATGTGGGCCACATCGGCCGTCAGTTTTCTGGCGTAGCGCAGCAGCTCAAGCTCTTTGCCCGAAAACGCGCGCTCCGGTTCTGCCGCTGTCAAGGCGTCCCAGACCAGTTGCGAGCGCACCGGGTCATTCATCAGGCGGCGGGCGTTGGCAAAGTGATGCGTCAGGCTGTAATCACAGCGGTTGGTCATGCTCACATATGAGGCCACCACTTCCAGGAACCAAAAGGGCAAGGTGTTGTCGGGGTTGTGCAGCACGCTGCGGTAGAGCACCAGGTGCCCTTCCATGCTGTGCGGTCGCAGGCTGTGGGCCCGCATCACGTTGTCCACCGTGCCGCTGGGGGTCAGCGCCAGTTGGTACATGTCCTTGAGTTTGCCTGTGGCCTCCTCCAGGGGAATCATCTTGATCCATGCGCTCATGGGTTTTCCTTGTTGATGGACCGGCGGTCCTGAGGTTTGCGAGAAAAAATGTTTTTTACCATGGGCACAAAGGTTTGCAGCGGCTCGCAGGGGTAGGCTGGGTCAGCCGCCGCCTGGTCATAACGCGCCACGAACTCAGCCGTCCAGTCAAAGTGCTCATGCCCTCGCCAGCGCTCGCGCTCATGCTGATTCACGCCCGGCATGTTGGGCGAGTGCAGGTTCTGAAAGGTGGCGTGGTGACGCAGCATCCAGTGGTTGCGATCCGACACGTAGGCCCCGAGCAGGGCGGCCGCAAAATCGCCATGCAGCATCGGGCAAGCTATAAAGCCGACATCGTGCAACAGGGCCACCACCACATCTTCTTCCGACAAACCGTCTCGCAAGACCATGGTGGCCGACTGCAAAGAATGCCGGTAGTTGTTGACCTGGTAACCAAAGCAGGGGTCGTGCTCACTGGCGCTGAGCAAACGCAGCGCCTGCTCAGCCTGATGGCGGGCCAGATAAACTTGGCGCTGCCCCTCCAACAGATGCCAGTCGTCGCGCGACAAGTCTTCCAGGGCAATTTTTTCGAGGTACTGCCAGCCGGGATCAGCCAAGGGGCTGCGATTCAACTCGGACATTTTTTGATCTACTCCTCAACTTGAAAGCCAGCCCTGGGTGGCTTCCCGCCACGGGGCCAAGGCGCGTTCCACTGGCGGATGTACGGAAGCCACCGACAACCAATGCGCCAGCACCGGCGGCAGCGTCAGACTCTGGCCACAAGCGGCCAAGACCGCGGCCGCCAAAGGCAGAGTCACCAGAAAGCCGCAATCAGCCAGGCTGATGTTCGGCGTCAGCAAAAAGGGTTGGGGTTGAGCCCAGGCCGCCAGTTGCCCAAGCCGCGCCTCGATGTCGGACCGCAGGGCCAATACCGTCTCGGGGTTGCGGTGTGCCGGTTTTACCTGGCCAAACAGCGCCCGTACTTTGGGCTCCAGGTGCAGGTCGTGAAAGCGGCACAAAAATCGGACGCGGGCCCGCTGCTCAGGGTCTTGCGGCAGCATCGCCGGCGCGGGGTAACGCTCCTCCAGATACTCGTTAATCACCTCGGACTCGGACAGCACCCAGTCCCCGATCTGGATGGCTGGCAGTGTGCCCATGGGCACCACCGCCCGGTACTCGGGGGAGCGATAGCCCTGAGCCGGGGCACGTTCCTCAAAGTCCAGACCTTTCACGCACAGCACCACCCGCACCTTGGCGCTGTAACTCGACAAGGCGCTGGCATGAAAAATCATGACTCACGCCCGGCCAAAAAACCAGCGTAGTCGCGAGCGGCCGCTTCGGCCGCTGCGCTCACCAAGGCGGCACCATGCTCGGCCAGGCCCAAGCCCGAGTGCGAGCCGACGCGACCATCGGGAAACTGAGCCCGGTGCGCCGCAGCGTGCTCATGGTTGTCACCGCCATGGCGCTTGATGAAGTCGGCACTCAGCGCAGGAGGCGCTGGCAAGTCATCTGCACGGCTGACTGCTGGAAACACATGCCGGGTAATGGCCAGTTCGGACGGTGTGGCATGCATGCCCTCAGCCGACCCGTACAGCCGCTGCCGGATCTCATTGACCTCAGCAAAATCCCACCAACTCCGCAGCCGGCATTGGACAGCCGCACCCGCGTGTCGGCCCAGGCTCTGGTCAGCGTACAGCTCCTGAAACGCACAGTGCGCCGGCGAGATGTTGCCACCATGGCCGTTAAGAAAGTAAAAGTGCTCAAACCCATGGCGCGCCAGTGACTGCACGTAGTCAATGATGACCTGGATCAGGGTCGTCGGGCGCAGGGAAATGGTACCGGGAAACCCCAGATTGAACTGGGCCTGGCTCAAGGTCAGGGTCGGTCCGACCAAAGCGCCACAGCGCTCCGCCATGGCATGCGCAATGGTTTCAGCGGTGATGCTGTCAGTACCAATCAGGCCGGTTGGGCCATGCTGCTCGGTCGACCCGGTCGGTATCACCACGCCTTTTGATCGCTGCAGGTAGGCTTCAACCTCGGGCCAGGTGGCGTGGTGCAAACGCATGCGTCAATTCCCGGTTGCCAACCTGCGCTCCAAACGTCGCACCAGGTAAGACACGATCAGGATCAGGATCAGGTATTCCAGCACCAGCAGCGTGTAAATCTCCAGCGGTCGGTACTCGCTGACATTGAGTTCATTGGCGCGGCGGGTCAGTTCCTGCAGGCCGATCACCGAGATCAAAGACGACATCTTGACCACGTAAACAAACTGGTTGCCCAGCGCCGGCAATATGACTTTAATTGCCTGCGGCAACACCACCAGCCGCATCTGCTGGGACCAGGACAGACCCAATGATTTGGCCGCTTCAATCTGACCTTTGGGCACCGACTGAATGCCAGCGCGAAACACTTCAGCCTCAAAGGCCGAGTCACTCAGCGCCAGCGACAGCACCCCGGTGGCAAACACACCCAGCTGCAGACCAATGATGACCGGCAAGCCGTAAAACACCCACAACAACAGCACCAGCAGCGGTATAGCCCGGAACAACTCGACGTAGCCCCGGCTGAGCCGGTTCAGGCTCTTGCGCCGCGACAGCCCCGCCAGCGCCACGGTGGCACCCAGCACCACCGACAGTGCAATGGCACACACAGACACCAGCAGGGTGGCGCCAATGCCGCCAGCCAAAAACTTCAGATTGGACCAACCCTTGTCCTGAAACGGGTTGACCACATACCAACCCCAGTTGTAACCGCTACCTTCGTTGGCAGCGGCCGGGCCGGCCGCCAGCACGGCGGCCGCCAACAGCCACCATCTCAACACTGTTATTTCTTCGCGACCAACCACTTGGCCTCGAGCCCGTCAAAAAAGCCCTCGGCATCCTTTAAGGAAATCCAGTTGTTGACAAAGGTCACCCAAGCGTGGTCGCCCTGGGGCATGGGGTAGGCAAAGGGCCGCTTGTTCCGCATCTCTGAGCTTGAACCGACGACTTGCAGGTCAGGGTAGGTCTTCATCAGGGTGGCAGCCTCCACATTGCTGGTGATGGTGACCTGTGCCCGACCGGCCAGCACCTCCTGGTAACCGGTAGCCGGCTTTTCAACCGCCCGGATCCTGGCCTTGGGGAAATGGGCACGCGCCTGCTGCTCAAACACGGTTCCCATGAGCACGGCCACAGTCACATTGGCGTTGTTGATGCTGTCCCAGGTGGTCAATGCAGCGCCGGTCTTCTTGCTGACCATGGGCACTGTGCCGGCAAACAGGTAGGGCGCCGAAAACGCCACGGTCTTGGCGCGCGCCATGCTCAGCGACGCACCAGAGAAAATATCAAAACGGTCAGCGACGATGCCGTTGACCAGCGTAGCCCACTCAGCTGGCACGTACTCGATCTTCACACCCATGTCGGCGGCCAGTTGGTTCATGGCCTCAACGTCAAAACCGGTGTAGGTGTTGGTGGCCGTGTCTTTCATCGACATCGGGTTGAAGTCACCGGTGGTGCCCACGCGCAGGGTACCGCGTTCCAGAATCTGTGCCAGACGGGATTTGGTCTGCGCAATGGATTGCACAGGCAGCAACAGCAGAGCGGCGGTGGCCAACGCCAGCAACGGGGTAAACAGCTTTTTCATGTCAGGTTCCGAGTTAAGGTTGTATAGACGACTTCGGCCATACTATCGCGACTGCGCCGCAAGTTCAATAGGGCCGCTACTTACTTTACTGGAAATAAGGCGTAAATCAGACGCCTGAGGGTTTTCCAGGCCGGCTGCGCAGGTTCGCCATTAGCGCGCCAATGCCAAAAGTCCAGGGGCTGATGCAGTCCGAGCGGTCAACCCGGTTCACCAGGCGGCCCAGCGCCGGTACAGACACGGTCACCACGTCATCGGTATGGTGCGTAAAGCCCTGCCCCGGTGCATCGCGGTCTCGGGTCGGGGCCAGCATGGTGCCCAGGAACATCATCATGCCATCCGGGTACTGATGGTGCCGGCCCATGGCCTGCGCCACCAAATCTAAGGGGTCACGGCTGATGCTGCTCATGGCGCCCCGGTCCTCAAAGCTGAAGCCGTCCACGCCATCCACCCGCAAGCTGATCTCGCACTGGCGCACGTCGTCAATCCCGAAATGCGCGTCAAACAGACGAATGAACGGCCCGATCGCGCAGGAGCCATTGTTGTCCTTGGCCTTGCCCAGCAGCAGCGCACTGCGGCCCTCAAAATCTCGCAAATTGACGTCGTTGCCCAGGGCGGCGCCCACCACCTGGCCAGTGGGACTAACCGCCAGCACCAACTCGGGCTCCGGGTTGTTCCAGCTCGAGCCAGGGTGCAGACCCACATCGTTGCCCGTGCCCACGGCAGCCAACACCGGGGCTTTGGTGAAAATTTCAGCGTCTGGGCCAATGCCCACCTCCAGGTACTGCGACCAGGCGCCCCGCGCTTGCAGCACCCGCTTGACCTCTTGCGCCTCAGCCGAGCCCGGCCTTATGCCCGTCAGGTCCTGCCCCAAAATCTGGTGCAAATCGCGCCGCAAGGCATCGGCCCGGCTGGCATCGCCCCGAGCCTGCTCCTCGATCACGCGCTCCAGCAAACTGGCAATGAAGGTCACGCCACTGGCCTTGATCACCTGCAAATCACAAGGCGCCAACAGCCAGGGCCGAGCAGCATCACGGATGGCTTCCTCAGCATTAGCCACCACCTCAGCCCAACTGGCAATGACGGGCAAGCGCCCGGCGGCCAGGGCTTCGCGTACACCTGCAGCCGGCTCGGGCAGCGCCAACAGCGCGCTGCTGGTCAGCGCCAGCGGCGACACATCATGCAAGTGGCCATCGTGCAGGGTCACCAGCACCGGCCCGGTGCCAGGCAGCCAAAGCCGCCCGATCAGCAATGCTCGCGTGTGGTCCGATGGGAGTGTGTGAGTTAGCTGGGCTTGGAGGAATGTGGATGTGTTCATGGGTTGGCTAAGTTGTTGGTGAAATAATAACTGGGGACAGATACTGGCGAGCTGAGGGGGCCGACTGGCTGCTGCCGCTCGTGTCCTCCGCCCTGCGGGCTCCCCCTTGACCTCGCTGCAACAGCCAATCGACCCCCTCAGCAGCGAGGATGGTGTTCGCACAAGGATTAGCAGACCAAGATTTGCGCACCCATCGTTTCGCAAGATCAGGCTGGTGGGGCGTTCGGCGCAGCGGCATCAAGGGGGAGCCCGCAGGGCGGAGGACAGCCGCGGAGCCGAATGCCCCGCCGGCCTGATCCCGAAACAATGCAGGCGCCAAAAGGTTTGCCGTAGTCAACAAAGAAGTCATGACGTCAAGGAAACAACATCCACCCGGTAAACCCGAAGCGCATTGCCCCCAAACACAGCCGCCCGCTCTGCCTCAGTCAGGTGCTCGGTGAACTGCTGACAAGCCTGCCACCAACCGGCATAGCTGCCCGCCAGTTCCAATACAGGCCAGTCGCTGCCCCACAACACACGGTCCGGCCCAAAACAGGCCAACACATGATCGGCCCAGGGGCGGCACACTTGCGGCGCCGGGTTAGGGCCAGCTTCAGTCACCATGCCGGACAGCTTACAAACAGCATTGGTCTGCTCGGCCAGACGCTGCATGTCGTCGGCCCAAGGCTGCCACGTTCCAGCAGCGATGTCGGGCTTGGCGGCATGGTCAATCACGATGCGCAGGCTCGGGTGCCTCTCGGCCAAGGTCAGCAGGCGCGGCAGGTGCACCGGTTTGACCAGCGCGTCAAACACCAGCCCCAGATCGGCCATCAGCGCCAACAGCGGTTGCAGTGCAGGCTGCAAAATCCAGACCGGATCGGGGATGTCCTGCAGCATGGGGCGCAGCCCCCTGAGCTTGGGGTGCCGTGCCAGAGCCTGGATGCGCTGGGCCGCGTCGGGCGCCAGCCAGTCCACCCAGCCCACCACGCCCAAGATGCTGGGGTACTGGTCGGCCAAGGCCAGCAGGTGCGCGGTCTCGGCCTCGGTTGGCGCGGCCTGTACCAAAATGCCGCCGTTCACACCCGCTAATTGCGCATGAGCCTGCCAGTCGGGCACGTTCACATCACGATAAATCAGACCCAATGCCGGTGTCAGCCAGCCGTAGTCGCCCCGCGCGAGCTGCCAGCTGTGAAAGTGGGCGTCGATCAGCATCAGGCACCGCGCGGTGTGGGAGCATGGTCTGGCAACAGGCCAGCATCGCGAAGGGCCTGCCAAAACTCAGCCGGAATAGCGTGGCGCATCATGGCCACGGCGTCGTGCCACTCCGAGGCCTGGCGCGCACCGAGCATCACCACCTCAATGGCCGGGTGGGCCAGCGGAAACTGCAGCGCAGCGGCGCGAAGCGGCACGCCATAGGTGTCACAGATGGCCTCGACCGCAGCCACCCGCGCCACCCAGTGCTGCGCGGCTGGACCGTAGTTGAAGCGCAGCTCAGTGCCACCGCGCACACCGGTCGCCAAGATGCCGGAGTTGAACACGCCGCCCAGGGCGATGCGCACACCGAGCGACTGGCACAAGGGCAGCAACTCGGCCAGCCCGCTGTGGTCAATCAGGCTGTAGCGGCCAGCCAGCAGCAGGCAGTCAATGCCGGCGTCAGCACGCATGCCGCGCAGCACATCCAGGCACACCTGCACGTCATTCACACCCAGGCCGATGTGGCGCAGCAAGCCCTGACGGCGCAGGGCGTGTAGTTCTGGCAGCGCCTCGTGCAGCACCTGGTGCAGCACCTGCGGGTAGCGATCGCCATGGTTGGCGGCGTCGCAGTCATGGACAAACACTGTGTCCAAAGCGGCCAGGCCCAAGCGCTGAAGGCTGTCTTCTACGCTGCGGCGCACGCCCTGTGCAGAAAAATCCCAGTGCTGGTTAAAGGGCAGGCCGTCGACAAACCCATTTTGCGCACGCAGCGCTTGCCGGTCGGGCGTCAACAGTCGGCCTACCTTGCTGGACAGGGCAAAGCCCCCCGGCGCCTGCCCGCGCAGCATCTGGCCAAAACGCAGCTCGCTCAGGCCGTGGCCATAGTGGGGCGCCGTGTCAAACGAGCGACAGCCGTCGGCCAGTGCCGCGTCGAACAGGGCCGCGACCTGGGCCTCAGGCACCGTTGCAAACATATTGCCCAGCGGCGCCCCGCCCAGGCCGAGTGGCAAGCCGTGTCGGGTGGGCGGAAAAATCGGTGTGCTTGTCATAAGTTCAGAGGTTCAGCGCGCCAGATAGGCCTCACCCAAAGGCCGCGCGCCATTCAGGCCACCATAACTCAAACCACCATGTCCCGGCGGTGGATGGCCGAACCAGCGATCGTCACGCGCATCCGCTGCCGCCTGCCAACGCACATCGCAAGACAGGCGCACCTGGCCGCCGCCCAGCCGGTTGTCGCAGGAGCCATGCAGGGTGAACATGTCAAACAGCATCACGTCGCCAGCCTGGAAGGCCGTGGTCAGCAAGCGGGTTTGACGGCCTTGGGCAAAGGCGACAGCGTCTTCTGGAAAAGAGCCCGGCAAGCTGTCGCGGTCCACGTCAACACCACGGTAGCGCGCGATCAGGTCCTCAAACCGGTGCGAGCCCTCCACCACCACCAGCGGCCCAGCGCGCAAGGGCACATCGCCCAAGGGGATCCAGGCCGTGACCAGGCGCTGGGAGCCTCGGTTCATATAGACATGGTCAAAGTGCAGCGGGCTGGCCCGGCCCTGCGCCATGGTGCGCAGCCACAAAAAATCAAAGGGAACGGTGGCACAACCCAGTGCGGCCGCCGACACATCGGCCAGCGCCGGGCCGTGGCTCACGCTGCGCAAGGCGGGCGATTCACACACCTGTTGCCAAAAAGCGCCTAGGTCCGGGTGCAAGGCCGCACGCTGGCTGCGGCCTGTGGCCAAGGCGGCCTCAGCCGGCTCGGCAATCTCGCCCACCGCAGCCAGGCGCTGCAGCACATCGCGCCGGGCGGCCAGCACAGCGTCCCGGGGCAGCGCGCCGCGCAGCAAAACATAGCCATCGCGGGCCAACTGCAGGGGCAACTGGTCCGGGTGCAGACGCCAGTCTGGCAACTCATTCAAGCGCCCCAAAAGCGCAGCCGGCACTTCAGCGCCAGCAATGAATGCCGCATCGGTCAGCGCGAGGGGCTCAGGGGGCAGGGTCGACACAGTGGCCATGGCGGAAGTGTGATACAGGTCGTTTGATGCATGTCGTTTGATGCAAGTCGTTGACAGGCTGCAATTTCACCTGATACTATGGCTAACATGTTAGTTCGTCAACAGCAATTGTCCTGATCGCTCTCACGCCATGCTCAAAGGTTTATCGCCCCTGTTGACGCCCGAACTGCTGCATATTCTGGCCTCCATGGGCCATGGCGACGAGATCGTGTTGGCCGACGCCAATTTCCCGGCGGCGACTCACGCCAAACGCCTGGTCCGACTGCCTGGCCTGTCGGCACCGGCCGTGTTGGACGCCGTGCTGTCGGTGCTGCCACTTGACAATTTTGTGACCCACGCCGCGCTGACCATGCAGGTGGTGGGAGACGCGACCAGCGTGCCGCCCGCCGTGGCCGAGTTCAACACCTTACTGAGCCAGCATGGTCACCCGCAAGCCGCGTCGCTAGAGCGTTTTGCCTTTTATGAGCGCGCCGCGCAAGCCTTTGCGGTGGTAGCCACCGGTGAGGGCCGTATCTATGGCAACATTTTGCTCAAAAAAGGCGTTCTGGCCTTATGAGAGTAGGTGTAACAGCTACAAAAATAGTAGCACCCGAAGTCGTTCCCATGACCGGACCAGAGACGGTCAGCCAACGGGTTCGCGCTTACCAAGGCTTCACCCAGCAGATTCTGAGCGGTGCCATTCTGCCGGGCCAGTTCATCTCACAACGCGAGTTGATGACCCTGCTGGACATGCCTTTGGGTGCCGTGCGCGAGATGATCCCGCGCCTGGAGGCCGGCGGCTTGATCAAAACCGTGCCGCAACGCGGCTTGCAGATCGCCCATGTTGACCTCAAACTCATCCGCAACGCGTTTCAGGTGCGCAGCATGATCGAGCGCGAGGCGGTGCTGGCCTTTGTGCAGAGCGCCAGCGACTCGGAACTGACTGCCATTGAGGCCGCACACCAGCAGATCCTGGCGCGTGCCAACAGGGCCAGCACCACCGACGCCCAAGTGCTGGACGACGCCCAGGCGCTGGACTGGGGCTTGCACGACCGCATGGTGGACGCACTCGGCAATGAGATCGTCTCTGACCTCTACCGCGTCAACAGCCTGCGCGTGCGACTGATCAAGCTGGAGCAGAGCGTCATCACGCCGGCCCGGCTGATCCCGGCGATGCAAGAACACCTCAGCTTCATCGCCGCCCTGCGCGAGCGCAATGCGGCGCAGGCGGCCGCGCTGCTCGACGCCCACATCAACAGTGCCCGTAGCCGGGTCATGAATGTCCCCAACCAATAGGAGAACCCCCTTGAACCCTGCCATTCACGGCCTCTGGCCCGCCCTGCTCTTGCCCGTTTCGCCCAAAGGCGATCTGGACACGCCGCTGGCCATCGCCCACGCCCATCGCATGTTGGCCGCTGGCTGCGACGGTGTCACCCTGTTTGGCACCACGGGTGAGGGCCCGGCCTTCACTGTTGCTGAGCGGCAGGCGCTGCTGGAGTCCATGCTGGGCAGCGGCATCCGCCCAGACCAAGTGGTGGTCACCACCACCGCCTCGGCGCTGGGCGACGCCATCACGCTGGGGCGGCACGCCACCCGACTGGGCGTCCACCGGCACCTGTTCATGCCGCCGTTCTATTACAAGCAGCCGCGCGATGCCGGTGTTGTGGATGCAGTATCGCAAGTCATTGAGGGCATTGGCAGTGACGCCATCAAGGTGCTGCTGTACCACTTTCCGGCCATGAGCACCTACAGCTTTTCGCATGCCGCCATTGCCGAGCTGCTGCGCCGGCACCCCACGCAGATCGCCGGTGTCAAAGACAGCGGTGGCGACTTGGCGCATGCCCTGGGGCTGGTGAAGGCATTCCCTGGCTTGGCCGTGCTGGTCGGGTCTGAGCCCCAAGTGGCCCCCGTTATGCTCACCGGTGGCGTGGGCTCCATCAACGGCTTGGGTAACATCGCGCCGCGGCTGATGCGCCGTGTGATCGACGCCCCGGCACAGGTCAGCGCTGAAGACACCCAACTCATGAGCGCCTTGCTGGCCTTGTTGTCGGTCAAACCCGGCATGCCGTTTGTCGGCGTTTACAAGGCCATGCTGGCCGAGCAGACCGGCGACGACCGCTGGCTGCCGATGCGCGCCCCGCTCAGTCCTCTGGATAACACTGAGGCGCAAACCGTCAGACAAGGGTATCGTGCGATAGGCGCACTGCTTGCCCACGT
>CAMCZF010000092.1 GCA_945885775.1 Rhodoferax sp. OV413 | reverse complement strand
GATGCTCAGCGTCGAGCCCGCCACCGCCACCGTCGCAGATGCGGCGTTGCTGGTGCTTACCGTGTACGGCCCCGTGCCGCCTCCAATGGCGTAAGTCGCGACCGCAGCCGGTGCTACCGTCACCGTGCTGGGGGCGGTCATGAACAGGGTCGGGCTCGTGACCGCACTCACCGTCACCACCGTCTTCACCTGCACGCCCCGGGCATCAAACACCGTGATCTCCGCCGTACCTGCGCCCACACCCGTGATGTTCAAGGTCGTCGTGCCCAACGGGATCACGGCCGAGGCCGCCGCGCCGTTGCTGCTGCTCACCGTGTAGGGCGCCGTGCCCCCGCTGATGGTGTAGCCCGCCGTCGTGCCAGGCGCCACTGTCACCGCGCTGGGCGCGGTGATGAACAGCGCCGTCGTGGTCGCCGTCACGCTCACGCTGACCGAGTTGCCCGTAGCATCAAAGATAACCACTTGCGCCGTGCCCGCCGTCACACCCGTCAGCGTCAGGGTGGTGCCCGTGCTCACCGCCGCTGTCACCACCCCAGCACTGCTGGTGCTGACCAAATAAGGTGCCGTGCCGCCACCAATGGTGTAGGTCTGCGGGGTCCCCAGGGCCAGGCTCACCGCGCTGGGCGCGGTCACAAACAGCGCATTCGGGGTGTTCCCCGTGCTCACCGTCACCAGCGTATTGACAGACGCTCCGGCCGCATCAAACACCGTCACCTGCGCCGTGCCCGCCACCCCGCCGGTGATGCTCAGCGTCGAGCCCGCCACCGCCACCGTCGCAGACGCGGCGTTGCTGGTGCTCACCGTGTACGGCCCCGTGCCGCCTCCAATGGCGTAAGTCGCGACCGCAGCCGGTGCTACCGTCACCGTGCTGGGGGCGGTCATGAACAGGGCGACGGCAGGACTGCCAGAGCCGACTGTCACAATCGCCGCGCGCGATGTACCGGTCGCATCAAAAATTTGAATCTGCGCAGTACCGGCTGCAACACCCTCAAGCGTCAAGGTGGTACCGCTGACTGTCGCCTTGACCAGCCCTGCATTGGTACTGCTTGCTGTGTATGGCGCGGTGCCGCCCCCAATGGTGTACGTCGGCTTGTCCGCTACGCCAATGGTGGCCGTACCAGGCACGGTGGTAAACAGGGCGATGGCGGCGTTGCCGGACCCTACGGTCACATTGACGACCTTGGTCTCGCCCAACGCGTCAAAAACACTGACCTGAGCCACACCAGTCCCTAAACCGGCGATCGACAAGCTGGCGCCGTTAACAGACGCAAAGGCAACTGCGGCATTGCTGCTGCTCGCGGTATAGGGGCCGACGCCGCCGCTGATGGCATAGCTTGGCGCCGTACTCAGCGGCACCGTGACGGCTTCTGGCGCCGCAACGAAAAGGGGCACAGTAGTGGCCGAAGAACCGACAGTGGCTACTGTGCCAAGCGACTTGCCCGTGGCATCGAACACGGTAACAGTGGCCGCGCCGGCAGCCTTGCCTGTGATCGTCAGTGTTCTTCCGCTGACGGAAGCTGAGGCGAAATTCAGGTTGGAACTGTTGGTTGTGTAGGGAGCGATGCCACCGCCGATGGTGTAGGTGGGCGTTTCGCCAATTGCGAGAGTGACGGCCGCAGGCATCGTGCTGAACATGGCAACCACGGCCTCTGGCCCGCCGCCGCCGCCACAAGCCACGACCAACAGGCAGGCAGCCGCCGCGAAGAGGCGACGGACCCAAAACATTGCAGGAAATACCCGCTTAACAACTCTCATGGATACCCTGCAGCCCTAAAAACCATATTTTTGAAATAGCACTGTGAGCGCCATATTAGCATTGACACTCTTTGTGCAGAATTTTTTCAATTCCCAGAGGATCCTCCGAAAGTCCTACTTTGCGTTGTCAAAGTCACTGACGTGTTGGCACGGACGCAGTTGCCGATTTTTGACTTATCCACCATCGACGCATTTGGTCCCGCATACAGCGAACCGCCGAAGGGCATCGAGCTGGCAAACAAAAATGGTCTGGCTGGCTGGCTGGCTAATTTGAAGTCGGCGTCAGCAGCGTATAGCGTGAGGAATCGGGCACCGGAAATTAACGCATCCACAAAGCGGTTAAACACAGGGCGCGTCACCGCATGTTGTCGCAAACCCGAGTTGTCTGAAACAGATCAGCGCCACCTCAGCGAAAAAATGGGCAGTAAATGACTACCAGAATCTAGCGAAGCTGCAAACCTGATCGCAGAATACTTAGGAGTAAGTCACAAACCGAATTCGGAAAATTTACAAACAAAAAATGCTTGTGGGTGGCATCAATCACAGTTATTTGAAATAACTTCCTGCACCAGCGCATCCGGCGCCGGGCGCACCGCCGCCTGGCCAGGCCCGTCGATCAGCACAAAACGGATCTCACCAGCCTCGGCCTTTTTGTCCAGCCGCATCAGCGCCAAGTAGCGTCCAGCGTTGTCGCCCGCCGCCAACTGTGGCCCGCGCACCGGCAAACCGGCACGGGCAATCAGCGCCTTTAGGCGCTGCACAAAGGGCTGGTCCACCAAACCGAGCCGGCAGGACAATTCCGCCGCCATCACCATGCCGCAACCCACGGCCTCGCCGTGCAGCCATTCGCCATAGCCCAGACCGGCCTCAATGGCGTGACCAAAGGTGTGGCCAAAGTTGAGGATGGCACGCAGGCCAGCCTCGCGCTCATCTTGCCCCACCACCCAGGCCTTGATCTCGCAGCTGCGCTTGACGGCATGTGCCAGCGCCGCGGGGTTGCGCGACAACAGCGCATTCAGGTTAGCCTCGATCCATTCCAAAAAGGCCAGATCGGCGATCGGCCCGTACTTGATGACTTCGGCCAGGCCGGCGCTGAGCTCACGCGGCGGCAGGGTGAGCAGCGTATCCAGATCACACACCACCATCTGCGGCTGATAGAAAGCGCCGACCATGTTCTTGCCCAGCGGGTGGTTGATGCCGGTCTTGCCCCCCACTGACGAATCCACCTGCGCCAACAGGGTGGTGGGCACCTGCACAAAGGGCACGCCGCGCATGAAGCTGGCGGCGGCAAAGCCGGTCATATCGCCCACCACGCCACCACCCAAGGCAAACAGCACCGTCTTGCGGTCGCAACCCTGACCCAGCAGCGCGTCAAAAATCAGGTTCAAGGTCTGCCAGGTTTTGTGTTGCTCGCCATCGGGCAGCACCACGTCCAGCACCTGACGGTATTTGCCCTGCAAAGCGCCGCGCAGACGCTGCAAGTACAGCGGCGCCACGGTGCTGTTTGTCACGATCAGCGCCTGGCTGGCGTTTGGCAAATCCGCGTAGGTCTGCGGCTGGTCAAGCAGACCACTGCCAATGACGATGGGGTAACTGCGGTCGGCTAGGTCGATGGAGACGGTCTGCAATTCAGAAAAGTTCATAGCAGCGAGTTTAGAGGCAGCCGGGCGGCACCGGAAGGGCCGGGAGGGCGGGGTCAGGCTAACGACTGGGCATGGCGCCTGACAGCTCCAGTTGCATCACGATCATGTTCACCAGCGTGGCCACTGACGGCCGGCCGGTCTCAATGATGAAATGTGCGGTGGCGCGGTACAGCGGGTCGCGCACCGCGTGCAGGTCGCGCAGGCGGGTCAGCGGGTCTGCCACCTGCAGCAAGGGCCGGTTCACATCATGCCGCAAACGGCGAAACAGATCGTCGGGGTGCGAATTGAGGTAAATCACTTGGCAACGCTCATGCAGGCGCTGCCGGTTAACCTCACGCAGCACCGAACCGCCACCGGTCGAGATGACGGCACCGCTCTTTTGGGTCAATTCGTCCAGCACCGCAGACTCGACGTCGCGAAACCGGTCCTCGCCCTCATGCTCAAAATAGGTGCGGATCGAGCAGCCAATGCGCTGCTCGATCACATGGTCGGAATCAAGATAATCCAGGCTCAGCCGCCGCGCCAAGTGGCGCCCGACGGTGGTTTTGCCGGAGCCCGGGAGGCCGACGAGGGTGATGCGGGCCGGGGCGGGCACCTGATGCGCTGCACTCACCACCGTCAAGGCAGCACCACACTCAGCGAACTCGCCTTGCCACTGACGGTGGCGGTAATGCGCACCATGTCGTCGGTGACACAGCTTTTCAGGGTGGCGGTGTGCTGGGTCGGCTCGATGGTGCTGCCCACAGTGCTGCCTTCCAGAGTGGCAGAGCAGGTGCCGGCGGGCAGCGCGGGGAAGGTTTGCACCGTGAGCGCGGCGTCGGCTGGCAGGGGGTTGCCGTTGTAATCAGACAGGCGAACCGTCACCGCACCGGTGGACGCGGCCAGCACCGCAGTATGGTGAATGGCCGGAATCGTGGCGTCGTAGCCACCGGGCTGGCCGATCTCGCCGCCCGAGAAAATGACGACCAGGGCGCGACGCACCTTGGTATTGCCGTCCCAGGTGCCGTTGCAGCTGCCGGCCACTGACAGCCCGGTGTTGGCGCTCGCCGGGCAGGCCAGCGCACCCGAGGCGCCGGTGGGCAGGGGGTAAGAGGTCTCACCGTCGTTGGTGCCTGTGACCAAATTGGTGTAGGCGGCCACAAAGGCGCGGCTCTCGTCTTTGTCCAGGTAGGGCAGGCCCAGGTCTTCAAACAGCTCGCCGGCGTCATAGCGGTTGTTGTTGTTGGCGTCGATGAAGTGCTCCTCGCCGTCGGTGTAGGCCAGCACCGTGACCCGGCCTGGGCGCGGGTCGCCGTTGGCGGCCGACGAGCCCAGCGGCCGGTAGGCTTGGCCGATCAGGCGGACCGTACAGCTGCCCGCGCTGATTTCACAGCTGCTCAGGCTGCTTGAGTTGATTTGTCCACCCTCGGTCACAAAAATGATCTTGGTGCGGTCGGGCACCGGATTGCCTTGGCGATCAGCCGCATAGGCGGTGAGATCAATGCTGTTGCCGTTGACCTGCGTGGTGAACTGCCCCCCCACATAAACATTGAGCTTGTTCGCCGACAGGTCAAAAAAGCGCTGCGATGCCACGCCAGTCTGGACCGTTAACAGGTTGGAGTTGGTGGCAATCAGCGGGTTGGTATTGAGCGTGGCGCGCACCTGCACATTGGCCGGCAGAGTGCCAGCACACACTGAAAAGGTCACCACGCCATCCGCACCGGAGGTGCCGACCGAGGGCGAGCCGCAAAAATTGATGCCGCCGTCGGTATTGGACAGGCTGGCGGTCACGTTTTCACCCTGCACCGCCGCCCCCACCGAGTTGACCACCTTGAAACTGACCAGCGAGATATTGGCCCCCACCGAACCGGCCTGGTAAATGACCGAGGGTGTGGCGCTGACAAACCGGATGCCAGTGATGGGTGGCGCAGTCACCGTAAAGGCGGCGCTGCTGGTCACGCCACCAGCGGCCGTGGCCAGCACGGAACAGTTGCCCGCATTGATGGTTTGGATCACACCCGTTGCGCGGCCATTGCCATCCACCAAGCTGGAGGCCGGCGAGACCGTACCACAACCACTGGTGAACGCCACCGCCAGCGCGTTGGATGCGGCCTGCGCACCGTTCACCAACACATTCACTGACACATTGACCGACTGGCCGTTTTGCACACTGGCCGGCGTGGCACTCATGCCAGTGAGGCTGACCGTGCCGGCCGCAATTTGCATGTCCAGGGTTTGGGTTACGACCACACCGGCCACTGTGGCGGCCGCGGTGGCTTGCACCGGGCCGGCGGCGGTGACATCCGCCGGCGTGATGCGCATCAGCAAGACGCCTGTCGCATCGGTCAAATCAACCCCAGCGGCCGGGACCAGACGGGCGTTGGTCGAATCCAGCGTCACCGTCACCCGGCTGAAGGGCAAGGCGATGCCACTGCTGTCCGTCAGCACCATGCGCAGGTAACGCGATTCGGTTTGCGACAGGCCGCGGTTGGCGACCACGGTGCCAGCGCCGTCCACCAGGGTCAGCGCCAGGCTGGCAGTTTTGACGACGGCGCTCACCACCGGGTCGGCCGGGCTATTGGGGTTGCTGCCGGCGTTGCCGCCGCCGCCGCCGCAGGCGACCAGTCCCATCCCCAGTGCCAGCCCTAGACCTAAGGCCAGCCCGATCAAGCTGAAAAATCTGGATACACCCATGACCCTGCTCCTCAGAGGTAAGGCAACCGTCACCGAGACACCGCCCGATCCGCCACCACCTTGGGGGTGATGAAGACCAGCAGTTCCTGCTTGTTGGAGACGCGGGAGCGGTTCTTGAACAGGTTGCCCACGCCGGGCAGGTCACCCAGCAGCGGCACCTTGGTTTCGGTTTCGGATTCGGTCAGCTCAAAAATGCCGCCAATCACAACGGTGCCGCCGTTCTCCACCAACACCTGCGTTTTGATGTGCTTGGTGTTAATGGCAAAACCGGCCGGGGTCGACTGGCCCACGCTGTCTTTATTTACATCCAGATCCAGAATGATGCTGCCCTCGGGGGTGATCTGCGGTGTGACTTCAAGCTTGAGGTTGGCCTTGCGAAAGGCGATAGAGGTGGCACCGCTGGACGAGGCAACCTGGTAGGGCAGCTCGGTGCCCTGCTCGATCAGGGCCTTGATCTGGTCGGCGGTGACCACGCGCGGGCTCGACACCACCTTACCCTTGCCGTCGGCCTCTAATGCCGACAGTTCAAGATTCAAAAAGCGATTGGCGGCCGAACTGAAAATGGACACCGCAAAAGCTGCCGGGCTGTAGCCACCCTGCCCGAGTGCTGGCAGGTTGACAAAGTTGCTGGTCAAATCTACCGCGCCGCCAGCGCCACTGCTGGCCACGGCATTGGCGTAGCTGGAACCAAAGGCGACCCGGTTGTCGCCAATCACCTGGTAGCCACCGTCGCCGCCCCTGGGTGCGCGCAGATCGCTGCCACCCAAACGCACACCGAGCGACTTGCCAAACGTGTCTGAGGCCTCGACGATGCGGGCCTCGATCAGCACCTGGCGCACCGGAATATCCAGCTTGGCAATCAGCTGTTGCACCTGCTCCAGCTTGGCAGGCACGTCGGTCACAAACAGTTGGTTGGTGCGAGTCTCTGAGATGGCACTGCCGCGCGGGCTGAGCAGTCGCGACACGCTGGCGCCAGCCGAGCCGCCACTGCCAGTGAGTTGCGCGGCCACCTCGGCGGCTTTGGTGTAGTTCATCTGGAAAGATTGGGTGCGCACCGGCTCCAAGCCCTGCAGGGCCGCTGAGGCTTCCAGCTCCAGTTTCTCGCGGGCGCTGATTTCTTCACGCGGCGCAATCCACAACACATTGCCGGTCTTGCGCATACCCAGGCTTTTGGTCTGCAGGATGATGTCCAGCGCCTGGTCCCAGGGCACGTCCTGCAGACGCAGGGTGACCGAGCCGGTTACCGAGTCTGAGGTGATGATGTTGAAGCTGGAGAAGTCGGCAATCACCTGCAGCAGGGCGCGCACGTCGATGTTCTGGAAATTGAGCGACAGCTTTTGTCCGCTGAAACCCGGCCCGGCGGTCAGTTTGGCCGGGTCAACCCGCACCGGCCGGATGTCCACCACAAATTGCCGCTCACTTTGGTAGGCCGAGTGCAGCCAGGCGCCCTTGGGCTCGATGACCATGCGCACCCGGTCGCCCGCCTGCGACAGGGTCACGGTCTGGACCGGCGTCGAAAAATCAGTCACATCGATCCGCCGGCGCAGGCCTTCAGGCAGGCTGGACTGCAAGAACTCGGCCACCAGCGTCTGACCCTGCTGGCGCAGGTCGACCCCGACCTGGTCATGAGCCAGTGTGACGATGACACGTCCAGCGCCGTCCGGGCCCACCCGAAAATCGAGGTCTTTGAGCGCTTGCGGGGTTCGGCTGCGACTGTCAGCCGCCACTGACACCGGCGCAGTAGCGCCCGCCGGACCGGCGGGCCCAGACAACATCACCAGCAGCGACCGCCCCACCAGCCGCGTGCTGTAGGCGCCGGCTTGCTTCAGGTTCAGCACCAGCCGCATGCGGTCACCGGCCTGCACCAGCGTCATGGATTTGAGGTTGCCCAGGCCAAACTCGTAGTTGGTGCGTCCAGTGCCGTTGCCGATGGCAGGCAAATCGAGCGCAATGCGCGCCGGCGACTGCAGCACAAAGCCCGCCGGCGCCACCGTCAGCGGCTGTGTCAGGTCAATCTTGACGATCTCCTGCCCGTCTTGCAGCGACGCCGTCACCGCTTCCAGGTTGTTTTGCGCTAAGACCATCGTTGCCGTGCCCAGCAGACACAGGGCCAGGCCAAGGCGGCGCGAAACCCGTGCAGCCCGTGCGGCCCATGGGTGGTGAGCTGTTTTCATTTTGACTTCTCCTGCAACCGCAAGCTGGCGCTGCGTTCAACCCAATCGCCCATGGCGTCCTGTACCACCTCCCGCAGGGTGAGCTCGGTCTCGGTGATGCGAACCACGCGACCGTAGTTCTGCCCAAGGTGGTGGCCCGGCCGGACCTGGTACAGCATGCGGTCTACCTTGACCAGCGCCACCGGCTGACCAGCCCGCACCATGGTACCAACCAGCGCCATGGCATCCATCGGTACCGCCTCTAGCGCCTCTTTGCGGCGTGCCAATTCAGGGGCGAGCAAAGCGGTTCCAGCGCTCACCGTCGCGCTGTCGCGCTTGAGCGCCTGGGTCAGTTGCTGGTTGCTGAACGGGTCCACCGACGAGGCCGGCGAATAGGCGTGAGGCTGAAACTGCTTGGGCTCGGCAATGGCTGGCACGCGCGGGCGGGTCTGACTTTTTTGCTGGCTGATCCACTGCGTGAGCTCGTCCTGAGTGGCTGCGCCGCAACCCAACAGCCCAAGCACAGCCAGCAGTCCGCCCAGACGAAACACATATTGCATGGTCGGCCAGCTCATTTTTTGGCTGCCTTGGCCTTGGCGGCGGCGGCGGCCGCCAGCCGTTGCGCTGCCACCTCATCAGCGTCCAGGTAGCGGAAGGTCTTGGCGGTGGCGTCCATGGCCAGCACCCCCTCTCGCTGGGGCAGCGGCTGAATGTTGAGGTTGTTAAGCGTCACAATGCGCGAGAGTTTGGCGACGTCGGCGACAAAGGCGCCAATGTCGTGGTAGCGCCCGCTGACCCGCACCGCGATCGGCAGCTCGGCGTAGTACTCCTTGACGGCAACCTGGCCCGGCCGGAACAAATCGAACTGCAGGCTGCGGCCCAGCCCAGCCTGGTTGATGTCCGACAGCAGTGCATCCATTTCGGCCTTGCTGGGCAGCTGCTTTTCCAGCTGGTTCACATACTGGCGAACCTGCTCACGCTGCTTTTTGAGCGTCTCCAGGTTGACCGCTTTGGCTAATTTTTGTTGGAATTCCTCGCGCAGCTTGGCTTCCCGGTTTTGCTCGGCCACCAAGGCGTCCTGATAGCCCTGGAGCAGGGCAAACCAAAGGGCCAACAACACCAGTAAGCTCACCAACAGCAGCAAGGCCAGGCGCGGCAGTGCCGGCCAACTGGCCGGGTCCCGCGGGTTAAGGCCGGTGAACTGCGCGCGCAGTTGGCCCAGGTCCAGGCGGTGTGCGGATCGGCTGGGAAGATGGAATGGGTTGGCAGGCTTCATCATGGTTGGCCCGGCCGAGGCGCGCTGACGGGCAGCGCGGGGACGCCGGCCGTTTTGGGTTTGTCGGTTTCACTGGCCCGCACCAGGCGTACCCGGATGGTGAAGTTGGCCACCCGGCGCTGTTCGCGCGGTGACAAGGCCAGCGTGCCAGCGACGATTTCCACCAGCTCGGGGCGGGCAAACCAGGGCGACTGGTTGCCAAGATTGCGCAGCAGCTCCGACACCCGCTCATTGGACTGGGCCATACCCAGGAGTGTCAGGGCCTGGGCGTCCTGGCGCAAACTGGCGATAAAGACCCCCTCAGGCAGCAGTCGGACCAGTTCTGTCAGCAAATACACCGGCAAATTACGGTCGGCCTGCAGGTCCTCAACCGCCTGTTGGCGCGCGCGCAGCGACGTGATCTCGGTCTGCAGGCTGGCGATATCCTTGATCTGGGCGTCAAAACGGGTAATTTCGGTTTGCAGCAATTGGTTTTTTTCTTGCTGGGCCGAGATCTGCGCCTGAAATGCGACAAACACCAATGCAGCGACCACACCGCCCAGCAACGCTGCCAGACCGAGCCCCCGATTGAAGATGTCCTGCCGCCGCTTGCGCGCCAGCTCACGGTGTGGCAACAGGTTAATCAGAATCACGCGGCGAACCTCCGCAGCGCCAAGCCGCAAGCCGTCAGGTAAGACGGCGCCTCGTGGAGCAGCTTGCCGTCGGACGCCCTGCTGCCAAGATCCATGCCGAGAAAAGGCTGCGCCACGGTACAGGCAAAGCCAGTCTGCTCATGCAACACAGCCGCCAGCCCCGGCACGGCCGACGCTCCACCTGCCAGCAGGATGTGATCGACTTGGCTATGCGGCGTGCTGGTAAAGAAGAACTGAAGGGCCCGCCCGACTTCCTGCGCGGCGCTCGACAGATAAGGCGCCAGCACGCTGGCCGGGTAATCTTCGGGCAGATCACCGCTGCGTTTGCGGTTCTCGGCCTCTTCCAGAGAGAAGCCGTACTCGCGCACGATCAGTTGGGTCAACTGGGTGCCACCAAACGCCTGGTCTCGCTCGTAAAGCAGCTCCTGCCCCTGCAACACTTGCAAGCGGGTGGCGCGACTGCTGATTTCAAACAGCGCCACGATGGCCTCCGACGGCGCCAGCAAAGGCAGATCAGCGATCAGCCGCTCGGCGGCACGGCGTGAGGCATAGGTCTGCACGTCCAGCACCGACAGCTTGAGCCCGGCAGCCTCAGCCAGGCCCTGAATGTCCTGAACTTTCTCCTTGCGTGAGGCGGCGATCATGACGTCGATCTCATCGGGGGCTGTGACATTGGGGCCAATGGCGCAAAAATCGAGGCTGACCTCGTCCATAGGAAAGGGAATGTACTGGTTGGCCTCGGCCTCCACCTGCAATTCCAGCTCGGCCTCGCTCAGGCCGGCCGGCAGGTGAATCTTGCGGGTGATGACCGCCGAGGCAGGCAGTGCCATGGCCACGTTGCGCGCCTTGCTCCCGCTGCGCCGGACCAACCGGCGCACGGCTTGTGCCACCTCGTCGAACTTGTCAATCTGACCGTCGTGGACCCAGCCTGGCTGCAGCAGTTCATGGCCGCAATGGACGAGCAGCAATTGGCCAGAGGCATGCCGACCGAGCTCAACCAGCTTGACGCTGGATGAGCAGATGTCCAGGCCCAGCATTGGCGCGGATTGACGGCTGAACAAGGACCCCAGAGAAAACACAACCACCCCTTAAACTCAAGCCCACAGCATGAGAAAAATCAACTGCGGCTGTTGGAATGCTATCAGCAAGATCCTGGACCCGGAACTAATTACTTTCACCAACGGGTCCGACGCTAGCGACGGGCCCAGTCCTCGCATCGTTTTTATAATCTCTCCGCTGCCACTTAAAGTCCCTCATGCCCCAAAAAATGCCGCCCCGCCCGCCAACTGCCGATGCTACGCCTGGCGCTAAGGCACTCAAGTGGGTTGGCTTGGCCGCTTTGTGGGGCGCAGGCCTGGCGCTGGCGGGAGCGCTGTCGGTGCTGATTCTGGTGGCGGTGGCGCTCTCGGTGGCCTACCCCAACCTGCCTGATATTTCCGATTTATCGAATTACCGCCCCAAATTGCCGCTGCGGGTGTTGTCGGTCGAAGGCGCCCTGATCGGTGAATTTGGCGAGGAGCGCCGGCAGCTAACCCCGATCAAACAAATCCCGAAAATTATGACCGACGCCGTGTTGGCGATCGAAGACGCGCGTTTTTACGAGCACGGCGGTGTTGATTACAAGGGCGTGCTGCGTGCGGCCTTGGCCAACCTGGGTCGACTCAAGAGCCAAGGTGCCTCCACCATCACCATGCAGGTGGCGCGTAATGTGTACCTGTCGTCAGAAAAAACCTACACCCGCAAGATTTACGAAATTTTGCTGACTTTCAAGCTCGAGCACAGGCTCAGCAAGGACAAGATCCTCGAGATCTATATGAACCAGATTTTTCTCGGCAACCGGGCCTACGGCTTTGCCTCGGCGGCAGAGGCCTATTTCGGCAAGGAACTCAAAAACCTCAGCATCGCTGAGGCCGCCATGCTGGCCGGTCTACCCAAGGCGCCGTCGGCCTACAACCCGATCGCCAACCCCAAGCGGGCACGGGCCAGGCAACTGCACATCATTGACCGCATGCTGGAGAATGGCTTCATCACCGCCGATCAGGCCGCCACGGCCAAAAAAGAAGAGCTCAAGGTCAAAACCAACTCAGACAACAGCCGGGTGCACGCTGAATATGTGGCCGAGATGGTGCGCCAACTGATGTTCACGCAGTACGGCGACGAGACCTACACCCGCGGACTCAACGTCTACACCACGCTGCGCGCCAGCGACCAGGACGCTGCCTACAAGGCCCTGCGTCGTGGCATCATGGATTTCGAGCGACGCCAGGTCTACCGCGGCCCTGAAAAATTTGTGACTCTCCCGGCCACGGGCCAGGAGCTCGAAGACGCCATTGACGACGCCCTGG
>CAMCZF010000091.1 GCA_945885775.1 Rhodoferax sp. OV413 | reverse complement strand
TCCGAGGCCTACAAGGCCGAAATGGCGATCGTGCGTGAGCAGGTCGGCATCGCCGACGCCTCCACCCTGGGCAAGATCGCGCTGCACGGGCCAGATGCCGCCGAATTTTTGAACCGGGTCTATGTGAACGGCTTTGCCAAGCTGCCGGTGGGCAAGGCGCGCTATGGCTTCATGCTGCGTGAAGACGGCATCGTGATGGACGACGGCACCACCAGCCGCATTGGCGAGACCGAGTTCTTCATGACCACCACCACCGGGCAGGCCGGCCGGGTAATGAGCCACCTGGAGTTCTTGCTGCAGGTGGTGTGGCCGGAGCTGCGGGTCACGGTGGCCTCGGTCACCGACCAGTGGGCGGCGATGAGCTTGGCGGGCCCCAAGGTGCGCGAGGTGATGCAAGCGGCCTTCCCGGCCATTGACTTCAGCAACGAGGCCATTCCCCACATGGGCGTGCACGACGTCTGCCTGACCGGCGCGCTGGCTGGGGTGGGCATCCGCATCATCCGCCTCACGTTCTCGGGTGAGCTGGCCTACGAGGTCTATGCGCCGACCCACCATGGCCAATTGATCTGGGACCACCTGCTGCAGGCCGGCCAGCCTTGGCAGCTGCGCCCCTATGGCCTGGAGGCGCTGGCCTCGCTGCGCATTGAAAAAGGCCATGTGGTCGGCTCCGAGATGGACGGCCGCACCACGCTGGATGACGTGGGCGCAGGCAAGATGGCCAGCAAGATCAAGCCCTTCTGGGGCGACGCGCTGCGGCGCAGTGAGCATTTGGCGCGGCCTGATCGCCCTACCCTGGTCGGTCTGGAGCCGGCCGAAGACGGTGCTGTGCCGTCCAATGGCGCCATTCTGTTTTTTGCCGACGACAAGATCGCCGGCCATGGCCGTGGCCATATCACCTCCACCACCTACAGCAAGTCCCTGGGCAAGTCGATTGGCCTGGGTCTGTTGCAGGGCGGCACAAGCCGCGTGGGCCAGGAGATCATTGCTGCATCGCCGGTGCAGGGCCGCCAATACCGCCTGCGGGTGGTCGACCCCTGCTTCCTGGACGCCGAAGGAGTGCGCTACCGTGGTTGATGCATCGCTTTACCGCAGCCCTTTTGAGGGGCATACCTTGGGCGAACGCCCAGCCCTTGACGGAGGCGTCGGCGTACGCATCCGGGCTGGCCTGGTGCCGCAGGCCGTGCTGGTCAGCACCTGGGTGTCGGGCGAAGCCGGGCTTCACGCCGCGCTGACCCAACTGCTCGGCCAGACACCCCCGGGGCCTACAGGGCAAATCCAGGCGACCCACCTCGGCCTGCTGATGCGCACCGGCCCGGAAGAATGGCTGCTGATTGGCGACGCTGCTGGCGACCCATACCCGGTACTGCGCGCAGCCATTGGTGCGGACGTGGGCGGCGTGACTGACCTGAGCCACGCGCGCTGCCGCATCAAGGTGCAGGGCCCGCGCTGCCTGGACACCCTGTCCAAGCTGTTTGCGCTGGACTGCCGGCCTGCCGCCTTCCCGGTCGGTGAACTGCGCCTGAGCGGGCACCACCACCTGCCTTGCAGCCTGCACCGCCTGGGCGAGACCGAGTTCGATCTGTATGTCTTTACCACCTACGCCCATGACCAACTGGCCAGCCTGCTGGACGTGGCGCTGGAGTATGGCGTGAAGCTGGAAGGCATCCGCTGACGGCGGACACTGCCGCGGTCGTCCTCCCCGGCACCCCTCTCGCCATCCTCGGCTACGACCGGGGATCCATGCACCCCTGGATTCCCGCGTGCGCGGGAATGACGAGAGGCAGCGTCATCCTCGGCCACCCCTCTCGTCATCCTCGGCTTGACCGGGGATCCATGCACCCCTGGATTCCCGCGTGCGCGGGAATGACGGGAGTGTCTGCGGTAATGACGAAAACAGGCCTTAGGCCCCGTCGTTATTGAATAGTTTGCTACTTATTTAATAGCAAATCTACATTCATGCCCCCGCTCAGGTCAATTGCTCGAATTGCCGCCAACGGGCACTCGCTGTTTGCGCCTAAACTGTGCGTTGGTCCCCATCTGACACACTACCGAGACGGAATGCAACATGGCAAACGACAGCTTGAACATCGGATTTATCGGCCTGGGCAACCTGGGCGAACCCCTCTGCAACAGCCTGGTGAAAGCGGGCTACAAGGTCACAGTGACCGACCTGCACAAGGCCAGCGCGCAGCGACTGCTCGAAGGCGGTGCCGCTTGGTCGGATGACGTGGCCGGCGTGTGCCGCCAGGCCGACGTGGTGATCACCGCCCTGCCCTCGCCAGCAGCCTCGCGCAGAGTGGTCGAGGGCCCGGGCGGCGTGTTTGAGAGCCTGCCCAGCGGCGCCGTCTGGATCGAGATGAGCACCACCGACTTTGAGGACCTGCAGCGTCTGCAAGGGCTGGCGCAGGCGCGCGGCATCGAGGTGCTGGAGTGCCCGGTGACGGGTGGCGTCCATCTGGCCAGCTCCGGTCAGATCACGGTACTGGTGGGCGGTGACCCGGCCACAGCGGCGCGCGTCGATGGCATTCTGAAGGTGATGGGCGGCGAGGTGATCTACCTGGGCAAGCTCGGCAGCGCTTCGGTGGTCAAGGTGGTCACCAACATGCTGGCCTTCATCCACCTGGTGGCAGCGGGTGAGGCGATGATGGTGCCGGCTAAGTACGGCGTCGACCCCGACGCCACCTACCGCGCCATTCGTGCCAGCTCAGGCAACAGCTTTGTGCACGAAACCGAGTCCAAGCTGGTGCTCAGCGGCAGCTACAACGTCAAATTCACCATGGACCTGGCCTGCAAGGACCTGGGGCTGGTCAACAGCATTGCCGAGAAGCTCGGTGTGCCGCTGGAACTCGGCGGCCTGACCCAGCAAATTTTCCGGCGCGCGCGCGGCCTGTTTGGCAGCGAGGCGCAGTCGCCCGAGGTGGTGCGCATGATCGAGGCGGCCTGCGGCCTGGAGTTGCGCGCCCCGGGCTACCCAGAAGAACTGGTCGCCGAGTAAGCAGAGACCCCACCATGACACAGGCCCAGACCCAAGCCAACACCCACGCGCAATGGCTGCGACGGGCACAACAGCTGTCCATGGCCACCGGCCACTTCATTGAGGGCCGGCACGTCACGTCGCTCGATAGGGCCACCTTTGACTGCATCAACCCGGCCAATGGCCGGGTGATAGCGCAGATAGCCAAAGGTGGTGACGCCGATATAGACGCCGCGGTGGCCAGTGGCTTGCAGGCCTGGAACGACCGGCGCTGGCGCGGTCTGCCGCCGCGCCAACGCATGGACGTCTTGCTGCGCCTGGCCGCTTTGGTCGAGCAGCATGCCGACGAACTGGCGCTGCTCGAAACCCTGGACATGGGCAAGCCCATCAGCGATGTGCTGAACATCGACCTGCCGGAAGTCACCAAGACCCTGCGTTTTTTTGCCGAGTGCATTGACAAGGTAGAAGGCGCGGTCACCCATACCGCTGCCGGCAGCCTGCACCTGATCACGCACGAACCCATGGGCGTGGTGGGCGCCATTACCCCTTGGAACTACCCGCTGCTGATGGCGGTATGGAAGCTGGCGCCCATTTTGGCGGCCGGCAATTGCGTGGTGCTCAAACCGGCGGAGCAAGCGCCGCTGTCCTGCACGCGGCTGGCGCAGCTGTTTGTCGAGGCTGGTGGCCCGCCGGGCGTGTTCAACTTGGTCAACGGCCTGGGGCCAGAGGCCGGGCGGGCGCTGGCACTGCACCCGGATGTGATCAAGCTGTCGTTCACCGGTTCCACTGCCGTGGGGAAGCTGCTGCTGGCTTATGCCGGCCAGTCCAATATGAAACGGGTGGCGCTGGAAACGGGCGGCAAGAGCCCGCAGATTTTTTTACCTGACCTGTACGACCTGGATGCCGCTGTGGACCGAGCGGTGGGCGGCATCTACGACAACGCCGGCCAGGTTTGTAACGCCGGCTCGCGCCTGCTGGTGCACCGCGACATCCATGACGAGTTCGTGCGGCGCTTCACGGCACGAGCCGAGCAGGCTTACCGACCCGGTGACCCGCTGGACCCAGCCACCACGCTGGGGCCCCTGGCCAGCCAAGCCCAGTTGCGCAATGTACAGGCGCGCATGGCCCGAGGGGTGGCAGAAGGCGCCCAGCTGCTGATGGGCGAATCGCCCGGGGCGGCACTGTCGGCCGGCGCCTACCTGTGCCCGGCGCTGTTTGTTGGTGCCAGTAACCGCATGAGCATCGCGCAGGACGAGATCTTTGGCCCGGTAGCCACGGTGGTGCCGTTCTCGACCGACGAGGAAGCGCTGGCCCTGGCCAACGACTCGGTCTATGGCCTGGCCGCGTCGGTCTGGACCCGCGATCTGAACAAGGCCCATAAATTTGTGCGGGAGCTCGAAGCCGGGGTGGTCTGGGTCAACTGCTTTGGCGACGGCGACATGACGCAGCCTTTTGGCGGCTACAAGCAGTCGGGCAATTCGCGCGACAAACACATGATGAGCCTGCAGTCTTACCTGCAAACCAAGTCGGCCTGGTTTCAGACTGGCTAAGGCGCTGCTCGCCGTCGGGCCTCCTGCCATTGCGGCAAGGATGGCCAGCCTCAGTGTTCCGGCCCGTCGTAGCGGGTGTCAACCTGCACAAGGCCTTGGGCGACACGGGCCGTCCAATCAGTAATTTGGGGGCCGAACCGCGCGCTCAGTTCTGCATTGACCACCAAGCGAACATAATCCGGCTGCTCTAACCCATAGGTCACCGAAACGCCGGTTCGCAACCGGCCATGAGCGAAATCGTCAATGGCCTGGGCTAGGCCACGACCAGAGTCCGCGACCGCCGAAGCAAGGAACACGGCGGGATCACGTGTGACCCAGTCCAGCACATTACCGATCTGACGGATGGGCAATTCTTGGCAGGCCCGCGAGACGCCGGGTCGACCGCCATCAATCATGGCAAAGATCAGGTCTGCACCCATGCCTTGCAAACGACGCGTACTCTCGAATGCGAGATCGGGGTCATGCTGACGACCGCAAAATGTAGTCACAAAACGGCAGTTGGGTGCGATATGTTTCAGGCCACTGGCAAACGCCGCACGTCCCTTCAGACCCGGGCCAACTTTTTCACCAGACAGGTGGGCTACCACCCCAGTTTTGGAGGCAAGGCCGGCCAGTACGCCCGCAAGAAACGCCGACTGCTCCTGAAGCACCTCGTAACACGCCGTGTTGGGTGCGAGAAAGTTGCCTTGGGTGATCGCAAACACCGTTCCAGGAGACTCCTGATGGATCAGTTTCACAGGTTCATCACCCTGGCCACCATGAGCGACCAGCAGGTCTGGAGACTGCTTGCACAGTGTGCGTAGCGCGTCGGCACGGTCTTCCGCCGCCAGCGGTGCGATCCAGTGCACCTCTAAGCTGTGGCCGGCGGCACGGGCCCGCATGGCGCCGTCGTAGCCAGATTCGTTAAAGCTGCCCTGGCCGGGTGGGCCAAACAGTGCCACCATGATGCGCGGCGCGGTCATCGCAAACCCCTGAAAAGAACTAAAACGCGGCTCATAAGGTGGCGCCGCTGGCTTTGACGACAGGCGCCCAAAGTGCCGCTTGTTCCTTGATAAAGGCAGTGAACATCTCCGGCGACCGATTCTCGAGTTCAAAGCCCTGGGCCAGCAACTTACTGCGAATGTCTGGCATCGCCATCACATCGTTAACGGCTTTGATCAGCATCTGGGCCACCGCCGGCGGCACTGCCGCGGGTGCAGATAAACCGACAAAATTTTCGGCGACCAAGGAGGGATAACCAAGCTCCGCCAGAGTAGGAATATCGTTAGCTTGTACAACACGCTTGGCAGAAGTGATCGCGAGCAGCCGCAACTGCCCGGTTTTGCGAAACTGCAGGTTTTGGGGCAAGGCGTCTACCGCCACCTTCAACTGCCCACCCAACAGATCGGTGCGCATCGGGCCAGCGCCACGGTAGGGCACGTGCAGCACCTTCAGCCCAGCTTGTTGGCCCAGCAGTTCGCCAACAATGTGCCCAATGGACGCCGCACCGCCGCTGCCATAAGGGACCGGGTCTTTTTGCGACTTGGCCCAGGCGATAAAGCCTGCAAAGTCATTCACCCCCAAAGAGGGGTGCACCGCCAGCACGGTCGGCACATCCCCGACATAGCTCAGATGCCTGAAGCTCTTCACGGGGTCATAAAGGGGTTTGTCCATCAGCGCTGGCGCGATCAACATCGGGGCCGAGTTGGACATCAGCAGGGTGTAGCCATTGGGTTCAGCATTGGCGACGTGCACAGCACCGATGGTAGACGCACCACCGGGGCGGTTATCCACCACCACGGATTGGCCCAGCTTCTCGGCCAGCGCAGGGGCGATCAGCCGCGCGACGATGTCGCTAGCACCGCCCGGTGGAAAAGTGACAACCAGCCGCAAGGGCTGACTCGGCCATGTCTGTGACCGGCTGATCACGGGCGCAATAGCGGCGGCAAGCGACGAGATGGTCACCAAAAAATGACGGCGAATGGGCATGGAATCTCCTTGTTGTACGAGCAAATTAGAAGCGCTGTTCGCACCAGTCTAAGCGCCTTTCAGGCGATCAACAGGTTCTTTGCGTCCCGGACTCAAAGGGTGATAACCAGTTTGCCGAAATGCGAGCGGGTCTTAAAAGCCTGCTGCGCCTGCACCAGCTGTTCCAGCGGGTGGATACCGGCAATCAGAGGCCGCAACTGGCCTGAGGCGACATAGCGCACGATCTGGCGCGCCTCGGCCTGTGTGCCCATGGTGGCGCCCAGCAGCGTCAGGTGCTTGAGGTAGAGCTTGCGCCAGTCGATGGTCACCATCGGGCCGGCAATGGCACCGGCCGTCACATAGCGCCCGCCCACCGCCAGCAGGTCCAGCAACACCGGCACCTTGTCCCCCGCCACCATATCGGCCACCACATCCACGGCGCCCGCTGGCCACTGCCGGGCCAGCGCGGCTGCGTAGTCAGGCTCGTCGCGCCAGATAAAGGCCTCAACCCCCAATGCCGGCAGATGCGCCTCTTTGCCACGGCCAATCACGGCGACCACGTTGGCACCACGGATCTTGGCCAGTTGCACGAGCGCAGAACCGACACCGCCAGAGGCACCGGTCACCAGAATCGTCTCACCCGCCGCCAATGCCGCCCGGTTGAGCATGTGTTCGGCAGTGAGGTAAGACGTCATGAAGCTGGCCAACTCATGATCGGCCAGCGTCGAGGTGATGGCATGGGCGTTTTCAGCCGGCACACACACCCACTCGGCAAAGCCACCGTCACGCTCGCTGCCCAGGTAGGTGGCTTCAAAAAGGCCATCGCCCGAGGCGCCGTACAAGGTGGGGTTGACCATGACGCGCTCGCCAAGGCGGTCTGCGCCTACATCCGCGCCCACCGCCACGATGCGGCCAACGATGTCGGCGCCCTGGATGCGCGGGAAGCTGAAGGCACTGCCCTGCCAGCCCGACTGCTCGGTTGCACCGTAAGCGCCCTCCCGGGTCCAGACATCGGTGTTGTTGACGCCGCAGGCACCCACCTGGACCAACACCTCGCCGGACGCCGGCTCGGGCCGGGGCACATCGGTGCGGTACTGCAGCTGGTCGTAGCCGCCGTAGCCGGTCAACAGCACGGCGCGCATGGTTGATGGTGTGGGCATGGTTGTTTTTGTGCGAATGTCTTGACTGAGCTCTGGCCCACAGCATCAGGCTCCTGGCCCGGCCTGCGGCGATGGCAGGGGTGCCGGGACTGGCCTGTGATGGGCGGCGAACGCCGTCATGTGAAAAGCGGCCACGTCTGCCGGGTAGCGGAAGGCCGCCCCCACCGGGCAGGCGCGACGGGCCAAACAGCCCTGCTGCATGCAAGGCTCGCTGCTGGCCTGCTGAAGCCAGCCCAGGCAGTCGTCCACGCGGTAGCTGGCGCCGTCAAAGGCCGAAACAGGGCAGGCCTGCAGGCAGGGTTGCCCATCACACTGCAGGCACAGGCTGCCCAGCCCGGACGGTCCCGGCGGCGCAGGGTCGACTAAGTTGGCTGGCGGCGACCCGGGCAAGGCCAAGGCAAAACGGTAGGCATGCCACAGCCCGTAGACCGGGTGGATGCGCAACATCAAGGGGCTGTTTTGCACCGGTTCAGCGCGGGTCGCCCACTGCTGAAACGGCCAATACGGCGGGCCACTGAAGGGATAGAGCGCAACCCCGCCCCAGCGTGCGGCGAGTTCATCCCCGATGGCCTGGCTCCAGCGGTCCAAGGGGTCGGGCTGGCCGTCGGTAAAGAAGGCCGAGGCTGAAAAATCGGCCCAATGCCCGGCGCCCACCACCCCGATCATCCAGACCATACCGGCGCTGCCGCCGCCGGGCAACAGCGGTAACCGGTCCACCTGCGGGTCAGGCCGCCAGCCACCGCGCAGATGCAGCCCCCACTCTGCCAGGGCCTGCCGAATACCGTCGATGGATGGCGCGGCGCTGGTCATCAGGCTCAATGCCCCAGCGTCGAGGGCGGGCCAGACGCAATGGCCGTCACGATGGCTTCGAAGAACATATGACCGTCGATGTCGTTGCTGACACTGTTGTCACTTTGGGCGAAATTGAGTGTGGCGCTGGCGGCGCCGGCCTGTAAGGCCCGGGCCTGTGCTTCCGCCCCGGCCAATTCACGGGCGAGCTCCAGGGCGGGGGAGAGCGCTGCAAAATCACGGGGGCCCTCTGGCGTGAACACCCGATAGACCCCGCGCACTGGCTGCGTCACCGTCATGTGAACCCGCTGCGACACCCGGCCAAACACCGAGCCCACCGCATTGGCCACCTCGCCAAAGGGCGGCAAAACCAAGGCGATGCCCAGACCACGGGCCACTGCAGGGTAGTAACTGCCTGCCGGCGCACCCACCGCGACCAGCGGCAAATCGGGGGCAAACTGCAGTTTGAACAATGGGTTGGCGCCCGCTGTGCTGGCACCTGAGCCAGGGCTCAAGGCCAGTTGGGTCAGCAGGCCGGCGAGCCGCCCGGCATTCGACTCAGTGAGTTGATCAGCATCATTCAGGCCGGCCTCGATCAGCTTTTGCGAGATGGTGGCGATCACCAGATCCACCACCTGGCGTGAGGGCGCGACCGCGTCGCCCAGGGTCCAGGTGCCCAGGCCATACAGGTGCCGCATTTGCCGGGCCCAGATCCTGGCGCCAAATACCGCTGCGTCATGGCTCCAATGGTCAGACAGCCCCAGCACATGCGCCGCGTCACTGGGCGTGAAGCCACTGTAAATGGCCAAGCCCTTGCGCTCAAGCCGCGCCAGTGCCCGGGACATCACGCGGTCATGGATGTTGCATTGCTCCATGTCCAAAGGCCCCTGGGCGAGGTGCTCCCAGGCGCGCAACTCATCATCGGGTAACCGGTCAATCAGGGCGTCGTGGCTTTGCAGCCGCTGCACGAAACGGATCTGACTGGCGTGCGGCGACTCGTTTTGCTGTCGCTCCAGCACGGCCAGGACCTTCGGGTGTTCATGGGCCAGCAGGCTGAGCGGCAGCACTCGGCGCGGTCCGATGGCCAGGCCATGGCCGCCAAGGATCCGGATCTCACTGTCGCCACCCAGGCCAATCGCGTAGACCTTGACCGCTTCGATCATGGGCCGCCAGTCACCAATCATGGCGCCGTCAAAGCTGAGTGCCGGTTGGCCGCCCCGCACTATGGCGATGTCGGTGGTGGTGCCCCCCATGTCGGCCACGATGGCGTCACTCAAACCACTCAGGGCGCAGGCGCCGAGCAAACTCGCAGCGGGACCCGACAGCACGGTGCCCACCGGGCGCTGCAGCGCCGACGCCACATTAACCAGCGTGCCGTCGCCCTTGACCATCATCAAGGGGGCCGTCACAGCATGCACCGCCAGCGTCTGCCTGACGGATTCAATCAGCGCCTTGATGTGGGAAATCATCCGCGCGTTCAAGGCCACGGTCAAAGCACGCCGCGGTGCGCCCAGGCTGGAGGCCAGCTCATGGCCGCAGGTCACGGGTTTGTCACACAGTTCTTCAACCCAGGCGCGCAGCTGCTGCTCATGGGCCGGGTTGCGAACCGCAAAACTGGCCGAGATGGCAAACGCGCTGACGCGCGGCGCGTGGCGCAAGATGGCAGCTTTGGACGCAGTCTCATCCAGCGCAACAGTCGGGTGCCCCCCCGCGTCATGGCCGCCAGGCAAAGACACAATGGCATCAGCACCCACCAGCTCAGTGAGCCCGCTGGATTTGATCTGGGCCGCCTCGTAACCGGCCAGCAGCACACAGATCGGCGAGCCCTTGCCTTCGACCACCGAATTGGTCGTGAGCGTGGTGGACAAAGACACCAACACCACCTGGGCCAAGCCTTCCTTGGGCAGCCGGTCCAGCGAGGCACTGATGCCAACAGACAGGTCAAAGCGGGTGGTCAGGCTCTTGGCGGCGGCCACCACCTGCTTGTTCTGGTCCAGCAACACCGCGTCGGTGTAGGTTCCGCCGGTGTCGATCCCCAAAAAATACCGCATGCGTCAGCACTCGATCACGTTAACCGCCAGGCCACCGCGGCTGGTTTCTTTGTACTTGGTCATCATGTCGCGCCCCGTGTCGCGCATGGTTTTGATCACCTGGTCCAGCGACACAAAATGCGTACCGTCACCGCGCAAGGCCATGCGCGCTGCGTTCAAGGCCTTGACCGAGCCCATGGCATTGCGCTCAATGCACGGGATTTGCACCCGCCCACCCACCGGGTCACAGGTGAGGCCCAGGTTGTGCTCCATGCCGATTTCAGCGGCGTTTTCCACCTGCTGCGGGGTGCCGCCCATCACGGCGGCCAAGCCGCCGGCGGCCATTGAGCAAGCCACGCCAACTTCGCCCTGGCAGCCCACCTCGGCACCGCTGATCGACGCATTCTCTTTGTACAGCAGCCCGATAGCGCCAGCAGTCAGCAGAAAGTCGCGTACGCCACTGGCGTTGGCACCCGGACAAAACCTGTCGTAATAGTGCAGAACCGCCGGCACAATCCCGGCCGCGCCGTTGGTGGGGGCCGTCACCACACGGCCCCCGGCCGCGTTTTCTTCGTTGACCGCCATGGCGTACAGGTTGACGAAATCCAGAATGGTGAGCTGGTCCTTGAGCGCCTGCTCCGGCCGGGCACTGAGTGAGCGATGCAGCTCCGCCGCCCGACGCTTCACCCGCAGGCCACCTGGCAAGTGACCTTCGGTGCGGCAACCCCGGGCCACACAGGCCTTCATGATCTCCCAGATCTGATCCAACCCGTCGTCCAACTCCTGGTCGGTGCGCCAGGCGTGCTCGTTGCGGCGCATCACGTCGGCAATGGACAGACCGGTGCGCACGGTGATCGCCAGCAATTCATCGCCGCTGGAAAACGGATAGGCCACCACGGTAGGGTCCACCACCAGCTTGGGCTGGTCCACGGACCGGTCAGCCTCTTCCTGCGACACGACAAAGCCGCCACCCACCGAGAAATAGCGCCGCTCCTCGATGGGCGTACCGTTGGCCGCAAAAGCCAGCAAACGCACGCCATTGGAATGAAATGGCAAGGTTTCATTGCGCAAAAACAGGATGTCGCTGCGCTCATTGAACGCCGCAGCGTGTTCGCCATTGAGCAGCACGCTGGACTCGTCCCGGATCTGGCGAATGCGCGACTCAATGCTGTCTGGGTCAATGCTGTCGGGCATGAGGCCACCGAGCCCGAGCATGATGGCGGTGTCGGTGCCATGCCCCTTGCCGGTCGCACCCAGCGAGCCATATAGGCGGGCTTCGATTCTGGCGACCTGGCTCAACTGCCCGGATTTGGACAATCGCCGCACAAACATCGCAGCGGCCTTCATGGGCCCAACGGTGTGCGACGACGACGGGCCAATGCCAATCTTGAAAAGGTCAAAAACACTCAGGGCCATGGTCGACTTTCAAACTTGCAAGGGGTGGTGTCAATCCGGCGATTGACTGACAGCATTGTGATGAGCCGCTTTGCTGTTGGTGTCCACGGAACGACGTCCAGCACGCAACAAGCGACCAAACGCGCTGACGTCTTAAAACAAGACGGCGTCGCTTGCGTATCATAGGCCCGTGAATGGCCTGACCATACTGTGCTTAGTTTGGGTGGCGTCAAGTCCCCCTGATTCTTCTGGAGCGATGGTATGACTGAAACAGTAACGGAAACACAAGCCGCCCGTGGCCGGCGGGCCGGCGGCGGGCGCGAAGCTAAGCGTGCTGCGCGGTCAGCCCGGAGCGGCCAATCGGCACCCTACATCACGCGAAAAATTCCGTACTACGAAGTTCTGGACGAGGAAGGCCTGCAGATCATTGAGCGCAATGCCGACACCATCCTCGAGGAGACCGGCATTGATTTTCGGGATGACGCCGAAGCCTTGGCGCTGTTTAAGGCGGCCGGCGCCGACGTGAAGGGCGAACGCGTGCGCTTCCCGCGCGGACTGTGCCGCAGTTTGGTGCAGGCCACGGCGCCACGCGAATTCACGCAATATGCCCGTAATCCGGCGCATAACGTTGTCATCGGCGGCAAGAACACGGTGTTTGC
>CAMCZF010000090.1 GCA_945885775.1 Rhodoferax sp. OV413 | reverse complement strand
GCCACGCGGATCATCTGCTCCACCAAGTCCAAGCCGGTGATGCACTCGGTCACGGGGTGTTCCACCTGCAAGCGGGTGTTCATCTCCAAGAAGTAGAAGTCTTGGTCTTTGCCGACCACAAACTCCACTGTGCCAGCACTTTGGTAATTGACGGCCTTGGCCAAGGCCACCGCCTGCTCGCCCATGGCTTTGCGGGTGGCATCGCTGATGAAAGGGCTGGGCGCCTCCTCGATCACCTTCTGATGGCGGCGCTGGATCGAGCACTCGCGTTCGTTCAGGTACAGCACGTTGCCCTGGCTGTCGCCAATCAGTTGGATCTCGATGTGACGCGGTTCTTCGACAAATTTTTCAATGAACACCCGGTCGTCACCAAAACTGTTCCGCGCCTCATTGCGGCAGCTGGTGAAGCCTTCCAGCGCCTCCTTGTCGTTCCAGGCCACGCGCAGGCCCTTGCCACCCCCGCCGGCGCTGGCCTTGATCATCACCGGGTAACCAATGGCACGCGCAATCTCGACCGCACGCTCGGCCGACTCGATGGCGTCGTTCACACCCGGAATGCAGTTGACACCGGCCGCGCCAGCCAGCTTCTTGGACTCGATCTTGTCGCCCATGGCGGCAATGGAATAGTGTTTGGGTCCGATAAAGACGATCCCGGCCTCCTCCACCCGGCGTGAAAACTCGGCGTTTTCACTCAGGAAACCGTAACCCGGGTGCACGGCTTGGGCGCCGGTCTGCTGGCAGGCAGCAATGATTTTGTCGGCCTGCAAATAACTCTCGCGGCTCGGGGCCGGGCCGATGTGCACCGCCTCGTCGGCCAACATCACATGCCGGGCGTCGCGGTCGGCGTCGGAGTACACCGCAACGGTCCGAATACCCATCTTGCGGGCCGTCTTGATAACCCGGCAAGCGATTTCGCCCCGGTTGGCGATCAGGATTTTGGTGAACATCAAACAATTCCTTCTAATTCAATACGGCTTGGATGGGTGATTGCCAGAGGTTTTCTGAGCCCGCTTGGGCCACGGCGTACCCGTCTCCGCGAATGTCCTCCGCCCGCTGCGCGGGCTCCCCCTTGATTTCGCTGCGACGGATACACCGTGCCCCAAGCTGCGAAAGGCGTTTTGTCTTGGACAGTGGCATACCCAACACCCAGGATTGGGTTGCCTGGGCGTTTTGCGCAGGTCAAGGAGGAGGCCGAAGGCCGGGGGACACGGAGCAAAACGTCCGGGCAGCCCAAGCCTGCAAAGCGCAAACCCATCAGCCTAGCTATGGCATTCACAGTGGAATGTTCCCATGCTTGCGCCACGGGTTTTCCAGCTTCTTGTCACGCAGCATCACCAGCGAGCGGCAAATGCGTTTGCGGGTCTCATGCGGCAGGATCACATCGTCGATAAAGCCACGCGCGCCGGCCACGAAGGGGTTGGCAAAGCGGGCCTTGTACTCGGCCTCTCGGGCAGCCAGCTTGTCCGGGTCGCCCTTGTCCTCGCGGAAGATGATCTCCACCGCACCCTTGGCGCCCATGACCGCAATCTCGGCGTTGGGCCAGGCAAAGTTGACGTCGCCGCGCAGGTGCTTGGAGGACATCACATCGTAGGCGCCACCGTAGGCCTTGCGGGTGATGACGGTGATCTTGGGTACGGTGCACTCGGCGTAGGCGTACAGCAGTTTGGCGCCATGCTTGATGATGCCGCCGTACTCCTGGCTGGTGCCGGGCATGAAGCCGGGCACGTCAACAAAGGTCACCACCGGGATGTTGAAGGCATCGCAAAAACGCACAAAGCGCGCCGCCTTGACACTGCTCTTGATGTCCAGGCAACCAGCCAGCACCAGCGGCTGGTTGGCCACAATGCCCACGGTCTGGCCCTCCATGCGGGCAAAGCCGATCAGGATGTTCTTGGCGTATTCGGGCTGCAGCTCGAAAAAATCGCCGTCGTCCACCGTCTTGACGATCAGCTCCTTCATGTCGTAGGGCTTGTTCGGGTTGTCCGGCACCAGCGTGTCCAGGCTGCGGTCCATGCGGTCGGCCGGGTCGCCGCTGCGCCGCACCGGCGCCTTCTCGCGGTTGGACAGCGGCAGGTAGTTGTAGAGCCGGCGCAGCATCAGCAGCGCCTCGACATCGTTCTCAAACGCCAGGTCGGCCACACCACTCTTGGTGGTGTGGGTGATGGCGCCGCCCAGCTCCTCGGCCGTCACCTCCTCGTGCGTCACGGTCTTGACGACTTCCGGACCGGTCACAAACATATATGAACTGTCTTTGACCATGAAAATGAAGTCTGTCATAGCAGGCGAATACACCGCTCCGCCAGCCGACGGCCCCATGATCAGGCTGATCTGCGGCACCACCCCGCTGGCTATCACATTGCGCTGGAACACATCGGCATAACCACCCAGGCTGGCCACGCCCTCCTGGATGCGGGCGCCACCCGAGTCGTTCAGGCCGATCACCGGGGCCCCCACCTTCATCGCCTGGTCCATCACCTTGCAGATTTTCTCGGCGTGCGCCTCGGAAAGAGCGCCGCCGAACACGGTGAAGTCCTGGCTGAAGACAAACACCAGCCGACCATTGATCATGCCGTAGCCGGTGACCACGCCATCGCCAGGAATTTTGTTGTCCTGCATGCCGAAATCGACACAACGGTGCTCGACAAACATGTCCCACTCTTCAAAGGTGCCTTCATCCAGCAGCAGCTCCAGCCGCTCACGGGCGGTCAGCTTGCCTTTTTTGTGCTGGGCGTCGATGCGCTTCTGCCCGCCGCCCAGGCGGGCAAGCTCACGCTTGGCTTCGAGTTGTTCAAGAATGTCTTGCATGGTGGGTAAGTCCTGTCGTTGGATTCTTCAAGGAATGACTAGCTATTAGAAAAATAGCAAACTATTGAGGTGGGACAATGGCTAGGAGCAGATTTCTTGCTGCAGTAGAGGCGGCAAGCCGACCCGACTGCACCTCGGCAATGAGGCGTGGCAACTGATCTTGTACCGTGGGGTTGGCTTGAAATGCCTGCTTCAGCCCGGCGTCAATGCGCTCCCACATCCAGGCCAGCGCCTGGCGCTGGCGCCGCTGCGCCAGTTCACCGCTGGCGGTCTGTAGCGCTCGAAAACGGGTCACGGCAGCCCAGAAGCCTTCCAGCCCCTGCCCCTGCAACGCACTGAGCTGGATGACCTGCGGCTGCCAGTGCTCGGCGCTATGGGGGTCATGCGCCTTCCCGTGCATCCCGAGCAGGCGCAGGCTGGAGGTGATTTGCGCCTGGGCCCGGGTGGCGGCCGCCGCGTCCAGATCGGCCTTATTGATCACCACCAAGTCAGCCAGCTCCATCACGCCCTTTTTGATGGCCTGCAAGTCGTCGCCGGCATTGGGCAACTGCATCAGCACAAACATATCGGTCATGCCCTGCACCGCGGTTTCGCTCTGGCCAACACCCACGGTTTCCACAATCACGATGTCATAACCTGCGGCCTCGCACACCAGCATGGCCTCGCGGGTTTTTTCGGCAACCCCGCCCAGCGTACCGCTGCTGGGGCTAGGCCGGATATAGGCCTGGCTGTGCACCGACAAGCGCTCCATACGGGTCTTGTCGCCCAAAATCGAGCCGCCCGACACCGAACTGGACGGGTCAATGGTGAGCACAGCCACCCGGTGGCCAAGTGCGATCAAGTGCAGGCCCAGCACTTCAATGAAAGTGGATTTGCCCACACCCGGTACGCCACTCAGGCCCAGCCGAAACGAGCGACCGGTGTGCGGCAACAGTGCCGTCAGCAAGGCGTCGGCCTGCGAACGGTGGTCGGCGCGGGTGGATTCGAGCAGGGTGATGGCTTTTGCGATGGCGCGGCGCCGCGCGTCGGCCTGCTCACCCAGCAGGGCCTCCAGCAAGGTCTCAGCTGTCAACATGGACTTCACAATCGAAGGTGCCAGCCGATGTTCAATCGGCCAGCGCCTTCTTGATCTGCGCCAGCACATCCTGTGCACTGACGGGGATCGGTGTGCCCGGGCCGTAAATGCCCTTCACGCCCGCCGCATACAAAAAGTCATAGTCTTGGCGGGGCACCACACCGCCCACAAACACAATGATGTCGTCGGCGCCCTGTTTTTTCAGCTCGGCAATGATGGCCGGCACAAGGGTTTTGTGACCTGCGGCCAGCGTAGAAACGCCCACGGCGTGCACGTCGTTCTCAATCGCCTGGCGGGCGCATTCCTCGGGCGTCTGGAACAGCGGGCCCATGTCCACGTCAAAACCCAGATCGGCAAAGGCGGTGGCCACCACCTTGGCGCCGCGGTCGTGGCCGTCCTGCCCCAGCTTGCTGATCATCACGCGGGGCCGGCGGCCCTGCGTCTGAGCAAATTCAGCAATGTCGGCCTTGAGCGCGTTCCAGAATGCCATGGTGTCGCCATGCGTGCTGTCGCTGTCATAGGCGGCGGCGTAGACGCCGGACACCTTGTTGGTGTCCGCACGGTGGCGACCGAAGGCGTTCTCCAGCGCATCGCTGACTTCACCCACCGTGGCGCGCAGCCGGATGGCCTTGATCGACAGGTCCAGCAGGTTGCCAGTGCCGTCATTTGCTGCAGAAGTGATAGCAGACAATGCAGCTGCGACAAGGGCTGGGGCCCGATTTTGCTTGATGATTTTGAGCCGGGCAATCTGTCCCTCTCGCACTGCCACGTTGTCGATGTCGCGCGCCTCAATGGCATCCTCGGTTTTGAGCTTGTACTTGTTCACACCCACGATCACATCACGGCCCGAGTCGATGCGCGCCTGCTTCTCGGCCGCAGCAGCCTCAATTTTCAGCTTGGCCCAACCGCTGTCCACAGCGCGGGTCATGCCACCCATGGTCTCCACCTCCTCGATGATGGCCCAGGCGGCATCGGCCATGTCCTGGGTCAATTTTTCCATCATGTAGCTGCCGGCCCAAGGGTCGATCACCTTGGTGATGTGAGTTTCTTCCTGGATGATGAGTTGGGTGTTGCGCGCAATGCGGGACGAGAACTCGGTCGGCAGCGCAATGGCCTCGTCAAAGCTGTTGGTGTGCAGGCTCTGGGTGCCGCCAAACACCGCGGCCATGGCCTCGATGGTGGTGCGCACCACGTTGTTGTACGGGTCCTGCTCGGTCAGGCTCCAGCCGCTGGTCTGGCAATGGGTGCGCAGCATCAGGCTCTTGGGCGACTTGGCGTCAAAGCCTTTCATGATGCGGCACCAGAGCAGGCGCGCTGCCCGCATCTTGGCCACTTCCAGGTAAAAGTTCATGCCGATCGCCCAGAAAAACGACAGCCGCCCGGCAAATTCATCCACATCCAGTCCTGTGGCAATCGCCGTCTTAACGTATTCCTTGCCGTCGGCCAGCGTAAAAGCCAACTCCAGTGCCTGGTTGGCGCCAGCCTCCTGCATGTGGTAACCCGAGATTGAGATCGAGTTGAACTTGGGCATGTTTCGCGCGGTGTAGCCGATGATGTCGCCAATGATGCGCATCGACGGGGCTGGCGGGTAGATGTAGGTGTTACGCACCATGAACTCTTTCAGGATGTCGTTCTGGATCGTCCCTGACAACTGGTCCTGCGCCACACCCTGCTCTTCGGCCGCCACCACGTAGCCCGCCAGCACCGGCAGCACCGCACCGTTCATGGTCATGGAGACACTCACCTTGTCGAGCGGGATCTGGTCGAACAAGATCTTCATGTCTTCAACTGAATCTATGGCCACGCCGGCCTTGCCGACATCGCCGGTCACTCGCGGGTGGTCGCTGTCGTAACCGCGGTGCGTGGCCAAGTCAAAGGCCACGCTGACGCCCTGACCGCCGCCGGCCAGCGCCTTGCGGTAGAACGCATTGGATTCCTCGGCGGTCGAAAAGCCAGCGTACTGGCGGATGGTCCAGGGTCGAACCGCGTACATACTGGCCTGCGGACCTCGCAGATAAGGCTCGAAACCCGGTAAGGTGTCGGTGTGGGAAAGACCTGCCGTGTCCGCCGCGGTGTAGAGCGGCTTGACCGTGATGCCATCCGGAGTGAGCCAGTTCAGTGCCTCTAGCTTGCCGCCTGGCGCCGATTTGGATGCGGCCTTGGCCCAGGTTTCTAGGCTTGGAATCTGGAATTCAGTTTGTATGGAACTCATCTTGACCCTTGGTTACCGGCGCATAGTTTACGTTATTTATAATTATTGATGCAAAATATTGGTGCCAGCTTACAATCGACTCTATGCCAGCACGATCTTTAGCCCCGCGCGCACTCTATGAAGAGGTGGCTGAATTATTGCGCCAGCGCATCTTCAGCCGAGAGCTGGAGCCGGGCAGCTGGATCGACGAGCTGAAAATTGCCGAGGCCTACGGCATCAGCCGCACACCATTGCGCGAAGCGCTCAAAGTGCTGGCGGCCGAGGGTCTGGTCACCATGAAGGTGCGGCGAGGCGCCTACGTCACCGAGGTCTCGGACCGTGACTTGGCCGATGTCTACCATTTATTGAGCCTCCTCGAGTCTGACGCCGCTGGAAAAGTGGCCACCCAGGCCACTGACGAGCAGCTAAAGGAGCTTCAGGCACTGCATGCTGAACTTGAGGTTGCCGCCAACCCAGCCACGACCGACCGCGGACGCTTTTTCGAACTCAACGAGCGGTTTCACATGCGCCTGCTCGAGATTGCCGACAACCGCTGGAGTAACCAGATGGTGACCGACTTGCGCAAGGTGATGAAATTGAACAGGCACAACTCCCTGCTCAAAACGGGCCGCGTCAGCGAGTCGCTGCAGGAGCACCGAGACCTGATGGCCGCTTTGACAGCGCGAGACGCAGCGCTGACCAGACGTTGCATGCAGGACCATTTCAGAAACGGGCTGGAGGCCGCTGCCTGAAACACTAACAGGAACGGGCCACCCGAAACCCGATGTGATCTCGCCGGCGATGGGGGTAGCTCATGCTACGGGTCGCGCAGCGCAGATAGCGCGGTTCATCGCTGTAAAAGGAGCCACCACGCAATACACGTCGCTCTGCCAGATCTGACGCCTCCCGGCCGTCAGTCAGCGCAAAGGGGTACGGCCTGTAAGCGCTACTCACCCACTCCCAGACATTGCCGGCCAAATCCAAAACGCCATAAGCGCTGGCACCGTCGGGATAGCTACCCACTGGCGTAGAACAACCCCGATTCATGTCCTGAGCAAAGTTGGCTCGCATCCCGTCTGGCAACTGAACGCCCCAGGGCCAGGGTCTGCCATCGGTGCCTCGCGCCGTTTTTTCCCATTCGGCCTCGGTGGGCAGTCGCACCATGGCCCAGGTGCAAAAGGCTTGGGCGTCGTACCAGTCGACGTACACCACCGGATGATCCAGCAGAGCCGCTGGAGCGCGGCCCTGGGACCAATGCCCTGGTGCCGGATAGCCCGTAGCGTCCACAAACGCCTGATACTGGCGGTTGGTAGTGGGCGTCCTGGCCATCCTGAAGGTGGGCAGGACCACAGTTTGTTGAGGGTATTCGTTATCGATGTCAGCAGGACGGTTACTGGCGTGACGGCTGCTGTGTCGATCTGACTGGCCGACTGAGTCGGGAATTTCACCAGGCCAATCATTACCCATCAGGAACTCGCCCGCAGGAATGGGCAACCAATCAAAATCCAGAACACCGGTCAGACGACTCTGGGCATCCTGTACCACTCGGAAGCCGATGTAAATGTCGCGTGCAGCCACGTGGACCGCGTGGCGATCGGCACACCTGACATGTCGCATCGGGTGGTTGTAGGTCCCGCCTCTGACCACCACACGATCGCCGACCGTCGGGTTTTCTCGGCCGTCGGCCGAGCCATACGGATACGGCCGGTGGGCACTGCCTGTCCACTCCCACACGTTGCCCGCCATGCCCAGTACACCAAAGGCACTGGCACCCGCCGCACAGGCATCCACAGCAACCGTATCGCCCACCGTGTTGTCGCAATTACAAAGCTCAGGCGATGGCGGGGCTTCACCCCAGGGCCAGGTGCGGCCATCCGCACCCCGCGCCGCCTTTTCCCATTCTGCTTCGGTCGGCAGTCGCACGCCGGCCCAGACACAGAACGCCAAGGCGTCCTGCCAATCCACATGAGTCACCGGGTGATCGTGACGGAACCCCGCCGCATCCAACGTCGTCCAGTGGCCCGGCGCAGGGCGCCCCGTCGCCTTCACAAAGACCGCGTACTGGCCGTTGGTCACGGCAAATCGACTGATCGCATAGTCGCCGAGCCGTAACCTGTGCTGCGGATGTTCATCAGGGCCAGGCCGTCTGTCGCACGGCGGCGCTGTCCCCATCAGGAAAGGGCCGGCAGGAATGTCAATCCAGTCGAAGTCCATCTGTTAGATCCTTAGACCATCGCCCTACAGAAAACCCCACCAGGCTGAGTGCTCACAGACGGCTCTGCCAGGTTGATGGTTGCGAAACGGTGACCAGAGTTGGCCGAGTAATGATACAACTGCATGGCCAGTTGGTGACCGACGCCGTATCGGGATGCCACCCTCTGCTGAACATGCCACCAAGACCGGCTCAAAAACCGGTTTGCGGCAGCGCTCGGGATCACCCGCCCTGGAACAGTGTTAAATGGAGCCTTGTAACGCCAACATGCTCGAAGGTAGTTAAGCCCATGAAGAACAAAGAATCTTTGCGCAGCGCCCGTTGGTTCGCGCCGGACGACCTGCGGTCATTCGGCCACAGGTCCCGCGCCATGCAGATGGGTTACGGCCCGGAAGACTGGGCTGGCAAGCCGGTCATCGCCATCATCAACACCTGGTCAGACATCAACCCCTGCCACACCCACTTCAAGCAGCGAGTGGAGGATGTCAAACGCGGCGTGCTGCAGGCGGGCGGTTTTCCTTTGGAGCTACCCGCCATTTCATTGGCTGAGCAGTACGTCAAACCCACCACCATGCTGTACCGCAACATGCTGGCCATGGAAACAGAAGAGCTGATCCGCAGCCACCCCGTGGATGGTGCGGTTCTGATGGGCGGCTGCGACAAGACCACCCCAGGCCTGGTGATGGGCGCCTTGTCAGCCGGTCTACCCTGCATCTACCTGCCCGCCGGGCCTATGCTGCGCGGCAACTGGAAAGGCCAGGTGCTCGGCTCAGGCTCCGATGGTTGGAAGTATTGGGATGAACGCCGCGCTGGCAAGATCACCGAGACGCAGTGGCTGGAAGTCGAAGCCGGCATTGCGCGCAGCCATGGCACCTGCATGACGATGGGCACCGCCGCCACCATGATGGGCATTACCGAAGCACTTGGATTGGCTTTACCAGGTGCCTCCAGCATCCCCGCTCCGGACGCCAGCCACCCCCGCATGGCCGCCGCCTGTGGACGCCGCATTGTGGACATGGTCTGGGAAGACCTGACGCCGGCCCGCATGCTCAGCCGCGCCAGTTTTGAGAACGGCATAGCGGTCGCCATGGCGATGGGCTGCTCCACCAATGCCATCATCCACCTGGTGGCCATGTCCCGCCGGGCTGGCCCGCACTGTGCGATCGGGCTGGATGACTTTGATGCCGTGAGTCGCCGCGTGCCGGTGATCGCCAACATCCGGCCGTCGGGCCAGACCTACCTGATGGAAGACTTTTACTACGCCGGCGGCTTGCCTGCATTGATGAGCCGGCTAACGCCCCACCTGCAACTGGAGGCCCTGACCGTCACCGGCCGTACCGTGGGCGACAACATTGCCGGTGCCGAGGTCTACAACGACGACGTGATTCGCCCACTCGACAAACCGCTTTACGCCGAAGGCGCATTGGCGGTGCTGCGCGGCAACCTGGCGCCAGGTGGTGCAGTCATCAAGCCCAGCGCCTGTGCTCCCCAGTACCTCAAACACACCGGTCCGGCGCTGGTGTTTGACAGCTACCCGGAGATGAAGGCGGCGATTGACGACGAGAACCTGGACGTCACATCGGACCATATTCTGGTGCTGCGCAATGCCGGGCCCAAAGGTGGCCCCGGCATGCCAGAGTGGGGCATGCTGCCGATTCCTCTGAAGCTGGTCAAGCAAGGCGTGCGCGACATGCTGCGGCTCAGCGACGCCCGCATGAGCGGCACCAGTTACGGTGCCTGCATCCTGCATGTGGCCCCGGAGAGCTATGTCGGTGGCCCCCTGGCCCTGGTTCGTACCGGTGACCTGATCAGCGTGGACGTGGCAGCTCGGCGCATTCAGTTGGAGGTGAGTGACGAGGAACTGGCAGCCCGACGTGCCGCCTGGACGCCCCCAGCGCCACGCTTTGAGCGAGGTTACGGCTGGATGTTCAGCCGCCATATTCTGCAAGCTGACGAAGGCTGCGATTTTGATTACCTCGAGACCGCGTTTGGTGCCCCGGTTGCCGAGCCCGACATCTACTGAGACCAGCGGCTCAGCTCAACCCCACCCTTATCCCCCACCACCAGGACCCACCAGGACCCACCATGCCCTTGACCACCGAAACCCGCCAGAACCTGATGAAAGTCAGCGTGGCCACACTGTGCACCGCGCTGTTCAAACGCGGCCTGCGCAACCAGTTCATCCAGGACGTGCACCCACTCAACAACACACTGCCCAACATGGTCGGTGAAGCCTTCACCCTGCGCTACATCCCGGCGCGTGAGGACATCAACCCAATCAGCGTGTTCCTCGACCGCAAGCACCCGCAGCGGGTCGCTGTCGAGCAATGCCCACCCGGTGGCGTGCTGGTGATCGACAGCCGAAAAGACCCTCGCGCGGCATCTGCCGGTGGCATTTTGGTCGCGCGCTTGATGGCGCGTGGCGTGGCCGGTGTGGTCACTGACGGCGGTTTTCGCGACTCGCCCGAAATTGCCAAGTACACCATGCCGGCGTACCACAACCGGCCCAGTGCACCGACCAACCTGACTCTGCACCAGGCCCTGGACATCAACGTGCCCATCGGGTGTGGCGACGTGGCGGTTTTCCCGGGTGATGTGGTTGTGGGCGATGCCGAAGGCGTGATCGTGATCCCAGCACACCTGGCTGACGAGGTGGCATTGGAAGCGGTTGAGATGACCGCCTTCGAGGACTTCGTGACCGAGAAAGTGCATGAAGGCCGCTCCATTCTTGGCCTGTACCCTCCCACCGACGAGCAAAGCCGAACCGACTTTGCGGCCTGGCGCCAGTTGAACCAGCGCTGACAAGCATCGTTTTGATGACTTTGACAGCCGCTTGGTGCTGGGCGACGGCATTTGGGAGGGCCTGCGACTGGTGCAAGGCCTCCTGAGTCGGTCTTTGCTGCCAACAGCGCAGCAGATCAGCCCTAGGCCATGGGTGCGCGCCAGGTCAGAAGGTCGGCGTATTGATGCGGGCGCCTGAGGCCAGCAACTCCTCAAACAGCAGCATCACATGCCGGCCAGTGGCCGAGTAGGGGTCGAATTCCGGATGCTTCATCTGGACCATCGGATCCAGATCAGACAGGTCGACGTGGGCCATCGACCAGTTCCCAAAACGGCGCTCGGTAATCTCTTCCAGCATCAGCAGCTCCAGGTCCTTGTGCCGCCGATCCACCATAATCCGCGCATAGAGCTGGTTAACGGCGCTTCTCTCACCCTCAAGCACCTGCAAAAACAGCCCATCGCCCTGACACAGTACGCCGGTGATCCCATGGCCCGGGTTGTAGGACTGTGCGGCTGCAAGAATAGAGGCCGTCACCGTGGTGGTTATCGGCCCTACGGCACGACTGACATAAAGCACGCGAATTTGCATCAATGACACCCTGTTATCGCCTTATTGGCGCGCCCCCTGGATCGAAAGCAGCCGCGACCCGTTGGCCTGTTAGTCCCTCAGTGTAACGACGCCATTCAAAAACGGGGGCGCTGGCTGCTGAAATCAGCGCGGTGCTTGCGCATCTCGCTGGCGTCATCGCGATGCCGAATGCCGCAGTCCAGAAAGTTCTGGTGCAGCTGCGACAGCGCGGCACGATCGAGCTTCACGCCCAGGCCTGGGCCCGGTGGCGGTGCCAATTGACCATTCCGAATTTGAAGTTTGCCACCTTCAATGACTTCGTCTTCCTGCCAGGGGTAGTGGGTGTCGCAGGCATAGGCCAGGTTGGGCAGGGTCACGCCCAAATGCGTCATCGCCGCCAGGCTAATCCCCAGATGCGAGTTGGAATGCATGGAGATGCCCAGGCCAAACACCCGCCCGATTGCCGCGAGTTGCTGAGAGGCGCGCAGGCCACCCCAATAGTGGTGGTCGGACAGCACCACCTGCACCGCATTCAGGGCCACCGAGCGAGGCAAATGACCAAAGGCGATAGTCACCATGTTAGTGGCCAGCGGCATGGTGGCGAAGGTGGCCACCTCGGCCATCTGGTCCAGCGTGCCCACCGGGTCTTCTAGGTACTCCAGCAGGCCGGGCTCCGACAACGCCGACATCAGCCGCCGGGTGGTAGCCACCGACCAGCCCCCATTGGGGTCGATGCGCAGGGGGTGTTTGGGAAAGGCTGCGCGCAGGGCCCGCAGACCATCAATCTCCAGCTCTGGCGCAAACACGCCGGCCTTAAGTTTGATAGAGCCAAAGCCATACAGATCGACCATGCGCTGGGCCTGCGCCACCAACTGCGCGGGGTTCAAGGCCTCGCCCCAAGGGTCAGTGGGGTACCCGGGGTCGGCATGGTGCTGCGCGTACTTGTAAAACAAATAGGCGCTGTAGCTGACATGGGAGCGCACCGCACCACCCAAGAGGTCGTACAGCGGTCGCCCGACGATCTGGCCCTGCAGGTCCCAGAATGCCACCTCAAACGCCCCCAGCGCGCGGGCACGGGCCTTGTCGCCCAGTGGTGGAAAAGGCGCGCCGATGTCTGGGTTACTGCCCACACAGCGGTACACCACTTG
>CAMCZF010000089.1 GCA_945885775.1 Rhodoferax sp. OV413 | reverse complement strand
GCCTACTACCACTGGTTTCACCTGATCCAGCCCACACCCCTGCCCGAAACCATGATTGCCGGCAACCCGCTGCCCTACCTGCACCACAAGCTTGGCGGCTGGGGAACCGGGGGCTTGGCACAGATCGAGCCCCAGGCGCTGGCCGAGTACGAGCGCTGCTTTGTCCTACCGAGCACCATTCATGCCATTTGCGAGGACTACCGCGCCAGCGCCGGCATTGACCTGGACCACGACCGCGAGAGCCGCGCCCGGGGTGAAAAAATTGCCTGCGACACCTTGGTGCTGTGGGGCGCGCGCGGTGTGGTGCAACGGCTGTTTCAACCGCTTGAACTGTGGCAGGCCCAGTGCGCAGGCCGGGTCAGCGGCCATGCCATGCCGGCCGGGCACTTCATCCCGGAGGAGTTGCCTGAGGCCACAGCCGTCGCCCTTTCAAGGTTTCTGGACGCCAATGCGGTGCATTAAGCCATGACCAACGCGTTCTCAAGCACTGCGACTCTTAAGCCTCCAGGCGGCTTGGCACTGGTGATCGGCGCCAGTGGCGGCATCGGCGCGGCCCTGCTGGCTCAGCTGCAGCAGGATGAGAGATTTGAAAGGGTGCTTGGGCTATCACGGCGCAGCCAACCCGCGCTGAACCTGCTGGACGAGGCCAGCATCGCCCAAGCAGCCGCCCACGTGGCCGGGGTGGGTCTGCCGCTGCGCCTGCTGGTCGACGCCACCGGCCTGCTGCATGGCCCGGGACTGCAGCCCGAAAAGACTTTGCAGCAAATCGACCCGGTGCAGATGGCGCAGGCCTTTGCCATCAATGCCATTGGGCCGGCGCTATTGATGAAACACTTTTTACCGCTGTTGCCGCGTGAGGGGCGCTCGGTGTTCGCCACCCTGTCGGCCAAGGTCGGCAGCATCGGTGACAACCAGCTTGGCGGCTGGTACAGCTACCGCGCCAGCAAAGCGGCGCTGAACCAGCTGGTGCACACCGCCGCCATCGAGCTGCGCCGGCGCCAGCCCCAGGCGCTGTGCGTGGCGCTGCACCCGGGCACGGTGGCTACCAACCTGTCTGCGCCCTTTGCCAAAACCGGCCTACAGGTACAAACGCCAGACCATGCTGCAGCCCGCTTATTGGGCGTGATAGAAGGCCTTCAGACGACTGATTCAGGTGGTTTCTTCAACCACGACGGCAGCGTGCTGCCCTGGTAGCCCGTTCGCGCATTACGCCAGCGTTCAGGCGCCGTGGCATTTCTTGTATTTTTTGCCGCTGCCGCAAAAACAAGGGTCATTGCGGCCGGGGGTGGGCTTCGCGTAGACGGTTTCGACCCTCGGGCCAAGATGACGCCACAGCTCGCGCAAGTCGTAAACCGCCCAGATGGCCGCTGCAAAGGCTTTCATGCGTTGCAGACTGACGCTGGGCGGGCTGTCGTCGTCAGACACGGCCACGGTGGGTTCATCGGTGTCGTCTTCGGTCAGCGCCACCATGGCCTGCAAGGCGCCATCCAACAGCTTGGCCGCCTCCTTGTCACGCGGTGGCACCCACTCCTCAGGCCAGGTCTCCACGGCAAACATAAAGCCCAGCGCCCAGACCTGGCCAAAGGCGGGCAGCACGTCTTGCTCTAGCGCGGCGCGCTCCTCGTCTGGCAGAGCAGCCACCGCACCGCGCACATCCATCACCTCGGGGTGATAAGCAGCCTCGTCGTCCAGGCCCTTCACCTCGGCGTCGAGCCCGGCAGCCACTTCATGCCAGCGCCGCAGCCACAGGTCCATGAAACGCTGGCGTTGCGCGGCATCGGCAAAACTGCCGCCATCGGGCTCAGGGGCTTCACCGTCATCCGCCAAGTCCAGCAAGACAGACAGGTAGTCGGCTGCTGGAATCGCGCGGCGGCAGCACACCAAGGCCGCCAGAAAACCCTCGCAAAACTCCCATTGCGGCGTTTCGTCGAAACGGCTGCGAAGGTCGTCCAGGATCAGGTCCAGCGCGTCATAGTCTTCGGGCGCCAGCGGTCCAAGCACGGCAGAGACAGTGGGTGGCAGGGGTGTGTCGGTCATCACAGGGCTCAGGGTTACGGCCCGGACTGAGTTCGGGCAACGCCCCGATTTTGCACCGACGGGCTGGGCAAAGGCGGCTGCGGCTGTTATGGTCGGGCCTTCAGGAGGTCCACGATGCTGCACCAGCTCAATGCCATTTTCCCGGTTCGTTACACCGCCTTGGCCCTGTGCGCCTTCGCGATGCTGCTGAGCCTGTTTGCGCTGCTGGCCTTTGGTATCGGGTGGAGCGCGCTGCTGTTCTCTGGTGGCCTGGTGGCGCTCGGCGTGCATGACCTGCGCCAAACCCAGCGCTCCATCCTGCGCAACTACCCCATCATCGGCCACCTGCGGTTCGCGCTAGAGTTCATCAGGCCAGAGGTCCGGCAGTACTTCATTGAAAGCGACAACGAAGCCGCGCCATTCTCGCGCTCCCAACGCTCACTGGTCTACCAACGTGCCAAGGGCGAACCTGACAAGCGCCCGTTTGGTACGCAGCTGGATGTTCACGCTACCGGCTACGAGTGGCTCAACCACTCGGTGGCGCCCAGCCGGCTGGCCAGCCATGACTTTCGCCTGACGATCGGCCCCGACACGGCGCAGCCCTACAGCGCCAGCGTGTTCAACATCTCGGCCATGAGCTTTGGCGCCCTGAGCGCCAACGCCATCCTGGCGCTCAATGCCGGCGCGCAGCGCGGTGGCTTTGCGCATGACACCGGCGAGGGCTCGATCTCGGCGCACCACCGGGTCCACGGCGGTGACCTGATCTGGGAAATCGGCTCGGGCTACTTTGGTTGCCGCAACGCCGATGGCAGCTTCAACCCGGACAAGTTCGCCGACAACGCGCGCAACCCGCAGGTGAAGATGATCGAGGTCAAGCTCAGCCAGGGCGCTAAGCCAGGCCATGGCGGTGTGCTGCCTGGCCCCAAGGTGACGGCCGAAATCGCCGCCGCGCGGGGTGTACCGGTGGGGGTGGACTGCGTCTCGCCAGCTGCACACAGCGCCTTCACCACGCCGCTGGCGATGATGCAATTCATCGCTCAGTTGCGTGAGCTGTCAGGCGGCAAGCCCACCGGTATCAAGCTGTGCATTGGCCATCCCTGGGAGTGGTTTGCCATGGTCAAAGCCATGCTGGCCAGCGGCATCACGCCCGACTTCATTGTGGTCGATGGTGCCGAGGGCGGGACCGGCGCGGCGCCGGTGGAATTCACCGACCACGTGGGCTCACCGCTGCAAGAAGGCCTGCTGCTGGTGCACAACACACTGCGCGGCGCGGGGCTGCGCCAGCGCATCCGCATCGGTGCGGCGGGCAAGGTGGTGAGCGCCTTTGACATCGCCCGCTTGATGGCGCTCGGCGCTGACTGGTGCAACAGCGCGCGCGGCTTCATGTTTGCACTGGGCTGCATACAGGCCCAGCACTGCCACACCGGCCAATGCCCCACCGGTGTCACCACCCAGGACCCGCTACGGCAACAGTCGCTGGTGGTGCCCGAAAAGGCCGACCGCGTCTACCACTTTCACCAGCAAACCCTGCACGCGCTGCAAGAGCTGGTGCAGGCCGCTGGCCTGCAGCACCCACGCGACATCACCGCCCACCACATCGTACGCCGCAGCAGCGACCACAAAGTCAGCTCGCTGGCGCAGCTGATACAGATTCAGCTGCCCGAAGGCGCCCTGCTCAAACCCGACTTGGACGGCCTGCCGCTGATCTACAGACAGCATTGGCCGGTGGCGGGGGCGGGGAGTTTTGGGCTGACGACCGCTGGATGAGAGCCATCATTTTTGTAAAGTCCGCGACGCAGCCAGCTGGTAAACCAAGCTGTCTTCGCGCTTGTCCACCGCCATCACCATGACGATCAACACGTCGTCTTGCACGCCATAGACCAAGCGGTAGCCCTGCTTGTTCAGCTTGATTTTGTAGTGCCCGGTCAGCGCGCCATGCAGCGCGGCCCCGGGAACATGGGGATTGTCTAAGCGCTTCTTCAGCAACTTGCGCAGCGGCTCTTTGACCGAGCCGTCCAGCTTCAGCCATTCTGACCACGCACTGGGAACAAACTGCAAACGGTACTTGGTTTTGCGGCCTGGCGATGGCTCAGATGGCATCGACATCCACCTCGATGGCCTGGGCCCGCTCGCTCAGGCGGGCCAACACAGTTCGGCCCAATTGCTGGTCGGACAACTCCTCCAGCATGGCCTCAAACAGGGCCGGCTCGAGCATGTAAAACGCTGCCTTATTGTGGTTGAGCACCGCCACTGGCCGGTTTTTGGCCTCTCGCAATACTGCCGCTGGATTTTTTTTGAACTCAGACATGCTGATTGTCACGTTGGCATAAAGCGCTTCCATCAATGACTCCTTAATTAGCGCTAATTATGGCTCTTATTGACACATGATGCAACGCTCAGGCCCTACCATGCCGAGCGGCAGTGCGTACTTGCTCTGCACCTATGCAGTCAGCTCGCTGGCGCAGCTGATACAGATTCAGCTGCCCGAAGGCGCGCTGCTCAAGCCGGACCTGGGCGGCCTGCCGATGATTTACCGCCAGCATTGGCCGGTGGCGGTGGCGGAGAGTTTTGGGCTGACACATCAAATGACGCCGTCTTGAACCATCGGATGACATGTATCTACAATGTAGATTTGTTTGAGGGGGAATTTCCATGGAAGCCGTGATCCGAAAATGGGGTAACAGCCCAGCCTTGCGCCTGCCCAGCGCAGCATTGAAGGCGGCTGGTTACGCTCTGGAGCAAAAAGTGGAATTGATCGTGTCTCGCGGGCGCATTGTCATCCAGCCCTCAGAGCAGGTGACTTACAGCCTGGACGCGCTACTGGCCGACATCACGGAGGCTAACGCGCACGGCGAACTCAGTTTTGGCAAACCGGTCGGCAAAGAGGCTTTCTGATGGCCGCACGCGGCTATGTCCCGGATTCAGGCGATGTCGTCTGGTTGGAGTTTGATCCCCAGGCCGGACACGAACAAGCCGGGCACCGCCCAGCCCTGGTGATTAGCCCCGCCAGTTACAACGTCAAAACGGGCTTAATGGTTTGCTGCCCCATGACCACCAAAGTCAAAGGGCACCCGTTTGAGGTACTGGCCCAAGTCGACGGTCTGGCGTCTGTTGTGTTGTCAGACCAGGTCAAGTCATTGGATTGGCGGGTGCGCAAGGCCAAGAAAAAAGCCGTTGTGGCCTCAGAGGTGATGTTGCACGTACGGGCCAAGATCAAAGCCCTGCTGCTGATAAATTGAATTCAGTCAGCTCTGACCAACAGCGGCGGTACGTTGACACCGCCCGCAGACACAACCACCCCCAGCGGCAGCAGCCGCTTGGCCAGCCGCAGCACCAGCGCGTCCTTGCTCAGTAGCACAGCGCGGTGGGCCACCGCCAGGTCGATGAACATCTGGTCGTCCGGGTCGCGGCAGCGCACCGCGCAACGGGGCGCCACATCCACCACCGACACCAGCGCATCCCACTGCGCCAGCAGCGGCGCCACGCTGTGGTCCAGGCGGGCCAACACAAGGGCGATTTTTGGGTAGGCCAGCACGCGCACCAATTCCGCGCGCATCGGCACTGTCGCCAGCCAGCGTATTTCACCCCGGGCCAGCGCCAGGTTCAGCCCCTGCACCTGCGGGTTCTGGAACAGCAGCAGGTCCAGCACGATGTTGGTGTCGAGCACCAGCGCGCTCATGCCGGCTTGTTGCGGGCCGAACCCTGCACCATGTCAAAACGGAACAACCGGCACTCCAGCGGGCCGTTCCACATCGGCACCCGGCGCGATTCTTTGAGGCGCATCTTGCCGGGCAGTTTGAGGTCAGGCGTGAGCACCCAGGCGGTCCAGCCGGGATAGTTCTTTTTCCAGTGGGCGCTGAGCTGGCTGAAAAATGCGCCGTCGTCGCCGTCCGAAGCCGGGTTGCCGGCCATCTGCGCCTGCTCCCGGCCGCCGCCGCGCTGGCTACCGGCCACACCCGCCACCTCGATCCGCTCGCCGTAAGGTGGATTGACCAGCATCACGCCCGGCTCGGCACAGGGCGGCAGGCGTTGCAGCGCGTCACCGCCGCGAAACTCGATCAGGTCAGCCACGCCGGCGCGCTGCGCGTTACGCTGCGCAAAGTCCACCATGCGGAACGCCACATCGCTCCCAAAAATAATGGGTTTTTGGCCTGCAACCCTTATCACCTCTGCCTCTTTAGCTTCTTTTTTGATAGCGTCCCAGACGTGCCGGGCAAACGGCAAGTAATGCTCAAAAGCAAAACGGCGGCTGCTGCCGGCGGCCACGTTGCAGGCCATTTGGGCGGCCTCGATGGCAATCGTGCCGCTGCCGCAGCAGGGGTCGTACAGCGGCAGCAGCTCTCCTTCGCCAGCCAGCCAGCCGCTGGCGGCCAGCATGGCGGCGGCCAGGGTTTCCTTCAGGGGGGCCTCGCCCTTGTCCTCGCGCCAGCCGCGCTTGAACAGCGGCTCGCCCGAGGTGTCGATGTAGAGCGAGCAACCGTCAGTGGTCAGGTGGGCAAAAATACGCACGTCGGGCCACTGGGTGTCCACATCGGGGCGCACGCCGTTGGCCTTGACGCGGAACCGGTCGCACACCGCGTCCTTGACCTTGAGTGCGGCGAAGTTCAGACTGGTCAGCGGGCTGTGCTGGGCCGTCACCTCCACCTTGATGCTCTGGCGCGGCGTGAACCAAGCCTCCCACGCCACCTCGCTGGCGGCCCGGTACAGGTCCTGCTCGTTACGGTACTCGGTGTACGACAGCAGCACCAGCACCCGCTGAGCCAGCCGACTGTGCAGGTTGAGCAGCAGCACATCGCGCCAGGCGCCGCTCAGCGCCACACCGCCACGGCGCTTCTGCACCGCCTGCCCACCCAAACCGGTGATGTGCTGCACCTCGGGCAACAGGTAGTCTTCCACGCCGGCGGCGCAGGGCAAAAACAATTGGAGCTGGTTCAAACAAACATCCTCAAAAAAGCAGGCTACAGCACCTTGCGCAGCGAGGCAGGCGCAATGCGCAGGCCCTCGCGGTATTTGGCTACGGTGCGCCGGGCGCAGTCGATGCCCTGCTCCTTGAGCATATCGGCCAGCTGACTGTCGCTGAGCGGCTTTTTGGGGCTTTCGGCCGCCACAAACTGTTTGATCAAGGCTCGTACCGCAGTGCTGGAGGCGTTACTTCCCGAATCAGTACCCAGGCCGGAACCAAAAAAGTACTTAAGTTCAAAGGTGCCAAAAGGCGTGGCCATGTACTTGGCAGTGGTCACACGGCTGATGGTACTCTCGTGAAGTCCAAGCTCGTCGGCAATCTCGCGCAAGACCAGCGGGCGCATGGCCAACTCGCCGTGCTGAAAAAAACTTTTTTGCCGCTCCACGATGGCAGTGCTGACGCGCAGAATAGTGTCAAAGCGCTGCTGAATGTTCTTGATGAACCAGCGCGCCTCTTGCAGCCGCTGCTGCAGCGCCGCGTGGCTGGAGGCCTCGCGCCCACCGGCCTTGTGCTGGCGCAGTGCATTGGCGTAAATGTCGTGAACGCGCAGGCGCGGCATCACATCGGCGTTAAGTTGCACCCGAAAACGCGCCTGGCTGCCCTTCCCGGTCTGGACGACCAAGACGTCAGGCACGATGATGTTGCGCTCCACATTGACAAAGCGGCGCCCTGGTTTGGGTTCAAGCCGCCCGATCAGGGCAATGGCCTCGCGCACGGCCACGTCGCTGGCGTCACACAGTGGCATCAGCCGTTTGATGTCACGCCGGGCGAGCAGGTCCAGCGGCTGGCTGCAAATGCGCATGCCAAGCTCAAGCAGCCGCCGCCGGGCTGGCGTCAGGCCGTCGACCCGCAGCAGCGCCTGCAACTGCAGCTGAAGGCATTCGGCCAGATCCCGCGCACCCACGCCGACCGGCTCCAGGCTTTGCAGCAAGTGCAGGGCCACCGTGAAATGGTGCACCAGCGCCTCAAGCTCTGCCTCGTCGTCGCTGGCCAGGCCATGCGCCAACGCGGGCAGACTGTCTTCCAGGTAGCCGTCGTCATTGAGCGACTCGATCAAAAAACGCAGCGCCGCACGGTCATGCTCACTGAGGCGCAGCGACAGGGCCTGGGTATGCAGGTGAGTTTGCAGCGAGTCCTGCGCGCGGGCCAGTTCCGTGGCGTCCAGCGCATCGTCGCCGTCCAGGTTGTTGCCCTTGGCACGAGCCTCGCCGCCCCACTCGCTGTCGTCGGGCGCGAGCGAAGCGCTACCGTCACCCTCCCAACTCTGGCCATCGTCGTCCAGCGTCGCGGTTGGAGCGTCATTTTCGACCGTAACCCTTGTCTCTGCTGGATAGTCTGCTCCTGAATATGTAGCAGACTCGGCCTCTAGGTCGTCGCTACGAACCGGCGTATCGGACTGTGCCAGGCCAAAGTCCTCACGAGGTGCCTCGGTGGCCTCACGCTCCAGAAACGGGTTGTCGTCCAGCATCTGATCGACTTCAGAGCTCAACTCCAAGGTGGACAGCTGCAACAGGCGAATCGACTGCTGCAACTGCGGCGTCAGGGCCAGATGCTGCGAGGCCCGCAGCGAGAGGCCCTGCCTCAACACGCACCCCCACTGAAGGCATCAGCCGGCAGCAGCCACAACACGAGCACAAGCGGCAACCCCATCACATCCTGAAGTGTTCGCCCAGATAGACACGACGCACGTCGGCATCATTGACGATCTCGGCCGGCGTGCCTTCAGCCAGCACACGGCCATCATTGATGATGTAAGCATGGTCACAAATACCCAGGGTTTCGCGCACGTTGTGGTCCGTGATCAGCACGCCAATGCCCCGGTCTTTGAGGAAGCGGATGATCCGCTGGATCTCGATCACCGCAATCGGATCGATACCGGCAAAAGGCTCATCGAGAAGAATGAAACGTGGTTGTGTGGCCAGCGCCCGCGCAATTTCCACCCGCCTCCGCTCGCCGCCTGACAGGGCTAGCGCTGAGCTCTGACGCAAATGCTGCACCCGCAGGTCATTCAGCAGCGCATCGAGTCGGCGGTCAATCTCGTCGCGCGCTAGCGGCTTGTCGGCCGCATCGCGCTGCAACTCCAGCACAGCCCGCACGTTGTCCTCAACGTTGAGCTTGCGAAAGATCGACGCCTCTTGCGGCAGGTAGCTCAAGCCGAGGCGGGCCCGGCGGTGGATCGGCATGTGCTCTACCGACTTGCCGTCAATGCGAATGTCCCCGGCGCCGGGTCGTACCAGACCGACGATCATGTAGAAGGAGGTGGTCTTGCCCGCCCCATTGGGGCCCAGCAGGCCGACCACTTCGCCCTTGCGTACCACCAGGGACACATCCTTGACCACCTTGCGGCTGCCATAGGCCTTGGCCAAATGGCTGGCCTCGAGCCGACTGCTGCCGTCTGCGGCGCTGATTCGAGCCTGAGGTGCGTCCAGAGTGGTCTGTTCGGTCACTTCTGCGCCTCGCCCAGCGCCTTGCTGGGCCGCAGTGCCGGCGCGGCTGAACCCGCCTTGGGAGGGGCGGTCCCCGCGTCTTCCGGTTTGGGCATCAGCATGGCCCGAACCCGGCCGGCCGGCGCGCCGGTGCTGCCTTGCGCCGAGCCACCATCGACATTGAAGACCTCGGTGGTGTTGTCAAAGAGAATGACTTGGCCAGTCAGTTCGTCATTCAGCGTGGCACCCCGGTAGCGCCGCATTTGGGCCTGCTTGATGAACTTGACCGTATCGGCGCGGCCGTCGTACTCAATGGTTTCTGCCTCGCCCTCGATGTGCTCATCCACACCTTCGCGCTTCTGGCGATAAAACGCCAGCTTGCCAGGCTCAGCACTGACCAGTCCGTACTGGTTACCTTGCGCGTCTTGACGCACCTCGATGCGGGCACCCCGGATGATGATGCTGCCCTTGGTCACGACCACCCGCCCGGTAAAGACACTGGTCTGCTTCTGCTCGTCGTGACGCAAGGCATCGGCCTCGACGTTCATCGGTTTGCTACGGTCGGCTTTCTCGGCAAGGGCAGAGCCCGCGAACACACAGAACGCTGCGATCAAAAGCCAAAAGGACAATGGGGATTTCATAAGGCACGAATCATGCGCTGAAGGTCAGGGCCATTGTACGGCCCACCATGCCAAAGGAACACCTGAACCCGTGCAACAGGGCAAGGCTAGCGGCCAAAGATGGCTAGGTCAGCGACCGCTGCGAACCTCGCCGGTCAGGAACTCCGCCACCTGCAGGGCACGCTCCATGCTGCGTGCCAGGGTGCCATCTGTATAAAAGCGGCCCGCCACACCCAGCGCCGGCACACCTTCGACCCGGTAGGCATTTTGCAGCTGGGCGCCGCGGGTGGCCTTGGTGGAGACCGAGAACGAGTTGTACTGCTCCATGAACTTGGTCTTGTCCACCCCCTGCTTGCCAACCCAGTCACCGATATCGTCGCCACGCGCAAGTTTTTGCTTTTCCACATGGATGGCTGCAAAGACCTGCCCATGGAGTTTGTCCAGCAAACCCATGGCTTCGAGCGCGTAAAACAGGCGCTGCTGAGGCACAAAATCATCGCGAAAAGCCACCGGCACCCGCCGTACCGAGACATCTTTGGCCACGCCCTTGACCCAGGCATTCAGGGTGGGCTCAAAGGCATTGCAGTGTGGGCAGCTGTACCAGAAAAATTCCACCACCTCGATCTTGCCCGCGGGCGCCTCCACCGAGGCCCGCTTGTCCAGCACCATGTAATCGGTCCCGGCAACAGGCGGTTTGGCTTGGGCCAGCGCCAGCCCGGGGACAACTGCGGAGCCCACCAGTGTGGCACCGCAAACCATGGAAAAATCGCGACGTTTCATGCTCTGTTACTCCATTCAAAATCAGTTGACCCGCTTAAGGCGAGGAAGTTCCTCAGCGCTGAACCCGCACCAGGGCCGTCTCCAGGCCACTGGCATCGAGTTTTTCCTTGGCCCGGTCGGCTTCTTCGCGCTTGTCGAACGGACCGACACGCACTCGGTACACGGTGCGGCCAGACTGTTCACGCTCTGACACCCGGGTCTCAATACCCGCAAGTGACAGGCGGGCGCGCTGGCTCTCGGCGTCTTCCGGGGTTCGAAAAGCGCCCACCTGCACAAAATAACTGAACGGCTCTGCAACTGCGCCAGTCGCTGCAGCTGCAGCTGGAGTAGCCGGGGTAAGCGGAGCCGTGCGCGCCTTGGCCAGGTCGCCCAGCGGGTCAGCACTGCCGGCTGGTTTAGCCTCGACTTTAGCGGGTAACCCGGGCAGCACGGTCGGCATTGGGGCGGTGGTTGCAGGGAGGGCCGCAGATGCCGCTCCGGAGGCCGCTGCCAGTGGCTCAGAGGCAGCCGGCTGCGCGGGCTTGGCTGGATTTTTGCCATAGAGCGGAGCGTTGGGGTCCCAGTCCTTGTTTTTTTTGTTCTCAGCGGCGTCCTGTTCGGCTGTGCGACTCTCGCCCTTGTTCAAAAAAGGCACGGGCACCTTGGTCACATACACCGCCACGGCCAGTGCTGCGCCCAGGCCCACCAGAACTCCGATGATGAACCCGACCAGGGTCCCACCGCGTTGCTGCATCATCTTCTTCACACTCCGGGTTGGATTCACATTTTTTGCGGGGCGCTGACACCCAGCACTGCCAGTCCATTGTGCAACACCTGCGCTGTAGCCGCGACCAGCGCCAGCCGCGCCAGCCGTACAGGCTCATCGTCCACCAAAATGCGCTCGGCATCGTAGTAACTGTGGTAGCTGGCCGCCAGCTCACGCAGGTAAAAAGTGACGTCATGCGGGGCAAAATCTTCGGCTGCGGCGGTCAGCATCTCGGGGTATTTGGCCAGCAGCAGCATCAGGGCCTGGGCGGGCCCGCTGTCCAGCGGGGCCAGGTCAACAGCGCCCAACGCCTGCCGGTCACCGCCCCAGGCCGCCAGCACCGAGCAGATGCGAGCGTGGGCGTACTGCACGTAATAGACCGGGTTGTCGTTATTTTTTGCCACAGCCAAATCGACGTCGAAGGTGTACTCGGTGTCGGGCTTGCGACTGAGCAGGAAGAAACGCACTGCGTCCTTGCTGGTCCACTCGATCAGGTCGCGCAGGGTCACGTAGCTGCCGGCGCGCTTGGAGATTTTGACCTCTTCACCGCCTTTGACCACCCGCACCATGGTGTGCAACACATAGTCCGGATAACCCTGGGGAATGCCGACGCCGGCGGCCTGCAAGCCAGCGCGCACCCGGGCGATGGTGCCATGGTGGTCGGTGCCCTGGATGTTGACCACTTTCTCGAAGCCGCGCTCCCACTTGGTAATGTGGTAGGCCACATCGGGCACAAAGTAGGTGTAGCTGCCGTCGCCCTTGCGCATCACCCTGTCTTTGTCGTCGCCGTAGGCCGTGGATTTGAGCCACAGCGCGCCATCCTGCTCGTAGGTCTGGCCGGCCTCGTGCAGGCGACGTACTGCGTCATCGACCCGGCCACTCAGGTACAGGCTGCTTTCCAAATAGTAGTTGTCAAACCGGACCGCAAAGGCCTGCAGGTCCAGGTCCTGCTCGTGGCGCAGGTAGGCAACGGCAAACAGGCGCATGTCGTCCAAGGCGTCGACGTCGCCACTGGCCGTGAAGCTGCGGTCGTCCGACTGCACCGTCTTGCCAGCCAGAAAATCGGCCGCAATGTCGGCGATGTACTCGCCGTTGTAGGCCTGCTCTGGCCATTCCGGGTCTTCCGGCTTGAAGCCCTTGGCGCGCAATTGGGTGCTGGTGGCCAGGGTCGCAATCTGCACACCGGCGTCGTTGTAATAGAACTCGCGGTACACCTCCCAGCCCTGGCTCTGGTACAGGTTGCAAATGGCGTCACCCAGCGCCGCCTGGCG
>CAMCZF010000088.1 GCA_945885775.1 Rhodoferax sp. OV413 | reverse complement strand
GGGAATGGCCTGGGAGGCGCCCTTGGTCAAATTTTGCAAAAACTCAAAGCCTGGCACAAATTTGCCAAATCCCTCGCTCGGTGAATCGCTCATGGTGCTCCTATCAGCCTGCCCACATCGGGCTGCCTACAGCTTAACCCAAGACACGGCGAGCACCAGCCTGGCACTATCAAGCCAAGCGGAATGCGGCTGAACCCACCCTACACTGCTCAACTCAGCAGAATTCCCAGGTGATGCGCCATGCTCCAGCACTATGTCCAACTCGCCCAGGCCTACCGCGCCTTGCTGGAAGACGCGATAAAACAGCCACCTGTGCTGCCCGGCGCAACGCCCCCAGCCCAGCCAGACCCGCCCCAAGCAGGTGCACCGGTGTGCCTGATCTTTTCACCGCACCCGGACGACGAGGCGCTGGTCGGCGGCCTGCCCCTGCGGCTGCGGGCCGCGGGCTGGCGGGTGGTCAATGTGGCGGTCACGCTGGGCAGCCGGCTGGATCGGCGTGCGGCGCGTTGGCAGGAACTGCAGGCGAGTTGCCGGGTACTGGGGTTTGAGTTGGTAGCGGCATCCAGCGGGCCCGGCATGGGCCTGGAGGGCATTCGCACGGCGGAGCATGCCGCACAACACCCCGACTGGCGAGCCGCCGTTAAACGCATCATCGACCTGATGTCGCTGTACCAGCCCAAGGTGGTGATCTGCCCCCATGAGTTGGACGGGCACGATGTCCACATGGTCACTTCGCAGCTGGTGCTGCAGGCCTTGGCTGGGCTACCGGCGCTCTCGCCGCACCTGCTGCTGAGCGAGTACTGGAACACCCAGCTGCAACCCCAGCTGATGCTGGGCCTGACTGACGGGCAAGTGGGGCAAATGATGCTGGCCACGGCCATGCACGTGGGTGAGGTCAGCCGCCAGCCCTACCACCTGACGCTACCCGCCTGGCTGATGGACAGCGCGCGGCGCGGTGCCGAGCGAGTAGGCGGGCCGGGCGCCGCCAGCAGCGGTATGGCCTACGCCGCCCTGTATGGCTGGCGGCGCCGGGTAGGGTCTGAGTGGGTGGCGATGGCGCCGCGCATTCTGCCTGCCAATGACGACGTGGGCGCGCTGTTTGGTGCCTGAGCCCAAGGCTCGGGCGTTGGGAATCACGTCCCCAGCGCACGCACTCCTTTGGGCAGGGCAGCGTCCAGTTCATTGCTCATTTTCAAGATATAGCCAAGAGGCTTGCGCCTGCGACAGAGCACATAACCCTTTCGCAACTCAGGCGTGTCATCATCACCAGGCCAGGTGGCGGCGAAGGACCAGAGTTCATCCCTGGTCTGCTTGGCAGCCTTGAGTTGGGCCCACACCTCGTTCAGGTGGCCGAACGGAAGATTAGGCACTGCGTTCAGCGGGTCGCACACTATCTCTCTTGACTCAATCTCCTCAACGGTGAGCCGCTCCAGCAAATGTTGCGCCTTAACTTTGAAGACTGCCTCTTCCCGCTCCCGGGCCGCACGGCGGTCCTTAACCATTTCAGCGCACTGCATCCACCAAACCACGGGCCAGAGCAGCACAATACTTAAGACCACCAGCACGGGTGCGATCACCCAAGCGCGAATGCGGTACCACAGCCTTTTTCGCTCCGGGTGCTGCTCTTCCATCAGCCAGTTGAGGATTTGGCCTTGTGGCAAGTCATGGCGGTGTTGCCAAAGATGGGAAGCGACAGTAATCATCAGCGTCAGCGCCCCCAGAGCCAGGTACAGAAACTGGGCCGCGTTCATTCCAAACACAGGATTGAGGGAATACAGTTCCATGGCGATCACTTCTGCTCTCCTTGCTCAGACTCGCCCGCACCGCGCGTGCTCGCCCATCGGGCGGACGGAAAATGAGTCATCGAACCTGCCGTGTAACCCTGGGGCTTCGAAACATCTGGCGTGGCTTGCCCGTTCTGCTGCACCCAGCTACAGCAGATCACGCCTTGCTCGAACGCCAGCATCTCGTCACTCTCGTAGACACTGCCGTAGCCCATATGTCGGTAATGCAGGCGCTGCCCTGTCGGTATGCGGATGGTGCCTGTGTACCAGTGCGCAAACACCCTTTCGGGGTGGCCTGGGAACACCGACTCCAAACTGACAACGCTACCGTCCATCAGCGTACCAGTCAGTTTCAACAAGTACAGTCGCCCAGCCACGATTTCCCACCTGCCGACATAACCGCGCCAAAGCGCCGTGCAGTTGAACTGGAACTCTGGCTGGCGCCCACCCATGGCGAAATAGTCGGCCAGTGGCTCTGTGCACATGGTCACATCCTCGCCTTGGTATCGCAGCTGCTCACCTATTTGTGCAGTCATTTTTCAAAACCTCCAACATTGAGTCTGTATTGACGTTTGGCAGGACGTCTTACTGTAAGTATGTGCTGAGCGCCTGGAACTTGACCGCGCCGTGAGCCTTGATGGACTAAGATGGAACAAAAAAACGGTATTTAAACAAAGAGGAGGTCTACTGTGAGTCTATCGACAGACAAGACCAGCCATGCGTCAGGTTGCGCGGCGGCGCGGTATGTTTAGCCAAGCTCTCATGTCGGTGGCAAGCTTGCCGCACCCCACAAAAACGCAACTGGGCCATAAACTGCCCAGCATGAGCTCTATTAAACCCCTGTCAGACCTTAGTAGCGCGGCTGATCCGGCCACGTTTTCTCGCCGTGTGCTGCTGGCCGTGAGCGGCCTGACGCCACAGATCGTCACCGAAACCCTGTATGCACTGGCAGCCGACGAGCATGCGCCCTTCATCCCAACCGAGGTGCACCTGATCACCAGCGCAGAGGGCGCCCGCCGGGCCGAGCTGTCCCTGCTCAGTGACGACATGGGCTGGTTCCATAAGCTCTGCTCGGATTACCACATGCCTGGCATTCAATTTGACCGCAGCCACATCCACGTGATGCGTGATGCCCAGCGCCAGCCCATGCAAGACATTCGCAGCCCCCAAGACAACCGGGCCGCAGCAGACTTTATTACCGCCCATGTGCGCAGCATCACAGCCGACGCCGGTTGTGCCCTTCATGCCTCCATTGCCGGGGGGCGCAAGACCATGGGTTTTTACCTGGGCTACGCCTTGTCGCTGTACGGCCGACCACAAGACCGCCTGAGCCATGTGCTGGTGAGCGAGCCCTTTGAGTCAAGCTACGATTTCTTTTATCCCACGCCTTACAGCCGGGTCTTGCAAACGCGTGACGGCCAGTTGGCAGACACGGCCAGCGCCGTCGTCACCCTGGCCGAGATCCCCTTTGTGAGTTTGCGCCACGGCCTGCCCACCGCCTTACTGACAGGGCAGGCTAGCTTCAACCAGACCGTGGCCGCTGCCCGAGCTGCTATGGCACCGCCCGAATTGCTGCTGGATTTACCACGCCAGCGCATTTTGGCCGCCGGCCAAGAGTTGACCCTGCCCCCCGCAGAACTCGCGCTGCTGTCAGCCTTTGCTCGCCATGCCCTGCAAGGGCGGGAACCCTTGGCTGCGCCGGCCAAAGGCGCGCCGGATGCGCCATGGGCCAAACGGTATCTGACTGAATACAAACGCATCACTGGCTCGCTGGCCGACATTGAGGCCACCGAGCGCGCCCTGCGCGGCGGTATGGACGGCGACTATTTTTCGCAACGCAAATCCAAGCTCGACCGCCGCCTGAAAACCGCCCTCGGCCCCGCCGCCGAACACTACCGCATCCACGACGGCGGAACCCGGCCGGGTAAATACAGCTTGATCTTGCCGCCAGGATCGATAAGATTCTTGGCAGATGTGGCGTCCAAGGAGGAACATTGATGACCATGCGTGAATTGACTTACCAGGTCAGCTTCAACACCCCTGCCTTTTTGGGTAATGCTGAGCAGCAGGCCCAGTGGCGTACCCCACCGTTCAAGGCCATGCTACGGCAATGGTGGCGGGTGGTGAAGGCCGCCGATGTGGGCTACGACCACAGGGAACTTCTCAAACTAGAAAATGCTCTATTTGGCAGCGCCGGGGATGGCGATGTTGGCGGGCGGTCCAAGGTGCAGCTACGGCTGTCAGGTTGGGATGTGGGAACACTCGCTAGCGTGACCAATGGTGCGATGGTTTCCCACGGTGAGGTCAAAGGCGGCCAAGTCGGTGCCAATTTGTATTTGGGCTATGGCCCAATTGGTGGACAAAGCAGGAACGCCATAGATGTCAAAGCACCTGCGCAATTATTAAAAATTCGTTGCCCTGCTGAACATGCAGACGCTTTACAAAAAGCGATGCAACTTGCAGCTTGGTTTGGCACATTAGGCTCGCGGTCGCGCAATGGCTGGGGTTCCATTGGCATCACCCGCACCGAAAGCACGCCGCTCCTGGGATTTGGTGCATTGGCCGCAATGGATTCCATCCAGAGCATCTCCCCACCCCTCTCTTTATCGAATTGTCTAGATAAAGAGTGGCGGCACGCCGTTGGCATGAGCGATGCAGGTGTACCAGCCATTTGGCGACTGTTTAAGCTAGGTCCAAAAAACGAGGGGGGACAAACGACGCTTGTCAGCTTTGCCTCTTGGGAAGAAGCCATGAAGGAACTGGCACGCATCAAAATTGCCGTGCGCACCGCGCCCTATTTCAAGTTTCAAAACGGTGGAAATCAGGGTCACCCCGCGCCATTGCCGCGTCATGTTCTGTCCTACCCTTCCGGATCACAGCATTCTGTCAGTGCCAACAACTGGGGGCAATCCGGGCGAATGGCAAATCAGGTTTTATTCAAAGTCCATCGCCGGGAGACAGGATTCGTAGCGACCATTGCACACTTCCCAATCCGAATACCTCACCATATGGCGGCTCGTCTTCAATTGCCCGACCAAGTTGCTGTGTGGAAAAAGGTCCATGACTTGCTTGATTTAGAAAGAACCAGTGGACTGCAACGTATGAAGGGGGCACCAGCATGACTGACTACACCAAAAAAATCGCCGCCTGGCTGCACGATCCTGCCGAAAAGCAGCTGGTACTCATGCGTGACAAAGAAGGTCACGAGGGCGGCACCTCACGCCGCTTGCGCCAAGCGCTGGACATTTCGTCCAGGCTATTTGACAAGCGGGCCGACCACCTCGCCGCAGCTGCCGATCGCCCCAACTGGCCGCGCGGGGAGGATGCCAAACGCTACCCCAAGTTTGAGTCCGTGCACTTCACCAAAGACCCTGAGCTGATTCACCCCCTGTCAGGTGAACGCCTGAAGCTCGGACCGCTGAGCCTGGACATTGGTGTGGACAGCATCAAGGCAGTCAGCCAGGACCACTTTCAGAGTCTGATTCAAGAAGACGACGAAACGCTGCGCAAAACCTTTCTCGCATTCTGGCGCTTTGGCCCGGAAGCCGGCCAGCACGCCGATCATCTGGGCGTGCTCTGGAACATGCTGCCCGCCGACTCGCGCACGCCCGACCACAGCATCTGGTCGCATATCGATACCGTGTCCGCCATCCACACCGCCCTGGCCGGGGACGATACCGGGCCGGATGAACCGGCGCTCTTGGTTATGAGCTTTGGTCCGGTACAGGGTTTTATCGGGCAGGCACGCTCAACCTCAGACTTGTGGTCTGGCTCGCACCTGCTGTCCAGCCTAGTCTTCGAGGCCATGAAACCCATCATCAGCCACCTTGGGCCAGACTGCATGGTGTTCCCCGCGCTTCGCGGCGTGCCCATCGTAGACCAGTGGCTAATGAGTCCGGAGGTGGGCGGTGATGCGTTCATAAAGCTGTTTGAGGCTATCGACTCTGAGCTGCTGGCTGACCGAACCGACACCAACCCCCTGTTCGCCGCCAGCCTGCCCAACAAATTTATGGCGATTGTTCCGTCAAAACAGGCTGCAGCCCTTGCAGAACGTGCGGTAGCTGCTATCAAAAACGTAGCAAAAAACTGGGCCCAAGATGCGGCCGAGCAGGTTTTTTCCGCCGCTGGCATACCCATGAACGACGTCGCCCGGGCGCAGGTCAAAGCCCAGCTGGCCGGTTTCCCGGAGGCCTATTGGGCAGCTGCCACGTGGCCGGTGGGCAAAGACGATGCCCACAAAGACGTCAGCGCCGCCACACAGCAACTGCATGCGGCACTGGACCAGATTCACCCCGAACTCAAACAACAAGGCGTATTTCAGGACGCAACCTGGAAGGTGCTAACCAAAGAACTCAAGCTCGACACCTTGCAGTTCTGGCAGCCCAACACTGGCATCCTCTACCCCGCTGTATACGAACTGGCCGAACGCGCACTGGGCGCCGCCAAAGCCACGCGGCCTTTTGCACCACTGCTGGAAGAAGGTCACCGCTGCACACTCACAGGTGAGGCTGAGTGGTTGACCCACGACCGTGCCCTGCTTGGCCTGAATCGCAGAGACCGAGACGCCCAAAGCGTGTGGGGCAAGTTGGCCAAAAAGAAAAAAAACTGGGTCAAACCCGGCGAGCACCTCGGCGCCATTGCCACCCTGAAACGCCTGTGGCCCACCCTCTTTGCCGAGCGGGTGAGAAACTTGACGCGTGGTGACGTACGCCGCTTTGTGGTCAGCACGCATGCGCTGGCTTTGTCGACCACCATGAACCTGGCGCTCAAAAAAGGGTTGACTGCTGACAAAATTCAAAAACTTGAGGCCTTGATCCAAGCGCATGATGACGGCGCGGTAACCCTTCCCAAATCCCTGTTGGATGAGGTTCGTGACAGCTTCAAGGGTGACCATGACACCCGGCGTCGTGTCTTGGATGTATTCAAACGCCTGCCTGCTGCGCTTGACGCCTTGCGAGACTCGCAAGAGCGTGGCGCGAGCGACGCACTGCAATCCATCGAGGCCGGCATACAAGAAGCTTTGGGCGCAAAGACCGAGACCTACTACGCCCTCATCCTGATGGACGGCGACCGCATGGGCGGCTGGCTGGCAGGCAATGAGGACGACTACAAGCTGGCCTATCGCGAAACCTGGCACAGCAGTGTGTTGGCTGAAATGGCTAACTACGAGCGGCGCGACCCGCAGCTCACGAAGTACCTGAACACCAAGCGCCCGGTATCCCCTGGCCGCCACGGCGCCATCTCGCAAGCCCTGAACCACTTTTCCACCCACCTGGCCCGCCATGTGGTGGAAGACTGCTGCAAAGGCAAGCTGCTCTATGCCGGTGGCGACGACGTGCTGGCGCTGGTGGCAGTAGACGATTTGTTTGACTGCATGCAGTTGCTGCGCCTGGCCTACAGCGGTATTGCGCCCAGCGATGCCATGCACTTGGGCGAGCGCATTGGCAAGCTGCAAGCCGGTGGCAGTGCCAAGCAACGCAAACTGCTGCTAGACAAGGGCTTCGGACTGCTCCCTGGTCGTCGCTTGACAGAGGACCATTTCGCGCCCAGCCGCCTGATGACGCTGATGGGCCACAAAGCCACGGCCTCCATGGGCGCGGTGGTGGCGCACCACAGCGCACCGCTGTCAGCCGTGCTGCGCGAATTGCGCGCCGCCGAGAGTCGCGCCAAAAACACCGCCCACGGCAAAGACAACAAAGGCGAAGACATCAACCGCGATGCCTTTTGCCTGCGCGTGCTCAAGCGCGGCGGCGGCGAGGTGAACGTCACCAGCCCGTGGTGGCCGGTAGATTCAAAACAGCAGCCCGACACCGCGCAAAGCGCCCTGGCCTTGATGAAGCAGTTGTCACAGGAGTTGGCCAACACCGGGTTCTCGCGTGGGGCGATTTACAAAGCGCAGTTGTGGTTTGAAGGCTTGACGGACGATGCCAAGGATGCGAAGAGCGAAGTCTGGAAGGCGCAAATGGCATCCTCGCTGGCCTACCAGTTCACCCGCCAAAAAGGCAATGCCGAGTTGGCACGTCAGGTGGTGGACTTTGTCTGCAAGGTCATACAACCCGCACACCCCAAATCCGCCATTGAAAACTTCCTTGTCACCAGCGAGTTTTTTGCCCGGGAAGCCCGCAGCTTCAGCGACAAGGCAAAGGCCAGCAAAGGCGAGAGAGGTTCGCTGCACGCTACCGTGGAGGCAGCCGCATGAGCACCGCCAACACCACGACCGCGAACACAGCGTACTACTACGTGCGCCCCACCGACAGCCTGTTTGTGCGCGGCAACCTGGCCTTTGGCGACAGTGGTGAACACGGCGCTTCGATGATGCCGCCGCCGCCGTCGCTGTTTGCCGGGGCGTTTCGCTCCGCCTTGCTAGGCCATGATGCTGAACAACTCACGGCTTTTCTGACGCATGGCAGGTGCAGCAATACAGCCCTGGCCGCCTGCCTGGGCACGCCCACTGCGCCAGGTGCCTTTCGCATTCAATGGTTGTCGCTGGCGGGCGACCCTGGCAGCGCTGCCGCAGCCGGCGCCTCTCTTGACGCCATGACGCCCCTGCCGGCCGACCTGCTAATGCTAGGCAAACAGTTCGCCATGCTTCAACCGCGCCCAGTAGCACCAGGCATAAGGTCTGCGGGTGAGCTGCCCCTGCGCGCCACGCTTGTGGCAGCCAAGCAAGAAAAACCGACCAACGGCGTGTTGCTGCGCGGCACGGGCTTGGCCCAGCACCTGAACGGCGCACTGGCTGACAAGGCGCACAGCATTGAAAGCAAACACCTGTACCAACGCGATCCCCGGCTTGGCATTGGCCTTAACGCCGATGCCCGCACCGCCGAAGAAGGGCAGATTTACACCACCGAAGGCTTTGCCTTCAGCCCGGCCAGTGTGTCGGGCACAAAAACCGATCACCCGCCTTTCGCCAGCACCGGATTTTTAGTCGGCATTGCCGGCGCGGCCCATCTGTTGCCAGATCACGGGGCACTGCGCCTGGGCGGCGATGGCCGCAGCGCACACTATCGCAAAGTCCACTTCAACCCGCCCATCACCGCCAAGCCGCACGGTGTGCATGGCCGCTTTCGCCTGCTGCTGCAAACCCCAGCACTATTCAGCCAAGGCTGGTTACCAGAGGGCGTGACCGAGCAAGCCGGTGTCTACCGCTTGCAAGGCGAGGGCTTCAGCGCCCGCCTGGCCTGTGCAGCACTGGGCCGTCGCGACATGGTCAGCGGCTGGGACCTGTACCAATGGGCACCTAAACCCGCCCAGGCCGCAGCCCCTGCGGGCAGCGTTTACTGGTTTGACGAATTTGCAGGTGATGCTGGCAAGCTTGCCGCATGGGTTGCCAATGGCCTTTGGGGCGATGATCTGACCCCACTGCAACAAATGCGACGCGCTGAGGGCTACAACCGTGCCCTTCTGGGCGCCTGGAACTGAATTTTTTGCTGTCTCATGTACTTGAGGAATCCTTATGTTTGAAGCTACTCAACTCGTTTTCTACTATGCCGTCAGCCCCGTACACATGGGCGCAGGCAGTGCCATTGGTGCCATCGATAGCCCCATCCAGCGCGAGGTGCACACCAAGCACCCCATGTTTGCGGGCAGTGGCTTGAAGGGCGCCCTGCGCCACCACTTCAACCGTGCCTGGCCTCGCGCCGAGGGCGACGACCGCAAGCCCAACAGCCTCATCAACCGCATATTCGGGCCTGACACCAGTGCGTCCGATTTCGCAGGCGCCTTGAGCCTGAGCGACGCGCAACTGGTGGCTTTGCCAGTGCGCTCGCTCAAAGGTGGTTTTGCCTACGTGACCAGCCCGTTGGCGCTGGCCCGCCTGCACCGACTGGCTACGCAAGCCAAGTTGGTACCGGATTGGTTGGTGCCGGTGGTCTCCGCTGACAAGGCGTTAGCTGCAAGTGCCGAGCTGCTGCAAGTCAAGCAACTGGTGCTGGAAGCGTTTGAATTTCCCGCAGAGGTGGACGACAAGCTCAAAGCCATAGCCCAATGGATTGCCACCCACGCCCTGGCCGGTGCGGGCAACAGCTTCTTTGCCGAAAAGTTCAAGACCGACCTGGTGCTGCTGAATGACACCGATTTCAGCCACTTTGCCCGCCTTGCCATGGTGGTGGAGCCGCATGTATGCATTGACAATGACACGGGTACAGCAAAGGACGGAGGCTTGTTTTATGTAGAAAACCTGCCGCCTGAAACCCTGATGGTCGGCCTGGCACAGGCCAGCATCGAGCGTTTCAAAAAGAACAACCGAAGCAGCGATTCCGCTGGGCTGCTCAGTGCGCCCGAAGTGCTGGCCCATGTGTTTGCGCGCCAGGGCGAAGCGCAACCCGGCATTGGCGGCCAGCTGCTGCAAATCGGCGGTGATGCCACCACCGGGCGCGGGTTGGTGCTGGTGCAATCTGTTTCAACCAAGAGCTAGGAGTCTTGACCATGCAAGCCTACCAATTCGAGCACAGCGTACCCGCTTCCCACACTTTCACCGTAGAGTTGCCGCCAGACGCGCCTACCGGGCCGGCGCAGGTCATCGTCTTGTTCAAAGACTCACAGCCTCGACCCACAGCGCCCAAGCCACGTTTTGCCAACATCGCAGAATTTAATGCGTGGCTTGAAACGCAGCCGCCGTCTGGACGGACGGCGGAGGATGTGGACGCGCAAATTCGGGAAGAGCGCGAAGGCTGGGGTGACTAGCATGCTGAAAACCTACCTTGATGCCAATGTCACGATTTACTACGTGCAGCAGGTGGTGCCCTATTTCGACTCCATCAGGAAAAGAATGGTTGATGCAAACGGCGCACCACTGGTCACTTGCACCATCAACGAATTGTTACTGATGGAAGTGCGCGTGCAACCCTTGCGGGAAAAGGATTCGGGCTTGCTGGCACGTTTTGACTTCTACTTTGAAACTTTTGCCAGCCATGCCATCGTAATGGACAAAGCAGTTTTTGAGCTTGCGACCGAACTGCGCGTGCGCCACAGGGTCAAAACACCGGATGCCTTGCACTTGGCAGCAGCGATCCATGCCGGATGCGATCAGTTCTGGACCAACGACAGCAAGTTGGCTCGGGCTGCAGAAGGTCGCATTGAAGTTATCAACATTGGAGCACCCCATGCCACAAACACTTGACCAAAAACGCGCCGCACTGGCTTGGGGCTATGCCACGGCAGGAGTTACCGCACATGAAAAGAAGTACAAGAAACTAGCGAAAGGTGCTTCTGCGTTAATCATGAACAGTGGGCTGATGCCAACGCTCGCCTATTACAACGGCCAGGATCGCAAGAAGGCAGCAGAATCGCACTTGCTTTTGGAGCATTTGCTGCATGGCTTGGTTGTCCGGCTTCAACCGCAACCAACGCCAGCTAATTTTTCGAAATTCATGGAAATACTGCAAAGCCGCGGGTCACGGGAGTATTTGCGTTACACCGACGAGGCACTCGAACTGCTCAAGTGGATTCGGCAGTTTGTGGATGCAGTTGAAACGCAGGGAACCTGAAAATGTCAATCGCTGCAGTGCCAAATTACCTGCCAGATAGCCTGCGAGATGCTGCGCCAGGACATCGTTTCAATCTTTATCTGCCACTGTGGCAGGAAGGTAGTTGGCAGATCAGCAAGTCTGACAAAACTCCTGCGCTTAAAAGTTGCACTACTCTTGGTGAGTCTGCAAAAGCCCAAGTTGCCGCCCTGCGCAGCCGCCAGCAAGCCCTCATCAAGCACTACGGTGCCGACGGCTATTGCATCTGCACACAATCCACCGCTCCCTTTGCCACCGGCTTGGGCAATGAGCACCCCATTGAAAACGGTTTTGCCTTTCTCACCCCCTATGGCCTGCCGTATTTGGCGGGGAGCGGGGTCAAAGGCATCTTGCGGCGCGCGATGGAAGAACTGATGGAAGAACTGATGGACGACGGGGACGCGGGGTTTACTGACGTGGCCATCAACGCACTGTTCGGCCCGGAAGAAGTCAACCAGCCCGAAGACGCCCAACGTGGCGCACTCGACTTCTGGGACGTATTCCCCAACCCCGATCGTGGCAAACTGGTGGTGGAGATCATGACCCCGCATTACGGCAAGTATTACCAGGGCGAAGAACCCCCGCACGATTCCGGCGCACCGATACCAGTCAGCTTTTTGGCTGTACCGGCTAAATCGAACTTCGACTTCCATGTGGTTTGCCACGCTGCGCGCCTACCCGCTGCGCTGCAAACCCAGTGGCGTGGCTTGCTCGATGGCGCGTTCAAGCACGCCTTTGAGTGGGTGGGCTTTGGTGCCAAAACTTCAGTGGGTTATGGGGCCATGGCACCTGTCGCGGCAGCAGTGGCACCCGCCGCGCCCGCCGGTGCGGCAAGCACCGCAGCTGCGTTCAGCTCAGACATCCAGATATGGCCAACCGCCAGGCTGACTTTCACGCCAAACACCGGAGAGATCAAGGCAAGCTTTGATGGAAAAATGACTGTCGGGCTCAAAGGATCGCCGGCCGACGCTTTGCGTGCCGCACTGGGGGATGAGCGTGCAACCCGACTCAAGAAAAGGCAGGAGTTGAAAGATGTCGCTGTTGAAGTCCAACAAGAGGGAAACAAATTAACCCTAAATGGACTGGCCGCACCATGACTCCGGAGTTGACCCCAAAGCCAAATGAAGAAAAATCCCCGGGTGCCAGGCTGGGGCCTTACGACGATCCTGCGCAAGAACTGGTCGAATGGCGCGACCTGCAAAATGCCCAGGTCATTTCCTTGATGCGCGTTTGGGACAACGCTGAAGACGAGTGCTGGAACAACCCCGACATTCCCGCCTACCCTACCCCAACCCCCTTGTGACCCCCACACCCGCCGCCCCAGCCCCAAAAAACATCCTCCTGTGCACCCTGGGCGCCAGTTGGGCAGTGGTGGCTGAGATCTTTGGCTGGGTGGCACCGCAGCATCTGGATCTGTACGCTCACCACCCGGCCCGGGCCCAACTGGATGCGTTGCGCCAACAGCATCAATTGGCGGCGCCAAATGAATTGTGGATATGCGGCACCGAAGGGCCCCAAACACAGGCCAGCTTGGCCTATTTGCGTCAGTGGTGGCAGCGCCTGGGCGCGCCCATGCCCCTGCGGGTCTGGACAGCCGCAGGCACGGACCAACTTGCCAGCCAGGCAGAGTGCGAGCACATGCAAGAGCTGACGCTTCGGCTGGTGCTGCTGGCCAGCACATACGCTGCTGGCGGCCAACTCCTGCTGTCGCTCGCCGGCGGTCGCAAAACCATGAGTGCAGATTTGCAGGGCGCGGGCGCCATCTTTGGTGCACAGGCCTGGCTCCATG
>CAMCZF010000087.1 GCA_945885775.1 Rhodoferax sp. OV413 | reverse complement strand
TCGCTGCCACCATGCTCGGCCTGGCCGGCTACTACGCCTCGCTGGACTACGCCCGCAACCGGCCGCAAGGCCGCCCTATCGGCAGCAGCGGTAAGGACGCTGCAGCGCCCCAGGTGCGCATCATCGAACACGCCGACGTCAAGCGCATGCTGCTGGCGCAAAAAGCCTACGGTGAGGGTGCGTTGGCCCTGGCGCTGTACTGCGCCCGATTGGTCGATGAGCAGCGCACCGGCTCGGCTGCCGCCGCCGACGAGGCGCGTCTGCTGCTGGAGGTGCTCACGCCCATTGCCAAGAGCTGGCCGAGTGAATGGTGTCTGGAGGCCAACTCACTGGCGATCCAGATCCATGGCGGCTATGGTTACACCCGCGATTTTCCGGTAGAGCAGTACTGGCGCGACAACCGACTCAACATGATCCACGAAGGCACGCACGGCATCCAGGCCGCCGACCTGCTCGGGCGCAAGGTGCTGATGGAAAACGGTCGTGGTCTGCAGTTACTCAGCCAGCGCATCGAGGCCACGGCCGAGCGCGCGCTGGCGGTGCCGGCCCTGGCCGAGCATGCCCAGGCGCTGCGCCAGTCCTTGCAGCAAGTGGCAGCCGCCACCCGCTCGGCCTGGGCCACCGGCGTGCCAGCCGAGGCGCTGGCCAATGCCGTGCCCTATATGCAGGCCTTTGGCCACACCGTGCTGGCCTGGATCTGGCTCGACGTCGCCCTGGCCGCGCTGCGTGACGATGCTACACAATCCATAGCGCAAACCCTAGGCAGGACAAGGGCTGCAGCCTATTTTTACCATTATGAGTTGCAAAAAATTGGCGCCTGGCTGCAGGTGGTGAGCACGCGCGATCCACTCTGCGCCACCATGCCCGACGCAGCGTTTTAGCCGCTCGCCACGACCTGGGATCCATGTCCCCCTGGGTCCCCGCTGCAGCCTGCCCTCGCGTCATCCCCGGCTACGACCGGGGATCCATGACCCCCTTGCGAGACCGCCAGGCCTGCCGGGCAAAGCCCAGCAGGGACAGTGCCACCAAGACCATCAGCCCCTGTTGCAACACCCGGTTTTCGGCAAAATCGAGTGGCTCCGTTCCCAGCGTGTATAGCGTGGCGACCAGCAGCAGCGCCAACACCCCTTGCGGAAGGCCGGTTGGCCTGAACCAGGATGGGTTCAGCCGCAACCACAGCACATGGCCCAGCGCCCCGGCGATCAGTCCGATGGCGGCGCCCGCGAGTACATCGCCCGGCCAGTGTGCGCCGACAGCGATGCGCGACAGTCCTGCGGCCGCAGCCAGACCGAACAGCCAGACCGGACGCCGGCCGGGGCTGTTGGTGTGAGCCAGGTAGAGCGTGGTGGCGGCAGCAAAGGCGGTGACCGTATGGCCGGAGGGAAATGATTCCAGGTGCAAAGGCTCGCCCAACAGGTGAAATTGCGCCGCGTCTAGCACCGCCGCCGGTCGCGGGCTTTGCAGCCAGGCCTTGATGCCTCGCGACAGCAGGCTGGCGAAAGGCGCCGCGCAGAGCCAGGCCCACATCAGCCTCGGGGCCAGGACCAACAGGGGCGAGGTCACCGCCAACAGCCCCCAGCCATTGCCCAGCAAGGACAGCCCGGCCCATAGGCTGCTGCCCAGCAGGGCGCAGGCGTGATTCAGTGTGAGAAACAGGCGCGGCTCGAACCAGCCCAGCCAGACTGGCGCGCCCAACAGCAGCAACAGCAAGGCCACTGCCGTGCTTGGCCAGAGTCGGGTGAGGCTGCTTGGCGGCGCAGCGCTCATGTCTGCACTCCGTTGTTGCCCTGCCAGCCACGGCAGTCGTAGAAGTGGAACTCGGACAACAAGGTACCCCAACGGCGCACTGGCATGCTGTCGAGAAGCTGGCAGTCTTCAAAGCCCTCTGGGCCCACGGGCGGTGGAAACGGCATCAGCGACCAGTCCACCAGCAGGGCGTTGCCACCTGCAGCCAGCGGCACGGTCCATAAATCAAACTGATCGACCCGGTGGTCGAGCACCTGAACCGACAGGGGGCGCCCGTACCAGCCCAGCCGGCTGGCCAGGGTCCAATGCTGAACGGCCAGCGCGCTCAGGCCATGGCTTTGTGCGAGCAGGCGGGCTCTTTCACCCGCCCGGTCCCAGCCGTGCAGGTCGGCAAAGGGGTTAGCGGCCTGAGCCTGGCCCGTTTCGCTGTCTGGCCAAGGCGGCAGGCCGGTGGTCATGGCGCTCAGCAACAGGGCGAGGGCCATCGCTTGCAGGCTGGCCACAGTGGTCAGCAGCCAACGCTGGCCCTGCTGCAGCGCGCGGGCTAGACCCAGCCCGGCAAAAGGCACGAGGGCGGCCCAGGCTGGTGCCGTCCAGTGGGGTAGGCTGCTGCCGCCGGCCGACAACCAAGCCAGCACGGCAAAGGGCAGCATAAAGAACAGCGTCGTTAAGCGCCCGGCACCTGAATTCGCCCGGCGCCAGCCGGGCACGGCCCACAGCAGCAGCGGCCCATAAGCCAACAACTGCAACAGACCAAATGCCAGCACGGGGCGCAGCTGCCAGCCGGTGCCCGCGCCGTGTTGTGCCTGGTAGGCAAAAGACTGCCAGTCGTGCTGAGCATTCCACACCAGAACAGGGGCGACCAGCAGCAGCGCCAGCAGTGTGGCGGCCCACAACCAGGGCTGAAGCATCAGCCGCCAGCCGTGGGTCCGCAACAGGCAGATTGACACGGCCAGCGCGGCCAGGATGGCGGTGTATTTGCTCAGGCCAGCCAGGCCCAGCAGCAAGCCCAGCAGCAGCCAGTCGCGCCACCGGCTCAGGGCCAGTGGCTGCATCAGGCGAAGGGTTTGGTGCATCACCGCCAGACTCAGCAGCGTCAGCAGGCTGTCGGGCAGCAGCCCGATGGCCAACACATTGAACAGCGGCGCCAGCAAAAACACACTCACTGCCGCCAGAGCTACTTTATCGGCCGCAAGCTCGCTGCCCTGGCTGAGTTGCTGCGCCAGTCGCTGGATCAGCCAGCCCGAGGCGAGCCAGATCAGGCCCGGCAGCAGCCTCAGCACCGCCACAGGTGCATCCAGCGCCACCAACGGCCACTGCAGCCAGCCCACCATGGGCGGATGGTCAAAATAGCTCAGCGCCGGGTGCAGCGCATACAGCAAGTAATGCGCCTCGTCCACCGACAGCCCGTGCAACGCACCCACAGTGGCATGCAGCACAAAACCCAGCCCCAACACAATATGGACTTGCCGTTGGGCTGGCAGGTGGTGGGCTGGCATGGGCTGGAGCAAGGCAGGCAAGGTAAAGCCGGCAAGTCTAACGCGCAGGTGGGTCCCCGCGTGTGCGAGGACGACGGCCTGTCGTCATCCCCGGCTACGACCGGGGATCCATGGGTCCCCGGTGCAGCCTGCCCTCGACTTGATCGGGGATGAGGTCGGTAGGCGTGACAATATCGCCAGCGTGACATGGCCGGCCCACCTGGTCCTGCAAAATCACGCACCCAACCCAGAACCACTCCATGACGCGAACCATCCAGCAATTGTTTGACCTGACCGGCAAGACCGCCCTGGTAACCGGCGGCTCGCGCGGGCTGGGGCTGCAAATGGCCCATGCACTCGGCGAGGCTGGCGCCCGCGTCATGATCAGCTCGCGCAAGGCAGCCGACCTAGAGCAGGCTTGCGCCGAATTGCAGGGCGCTGGCATTGACGCGCGCTGGATCGCCGCCGACTGCGCCCGCGACGCCGAGATTGAACGCCTGGCCAATGAGACCCTGCAGCGCCTAGGAGACGTCGATATTTTGGTCAACAACGCCGGTGCCGCCTGGGGGGCGCCGGCTGAGGACCACCCGATCGAGGCCTGGGACAAGGTGATGAACCTCAACATCCGCGGCTATTTTTTGCTCAGCCAGGCCATCGCCAAAAAAAGCATGATCGCCCGGCGAAGCGGCCGGATCATCAACATTGCGTCCATCACGGGTCTGGGCGGCAACCCGCCCGAAATTTGTACCATCGCCTACAACACTTCCAAGGGGGCGGTGATCAACTTCACCCGCGCTCTGGGGGCCGAATGGGGCAAGTACAACATCACCGTGAACAGCATCTGCCCAGGGTTTTTCCCCAGTCGAATGACCCAGGGCGCACTGGCCGAGCATGGCGACGCATTGGCTGCCCACGCGCCGCTGGGCCGGCTCGGTGACGACGAAGACCTGAAGGGCCTGTGCGTGCTGTACGCATCGGACGCCGGCAAACACATCACCGGCCAGTGGCTGGCGGTGGACGGCGGTGTCAGCATTGTGCGTGGCGGCTAGGCATGGCAGGGGCATGCTCTCATGACAAACCTGTGGCGCCGCAGAAACGACACAACGGCGCCATCGCCCCAAACCCTTGATTAAACCGGAGACTCCCATGCCCCAGAACATTCAGATCCACCTCGACAACCGCCCTGTCGGCGAAGCCCAGGCCAGCAACTTCAAGCACGTGGTGGCAGAGACACCGCCCCTGCAGGATGGCCAGGTGCTGGTGCGCCACCACTACCTCAGCCTAGACCCGTACATGCGCGGCCGCATGAATGACGCCAAAAGCTATGCCGCTCCGCAAGCGCTGGGCCAGACCATGGGCGGCGGCACGGTCGGCGAAGTGATTGAGTCGCGCCATGCGCAGTACGCCGTGGGCGACCAGGTGGTCGGTATGGGCGGCTGGCAGCAGTACAGCGTGGTCAACGGCGATCAGCCCGGCGCCTTGCGCAAGGTCGACACCACCCATGTGCCGCTCAGTGCCTATCTGGGCGCGGTCGGTATGCCTGGCGTCACCGCCTGGTACGGGCTGGTGAAAATCATCGAGCCCCAGGCCGGTCAAACCCTGGTGGTCAGCGCCGCTACCGGCGCGGTGGGCAGCGCCTTTGCCGCCCTCTCTAAAGCGCGCGGCTGCCGCACCGTGGGCGTGGCCGGCGGTCCCGACAAATGCCGCTATGCGGTGGAGGAGCTGGGTCTTGACGCCTGCATTGACTACAAGCAGCACAGCAGTGCCGCGTCGCTGTCCAAGGCCCTGCGCGCCGAGTGCCCGAACGGCATTGACGGCTATTTTGAGAACGTGGGCGGCATGGTGCTCGACGCGGTGCTGCCGCTGATGAACGCCTTTGGCCGTATCGCGGTCTGCGGCATGATCGCTGGCTACAACGGCGCACCCCTGCCGCTGGCCTACCCGGCGCTGATTCTGACCAACCGGCTCAAGCTGCAGGGCTTCATCGTCAGCGAACACATGGACGTCTGGCCGACCGCGCTAAAGGAACTGGGTCTGCTGGTGGCCACCGGCAAACTGCGCGCGCGTGAGTCGGTGGCGCAGGGCATCGACGCTGCGCCCGAGGCCTTTTTGGGCCTGCTCAAGGGCCGCAATTTTGGTAAGCAGCTGGTCAAGCTGGTCTAAACACCATTCACATCACCCAGGAGTTTCTTATGGCCGACATCATTCTTCACCATTACCCGACCTCACCGTTTGCGGAAAAAATCCGGCTGGTGCTGGGCTACAAACAACTGGGCTGGAAGTCGGTCATCATCCCGTCCATCATGCCCAAGCCTGACGTGCTGGCGCTCACCGGCGGCTACCGCAAGACCCCGCTCCTGCAGATTGGCTCAGACGTCTATTGCGACACCGCCCTGATCTGTGAGGTGCTGGAACACCTGCAGCCCACGCCGGCGCTCTACCCGGCACCGCAGCGGGGCCTGGCGCGGGTGCTGGCCCAGTGGGCTGACAGCACCCTGTTCTGGGCCGCCATGGGCTACAGCCTGCAGCCGCGCGGAGCTGCTGCTATGTTTGAGGGTGCCCCTCCAGAGGCAGCCAAAGCGTTTGTCGCTGACCGTGGCGCCATGACCGCCGGCATGACCCGCCTTCGCCCGGCCGATGCCACTGCGGCCTACAAATCGTACCTGCGCCGCATTGCCACCATGCTGGAAGGGCAAGACTACCTGTTGGGCGCCGCACCGTGCGTGGCCGACTTTGCGGTGTACCACCCGCTGTGGTTCTCGCGCCGGCGCGTGACGGTGATGGCTGGCATTCTGGACGCGACTCCCGCAGTGCTGGCCTGGATGGACCGCATGGAGGCCATCGGCCATGGCCATGTCGACAAACTCTCTGCTACTGAAGCGATAGCAATATGTTCAGCATCCACGGGGCCTGCAGCCCTAATTGACACCTATTTTCAAGATGAGCATGGTATTCCCCTGGGCAGCCGGGTGACGATCACGGCCGAGAGTTTTGGCCTGGAGCCGACCGAGGGCGAACTGGTGGCCGCCACCCGCACCCGCTACACCCTGCGCCGCATCGATGAGCGGGCAGGGCTGGTGCATGTGCACTTTCCGCGCATCGGGTTCACCCTCAAGGCGGCGCCGGCTGCATGAGCCTGGCGTCGGCTCTTGACTGGCAGCTGTTGCCTTTCGATGCCCTGACCACACGCCAGCTGCATGACCTGCTGCAATTGCGCAGCGCGGTGTTTGTGGTGGAGCAGACCTGTGTGTTTCAGGACGTGGATGGCGCTGACCCTCAGGCGCTGCATCTGCTGGGCAGCCGTGCCGGCCAATTGCTGGCCTATGCGCGCTGCTTTACCGCTGGTGTCAAGTACCCCGAGGTCAGCATCGGCCGGGTGGTGACTGATCCTGCACACCGCGGCACCGGGCTCGGTCACGCCCTGATCCGCAGGGCATTGCAGGCGGTGGCCGAGCAGTGGGGCGAGCAGCCTGTGCGGATTGGTGCGCAGGCGCGGCTCCAGGCTTTTTATGCCGGTCACGGCTTTGTCGACGCGCGCCGTCCGTATGTCGAAGACGGCATCGACCATCTGGAGATGGTCTGGCACCCCCTCAACTCAGGAGCAATTGGATGATCACCGATTTCAACAACAAAACGGCAGTACTCACCGGTGCCGGCTCGGGCTTTGGCCTGGAATGCGCCCGCATTGGCGCCCGGCTCGGCATGAACCTGGTGCTGGTGGATGTGCAGCAGGACGCACTGGACCGTGCGGTGCAAGAGCTGCAAGCTGCCGGAGCCGCCGTGCTGGCGCAGCGGGTCGATGTGTCGAACGCCGCCGCTATGGATGCGCTGGGTCAGGCGGTGCAGGCACGCTTTGGGGCGCCGCATTTTGTATTCAACAACGCCGGCGTGGGCTCGGGCGGCCTGATCTGGGAAAACTCGGTGCAAGACTGGGAATGGGTGCTGGGCGTCAACGTCATGGGCGTGGCCCATGGCGTGCGGGTCTTCACCCCCATGATGCTCGCCGCTGCCGCACAAGACCCCGCCTACCGGGGCCATATCGTCAACACCGCCAGCATGGCCGGCCTGCTCAATGCGCCCAACATGGGGATCTACAACGTCAGCAAGCACGCCGTGGTAGCACTGAGCGAGACCCTGTACCAAGACCTGGCGCTGGTCACCGACCAAATCAGTGCCTCGGTGCTGTGCCCCTACTTTGTGCCGACCGGCATCAGCCAGAGCCACCGCAACCGGCCAGCCGATGCCACGCCGGTCAAGCCCACGCGCAGCCAACTGATCGGTCAGGCCATGAGTGACAAGGCAGTAGGTTCAGGCCGCGTCAGCGCCGCAGATGTGGCACAAAAAGTCTTTGACGCCATGGCGGCCGGCCAGTTCTACATTTACAGCCACCCCAAGGCGATTGGCTCGGTGCAGGCTCGCCTGGAAGACATCGTGCTGGCGCGCAACCCAACTGACCCGTTTGGCCACAAACCAGAGTTGGGCTTGGAGCTCAAGCGAGCCTTGCGCGCGGCCTGATTTCTGCCGCCGCCTGGGGGCTCAGGGTCGCAGCCTTAGTGCAGACGGCTGCCGGTTATGTCTGAAAACAGGTCAACCTGATTCATCTCCGACTCGGGCTTGCCGATCTGGTTCATCATCAGAGTGAGCTCGTCGTCTTTGATGAACCCGGCTGACGAGGTGGCCAGCAACATTTTGTCGGGATGTTGTGAGCGCGACACCACAAAGCCTTGTACATAGTCCACGCCAATGTCGATCAGAGTTTGCACCGTCGCGTTGTCCTCGGCCCACTCGGCGATCACCTTCATGCCCAGGTTTTTGGCCAGATTCACGATCGCCTCGACGATGGCGATGTTGGCCGGGTGCTGGTTCATGTTGACGATGAAACTGCCGTCAATTTTGAGCAAGTCAGCGGTGATCTCTTTCAGGTAAGAAAATGAGGTGTAACCGGCGCCAAAGTCGTCCAAAGCCACCCTGGCGCCAATGCGTCTGACCTTGTTGACAAAGGTGCGGGTGTTGTCGAGGTCGTGCAGTGCCACGCTTTCTGTGATCTCCAGGCAGAGTTGCCCAACGATATGGCGGTTTTTCTCCAGCAGTTCGTACACGTCCTGCAGAAATTTTTCATCGTTGAGCGAGGCGCCGCTGAGGTTCATGCAAACAAAGCGGGTGTGCTTGAGCCGCTCTTGGTGCTGGTCCAGCCAGGCTAATGTGGAGGTAAGTACCCAACGGTCAATCACCGCCATGCGGCCACTGGCCTCACCCGCCGCAATCAGGCGCTCGGTGGGAACGACCTTGCCGTCCTGGTCTTTCATGCGCAACAGTACTTCAAAATTCAGGGAGTCATTGGGCGCGGTCAGGGACATGATAGGCTGCATTTCAAGGTAAAGCCCCGCCGTGGCCGAACTGGTCGACAACTGGGAAATCAGTTTGAGCTCGGCCTCGTGCTGCTGGAACGCAACCGCGAATTTTTCATACACCACCAAGCCGCCGCTGTTGGCGGTTTTCGCCTGGCGGCAGGCACGGTCGGCTGTGGAGATGGCGTCTTTGAAGGCCATATCGGCGTTGACCTCGATCAGTCCGATCGAGCCGCGCACATAAAAAGCCTTGCCGCCCACCCGGTAGGGCCGAGTGCCAATGCTGTCCACAATGCCCTGGCACATGTGGGTGGCCATGGCAATCGGCGTATCCCGAAACACAATGACAAATTCATCGCCGCCGACCCGCCCAAACTGGATGTCGGTGGGCAACATGTCGGTGACGCGTTTGCAAACCTGCTGCAAGACCTCATCACCCACGCCATGGCCAAACAGGTCGTTGATGAGCTTGAAGCGGTCAAGGTCCAGGTAGGCCAGCCCCATGGCCCGTCTGCCCGACAGTTGATGGATGGCGCCATTGAGCACCCGCTCGATGCCACGGCGATTCAGCACTTTGGTCAAGGAGTCGTGGTTAGCCAGAAAGTACAGGTCTTCGGTCGCCTTCGATTTTTCAGTGACGTCCTGGAGCGAGCCTTCGATCTTGTCGCGCGCCAGCGTGGCTTTGACCAGAAAGCGTTTGGTGCCCAACTGGCCAGACGCACTGCGTCCCTTGATCTCCAGCTCGGTCGCGACTGCGCCGCGTGCTGTGTCGAGCGCCCCGGGCTGCACGGACGGTCCGAAGCTCGGCGGTGCTGCCGGCGCAGCAGTCTCTTGTTTTGCCACCCTCTGGGTGTGCACCATTTGGTGCAGCTGCGTCCAGGCCCCGGCCTCAAAATACTGGTGCCAGCTGTTGCTGCCGTCAGTTAACACGCGGCGTCCCAGCATGCTGATCAGCGCCGGATTGGCGCTCAAAAAACGTCCCTCCATGTCCAGTGTGAACAGGCCGATGGGCATAGCCTCAAAGGTGTGCTCCAGCTCAGCCTGAACAGCGAGCCGCTGCTCGTGTTCCTGGCGCATTTGTTGCGCGATCGCCAGTGCGGTCAACAGACTCGATGACAAGGCTGCCGTGACGCTGTTGACCGAGCCAATCAGCCCCCTGGCGCCCAGTGCCGCTGAGATGATCTCTGAGAAACTGGCGATCAGGGTCACGGCGATACCCGCGCTGTACCAGATGGCGACCCTAGAGCGGGACTTGATCAATATCTGCGTCAAGTAGTAAATCAGGATACCGATGCACAAGCCGGTGGAAATCCAGAGCAGTGGCAGGTAGTTGCGATAGCTTAAGAGGGCGGAGAGGATCAAAAGCGGAATGCAGGACCACTGGCCGAGCCGCAGTAACTTGAGAGATTTCAGTGCCTTGAGGTCATCCTGGAACAAGGTGCTGAAGAGACTCGCGGTCAGCAGGTAGTAAACCGAGGTCGTCATCAAGCGCATTCGCTGGACCCATTCCTGCGGCACCTGGTTGCCAAGCCATTGGGTGTCCCATCCGACCGATAGCGCGCCCATGCGCAAATTGACCACCAGCCACGCGGCAAATAGCAGGTACAAGCCGCTCCGGTTGACCATGGCTGTTACCAGGACAAAGAGTGCCAGAACGATGATGCCACCATCGAGCAGGCCTGATTTTCGGTGGAATTCTTGGGTATTCGTCGTCAGATCAGCGGTAGTCCAAAGCTTCACTGACAACCGCGCCGGCCCGACTGACCGGATACGACAGAGAACGTTCGAGGTCTCTTTGGCGGGCTTCAGGTTCAGCGCGAAACCGGCTTTGACCGGCGTAAGGCCCCCGGTGCCTGCCTGTCTGCTGGCTGCCCCCAGCGCACTGGGCGAGCCTCCCTCCCAGCACGCGATGTCAGAGATGTGCCGCGACGGAAACTCGAGTGACTGCGGCTCTAGCGTGCCGTCCGCTGGAACAACGATTGTGAGCCAGAAGGCGTCTTCTGACAGGTTTGTTTCACGATACGGTGTGGGGGCTTGCTCGCCCAGTTGCCGCAACACCATCGCAGGATCGGTCAGGTCACTGCTTGCCTGTACCACCTTGAAGTTGAGATTTTTCGGCTCATTCGCTGGGTAATGGGTCTCCCAGGCGAACATTGCAATCACCGAAAAAAGGGCTAACACGAGAGGTGTTGCGAACGTGGACAGGACGTAAAGACCCCTCTCGAGCAGGGGGTTCAGTCGCGACAAGCGCCCGTTGACGATGGCGGTCAGGGTGCTCACGTTAAAAGGATCTAAACCAGAAAACCATGCGTCTACTTATGTGTTGAATGCAAGATATAGCACTCAATATGGCAGAACTTACTCTCAATTTAAGGCATTGACAACCAATTTCGTGATTTTCTGTTTTATAAAAACAACATAAGAATCATGCACTTACTTAAATTATGTAATGTTTAGCCTGAATTCTTCTCTAGGGTTTGGACTCAATTGATACTGGCGGCACCTTGGTTCTGAGCCGCATAGTGGGGTCTACCGGCAGCCATCTCACTCAGGGGTGGCGTCAAGTCCATGTCGGGGTGGTGGGTCCGGAAAAAAAAGTCAAACATGGGGTGCTGGGCAACCCCGCCGTGTTCTTCGGCTTTGGCCAGGTGGAAAGACATCACCCGATGCGGCAGGTTGCCCGCGTGCCGCAAAGGGATGTAGCCCAACTCTGGAAACACGTCCTTGAACAACATGCGTTCGTATTGACGATCAATGGGTGAGCGCCCGGCGATAACCAGCCATTCGATTCCGATTTGACGGCAGTAGACGAAGTAGGCTTTGAACAGGATGGCCTTCACCAGGCGCGACACCTTGTCGTTGGTCACAGCCAGTCGCGTGGCCTCGGCCCGCCGACACGAGCGCAGCCATTCCGGGAGTTCAACCGACTGCTCAAGGCAAAGTGGTTTGAATTCATTGGTCTGGATGCGCATGGTACCTAGCGGTGACCCGTCCAGCTTGGATTCAGCCAGAAGCACCGCCACGCCATCGTCAAAGTCGGCCGACTCGGGCTCTTTCAGGGTTTCGGCCAGACCGGGCAAATGTCTGGCGTAGGCCAAATGACGGAGCTCAACGGCCTTCTCCAATTGTGCCGGGGTGCGTACCAACCGCAGGGTGAAGGGCAGCAATTCCTCGGTCATCTCGGTGCGGCCAGCTTCAGCATTTCCTAGCGGTGGCATTCGTTCCAATGAGGTGGCAGCACCTGATACAGGGTTCAGTGATTGAAACATGACGGGTTTGCTTTCTCGGGTCTGGTTGTGCTTGGATTGACTGTAAACAGCGCTTACAAAATCCAATGTCAGCCGGTGGCTAAACCTCGTGTCAGGTTTTTTCCTACAGCGCTGTGGTCCTGAAGCCACTGCCTCCGGCGCTTGCTAAGCCCAAGCCACACGGCCCCTTGGCCAGGCCATTCGCTATGGCACACTTCCGCACTTCATCTCCTGTATTGCCCCAGCGGCGCCACGTTGAGCGCCAGACCCATCCTTCATGCAACATATCGTGGCGCAAATTGCGCAGGAAATTCGGGTGACACCGGCCCAGGTGCAGGTTGCGGTAGGCCTGCTGGACGGCGGCGCCACCGTCCCCTTCATTGCCCGTTACCGCAAGGAGGCCACTGGCGGTCTGGACGACATTCAGTTGCGCGAGTTGGAAACCCGCCTGAGCTACCTGCGGGAACTGCATGACCGGTTACAGGCGGTGGTGCAGAGTATTGAAGAGCAGGGCAAGATGACGCCCAGCCTGTTGGCAGCCCTGCACGCGGCCGCCACCAAGCAGGCGCTGGAGGACCTGTACCTGCCATTCAAGCAAAAGCGCCGCACCAAGGGCCAGATCGCCCGCGAGGCCGGACTGGAGCCATTGGCTGACCTGCTGTGGTCTGACCCCGCGCTGTCGCCCCAAAACCAGGCGGTCGCCTTTGTCCGACCCGACAAGAACGAGGCTGGCGACGACTTCACCAGCGTCGCGGCGGTGCTGGACGGGGTGCGCGATATATTGAGTGAACGCTGGGCCGACCAGGCCACCCTGCTGCAGGAACTGCGCCAATGGCTGTGGCAAGAGGGCATTTTTCAGAGCCGCCTGCGTGAGGGCTGCGACGCCAACCAGGCCGAGGTGGCCAAGTTTCGCGATTACTTTGACTACGACGAGCCAATTGGGCGTGTGCCTTCTCACCGGGCGCTGGCCGTGTTGCGCGGTCGTGCCCTGGAGGTGCTCGACGCCAGGCTGGCAGTTCCAGAGCCAGAAGTGGCACCAGCCCCCGTCCAGCAAGGCGATGTAGCTATAAAAAAGAGAGCAAATCCGTTGGTGTCTTTGGCCGAGGCGCGAATCGCGCTGCGCCTGGGCTGGCGTCACCAGAGTCGACCGGGAGACGATTTTCTGCGCAAATGCGTGGCCTGGACCTGGCGCGTCAAGCTCAGCCTCTCGATCGAACGCGACCTGCTCGCCCGCCTGCGCGAAGAGGCCGAGCAGGTGGCGATCAAGGTGTTTGCCCACAACCTGCGTGATCTGCTGCTGGCCGCACCTGCCGGCCCGCGGGTGGTGATGGGGCTGGACCCGGGCATTCGAACCGGCGTCAAAGTGGCCGTGGTAGATGCCAC
>CAMCZF010000086.1 GCA_945885775.1 Rhodoferax sp. OV413 | reverse complement strand
ACACCCTGGGCACTTTGATGCCGTATCCATCAGAGGATCCACCTCGATTGCTCGAAGTCTCTCTTCCTGATAGACGGCTGTTCATGCTCTTGGCGTTCAGCGGTCTCAATTCCTTGCCCGTGGGCAGGGAGGCATCCATAGCATCTCCTCTAATGATTCGCAACTGGGCGGTAATGTCTATGCTGGCACTTACATGCCACTGACTGGCGTCAAGCTTACAACGTCGGGAACGCGGCTTCCGACTTCACAGCCCTTGGCAGACCCCTACAATCCGGAAAAATGAGCCTGAAAGACCGACAATGACCCCCACGCCCCCGACCAAACCCCGCCGCATGCGCCCGCTGCCGGCCTTCATATTTGCCAGCCGCTGGCTGCAGTTGCCACTTTACATCGGACTGATTGCCGCACAAGGGGTCTATGTGTTCCATTTCTGGGTGGAGCTGGTGCACCTGCTGGAGGCTGCTTTTGGCAATCAAACTGCGTTGCAGGCCCTGATCTCCAGCATCGGCTACAAGGAAACCTCTGTCACCACCGGCCTCAATGAGACCATCATCATGCTGGTGGTGCTGGCGCTGATTGACGTGGTCATGATCTCCAACCTGCTGATCATGGTGATTGTGGGCGGTTACGAAACCTTTGTCAGCCGTATGGACCTGGAGGGCCACCCGGATCAGCCGGAATGGTTGAGCCATGTCAACGCATCGGTGCTCAAGGTCAAGCTGGCCACTGCCATTGTTGGCATCAGCTCCATCCATCTGCTGAAAACCTTCATCAACGCTGCCAACTACGACGAAAAAGTGCTGATCGCGCAAACCGCGATCCACGTCACCTTTTTATTGTCCGCCATGGCCATCGCCTACACCGACCGTCTGATGTCACGCCCCGAAGCGGGGCATTAAGACCTCGGATCGCGGGTGGGGTCGGTTGGTTAAACTGCAAGGCGTTTTCGCCCAATGACCTGTACCCGAACACCGAGGCTTTGCCCCCTATGAGCACCATCCGCCAGGCTGATTTGATCGAGTCCGTCGCCGCAGCACTGCAGTACATCAGCTACTACCACCCGGCCGACTACATCGCGCATCTGGCGCGTGCCTATGAGCGAGAGCAAAGCGCCGCAGCCAAAGATGCGATTGCTCAGATCCTGACCAACAGCAAGATGAGCGCCACCGGTCATCGGCCAATCTGCCAGGACACCGGCATCGTCAATGTGTTCCTAAAGCTCGGTATGGGCGTGCGGCTGGAGGGCTTCACCGGCGGGCTGGACGACGCCATCAACGAGGGCGTACGCCGTGCCTACAACCACCCGGACAACACCTTGCGCGCCAGCATCGTGGCCGACCCCGAGTTTGATCGCAAAAACACAAAGGACAACACGCCGGCGGTGATCTTCACCGAGATCGTGCCGGGGGACACGCTGGAGGTGACGGTGGCGGCCAAAGGCGGCGGCAGTGAGAACAAGAGCAAACTTGTGATGCTAAACCCCGGCGACTCGGTGGTGGACTGGGTCCTCAAGACCGTGCCGACCATGGGTGCGGGTTGGTGCCCGCCCGGCATGCTGGGCATCGGCATCGGTGGCACGGCCGAAAAAGCCGTCCTGATGGCCAAGGATAGCCTGATGGAGGACCTTGACATGTACCAGCTGCAGGCCAAAGCCGCCTCTGGCGGTGCGTTGAGCAAGACGGAGGCCCTTCGTCTGGAACTGTTCGAGAAGGTCAATGCCCTGGGTATTGGCGCTCAGGGTCTGGGTGGCCTGACCACGGTGCTGGACGTGAAAATCAAGATGTACCCCACCCACGCGGCCAGCAAACCGGTGGCCATGATCCCTAACTGCGCTGCAACCCGCCATGCCCATTTTGTGCTGGACGGCAGTGGTCCGGTGTACCTGGATCCACCCTCGCTCGACCTGTGGCCGGACGTGGCCTGGACACCCGACTATGTCAAGAGCCGCAAGGTCAACCTCGACACCCTCACACCGCAAGAAGTGGCCAGTTGGAAGCCGGGCGACACCCTGCTGCTCAACGGCAAGATGCTGACAGGACGCGACGCCGCGCACAAGCGCATTCAGGACATGCTGGCGCGTGGCGACAAGCTGCCGGTGGATTTCACCAACCGCGTCATTTACTACGTGGGCCCAGTCGATCCAGTCAAGAACGAGGCCGTAGGCCCAGCTGGCCCGACCACCGCCACTCGCATGGATGGTTTCACCGAGATGATGTTGCGCGACACCGGCCTGATCGCCATGATCGGCAAGGCCGAGCGCGGACCGGTGGCAATCGAGGCCATCCGCAAACACCAGAGCGCCTACCTGATGGCCGTGGGCGGCGCGGCCTACCTGGTCAGCAAGGCGATCAAAACCGCCAAGGTGGTCGGTTTCGCTGACCTGGGCATGGAAGCCATCTACGAATTCGACGTGGTCGACATGCCAGTGACCGTGGCGGTAGACGCGGGCGGCACCAGCGCGCACATTACCGGCCCGGCTGAGTGGCAAAAGCGCATCGCCAGCGGTGAGTTCAAGGGGATCGCGGTCACCGCGAACTGATAGTGAGTTCGTCGGCCGGCAACAGGACGTTATTTGCAGGATCAGGGCGGCGGGACATTCTGGTGTTTTCCGTCATTCCCGTGAAAACGGGAATCCAGGAGGTCATGGATCCCCGATCGAGTCGGGGATGACGACAGCCGAGTCGGGAATGACGGCAAGTGGGCCAATCATTTCCTTTGCTGCAGGGGCCGATGGCGTGTTGCGGCGAGGTCAAGGAAGGCGCCCGCAGGGCGGAAGGACACGAGTGGCGGCACGCCGTCGGCCCCTGCAGCTCGCCAACCAATGCGCCCTCCCCTGATACACGAATCGCAGCAATGCCAGTGACGACTAGCTACCCAGAACCCGGCCTGCCTCGATCGTGATGCAGCGGCTGCAACGGCTAGCAATGGCGCGGTCGTGGGTGACCAGCACCAGGGTGGTGCCCTGCTCCTGGTTCAAGGCGAACATCAACTCCATGACCCTTTCTCCGGTGGCGAAATCCAGACTACCGGTGGGCTCATCGGCCAGCAACAGGGCCGGCTGAAGTACAAATGCGCGGGCCAGGGCCACGCGTTGCTGCTCGCCTCCGCTGAGCACCCGGGGGTAATGGCGCAGTCGCTCGGCCAAACCAACCCGGCCCAGCATGGCGGTGGCGGCCTGGCGGGCGTCGCGGCGGCCTGCCAACTCCAAGGGCAACATCACGTTCTCCAGCGCCGTCAGGTTGCCCAGCAGCTGAAAGCTTTGGAAAACAAACCCAACTTTTTGCGCCCGCAAACCGGCTCGCTCGTCTTCGTCCAGGGCGAACAGATCTTGCCCTGCCAGGCGAACCGTGCCACGGCTGGGTGTGTCTAGGCCGGCCATGATCGAGAGCAAGGTGCTTTTGCCAGATCCCGACGCGCCCACGATGGCCACGGTTTCCTTTGGTTTCAGCGCAAAATCGATATCACGCAAAATGTCGAGCGTACCGGTCGAGTCGGTGACCGACTTGAACAGATGCTCGACCGAAATAATTGAATCAGACATGGGACTTTCTTTGAATCGCCGTCACTTTATCGCGCTTGTTATTGCTGCAACCAGTTTGGGGTCATGCGCAGCGGCGCTCGCCGCCGGCACCCCACCGACGACCCAGACGATTCTGGTAGTCGGCGATTCACTGAGTGCCGAGTATGGACTCAAACGCGGCACCGGCTGGGTGGCGCTTTTGGAGAATCGCCTCAAAACCGAGAAGTTGAACGCGACAGTCATCAATGCCAGCATCAGCGGTGACACCACTTCCGGAGGCCGCTCGCGCCTGGGCACCCTGCTGAGCCAACACCGGCCCAGCCATGTGATCATTGAGCTTGGGGGCAACGATGCCTTGCGCGGCTTACCCCTGAGCCTGACAGAAGATAACCTCAGCCAGATGACGCAGGCCGCGCAAGCAGCAGGTGCTCGGGTGCTGCTGGTGGGCATGCAGATCCCACCTAACTACGGCCGCGACTATGCCGACCGCTTTGCCGCCATGTTTGCTGCGGTCGCTAAAGTACACAAAGTGGCCCTGGTCCCCTTTTTGTTGGCTGGCGTTGTTGATGGTACAGACCCAACGCAAATGTTTCAGGCCGACCGTATTCACCCCAAAGCAGAAGCCCACCCCATCATGCTGACCAACGTCTGGCCAGCCCTGAGAAAACTCCTCAAATGAGCCTGATCACCCTGAGCGCTGAGCAGGCGATTGGCCGGCTACACGAGTTTGACGCTGTCATCGATGCGCGAAGTGAAGACGAATACGCACTAGACCATCTGCCGGGGGCTGTGAACTGGCCTACGCTCAACAACGCCGAACGACACGACATTGGCACGCTGTACACACAGGTCAACCCCTTTGAGGCCAAGAAGCGTGGCGCTGCCCTGGCCGCGCGCAACATCGCTGGGCACATCGAGCGTGAGCTGATGGCCACGCCAAAGGAGTGGCGACCCCTGGCTTACTGCTGGCGTGGCGGCAAGCGCAGCGGGGCACTGTCCTTGATTCTTGATCAGATCGGGTTTAGGGTGACGCTGCTGGAAGGCGGCTACAAGGCCTTTCGTGCCGCCATGGTTGAAGATATCGCCCGCCGCGTGGTGGGGCTGAACTGGCGCGTGGTGTGCGGAACTACCGGTTCGGGCAAGACCCGCCTGCTGCAAGCATTGGCGCAGGCCGGCGCGCAAGTGATTGACCTGGAAGGCTTGGGCAACCACCGCAGTTCAGTGTTGGGCGCCATTCCAGGCTTGGCCCAGCCGAGCCAGAAGCGTTTTGACACCCTGATCTGGGAGGCGCTGTGCCAGCTCGACCCGGCCAGACCGGTCTTTATTGAGAGTGAGAGCAAGAAAGTGGGCAATGTGGCTGTCCCCACGGCGCTGATTGACGTCATGCGACAAAGCCCCTGCCTCAATCTGGTGTTGCCCGATGCCCAGCGGGTGGCGTTGCTGATGGAAGACTACGCCTTTTTTGTCAGCGACAGCGACCACTTCTGCGAACGGCTGCAGGCGCTGACCGAGCTCCGTGGCAAGGCGGTGGTGGAGGCCTGGCAGGCCTCAGTGCGGGCAGGCGAGATTGCGCCGGTGGTACAGGAACTGTTGACCCTGCACTACGACCCGGTCTACCTGCAATCAATGCGACGAAACTTTAAGCAGTACGAGCACTCAAAAATAATAGCGCCAGAGGACCACAGCAAGGGCGCTATGGCCGACTTGGCGCAAGATATTCTCAAGGAACCAGGATAAACACCTGGCGCGATAGATACGATCTAAAAACGGGACCGGCAGCCCAAGCGGCTTGGCTTTGCTGAGCTCGAAAAGGCGTCAACCGGCAGCGGCTGGGCCACTGTCGGGCACGGCCTCGGCACCGTCAGCACCTTCAGCACCTTCAGCGCCTGGGGCATCAGGGTCACCTTCACCCACCTTGCGCTCAGCCTTGTGCTTGAGTTTTTCCTCTTTCTTTTTCTTTTTTGCTAGCTCTTTCTGACGCTTTTCGTAACCGTAGTTGGGTGTTGCCAAGTTGTGCTTTCAAGTAGTTACGAAGACTTTAACATTTTGCCGATGAGGTCTGCCACGGCCTGCCAGCTTTTATCACTGATTTGGCGGGACTGACGGGCAGGCCTCATGCCATCGCACGCTCCCTCGGTAGGCATGCCAACTGGCGTGGCCCAACCAGGGTCCGACCACTACAAGACCCAGCCCCCAAGGCAACAGGGCGACCGCCACCAGGCTGGTCATCAGCAAACCCCAGCACAGCATCACCAGCGGGTTTTCAAAGACCACTTGAAAACTGGTGATAGCCGCCGAAATAGCATCCGTGTCGCGGTCCAAAATCATGGGAATAGCCACCACGCCAAGCCCATAAACCAGAGCCGCAAACACACCACCGACCAGGGCATACACCAGCAGGAACTCCCAATTTTGGAAATTAAACACCGCCTGCAGCACACCTGTGGTCGACGGCATACCCGTGTTAAAGAAAACAGCAAACACCACCAGTGAGGCACGGCCCCACAGCAACTCCAGCACGATCAGCAACAACACCAGCAAGCCCATGCTGCCAAGGTGGCGGTCCCAGCAGGTCAGCGACAGCGCCAAGCTCGGCTGCATCCCCGCCTCGCGGCGTCGGCTCACTTCGTACAGGCCCAGCGCCAAAAATGGTCCGACCAACAAGCAGCCCGACGCCATTGACAAGGTGTATTCGGGCAGATTGCGAAAGACTGCCCCCAAAACCAGCGCCATCAGCCAGAAGCACAGGCCATAGAACAGGCCAATGGCCTTGGCGGCCCACAAGTCGCCGCCGCCCCGCCGTAGCCAGCGCAAAGGATCCAGCAGGCCAAGGGGCAACAGGTCTTTGCCTGGCACCTGGGAGGGCGGGGGCTGGTAGGGCTGAGCCGTGGCTTCAGGACCTGCAACAGAGCGATCAATAGTCATGGCCGCCAGCCTAGCCCAGACCCTGGGCGCCAGCCATAGAGGAAAACACTGACTCAGGCTAGCGCTGAATTCAAGGCTTGAGCCAGATCAAGCTTTAAGTCGGCCACCGCCTCGAGCCCGATGGAAAAGCGCACCACCCGTCCGGGCTTGAGCACTGCAGGCCAGCCGGTCCGCAGGCTACCCATGTCGTAGGGCACCACCAGGCTGACTGGGCCGCCCCAGCTGTAACCGAGCTTGAAAAGCTGAAGCTGGTCACAAAAAGCATCCACCTGGGCTTGGCTGAAACGCGGGTCGACCATCACACTGAACAGGCCGGCCGCGCCGCCCGGACCCGGCTTGCACAGGGCCCGCCAGGCTTCGTGGCCAGGAGAGCCAGCTAATGCGGGATGCAGCACCTGGACAAACTCAGGACGAGTCTGGCACCAGCGCGCCAGCTCTCGCGCTGCTTCGTCATGGGCCTTGTAGCGCAGGGCTATGCTGGGCAGGGACCGCAAGATGGCTTCGACATCGTTCACGCCCACCCCGAGCCCAAGCCGCATGTGAGTGAGTTTGACCGCCATATGCAGCGCTGGGTCCCTGGTCATCACGCTGCCCATCAGCACATCGCCACCGCCGCTGGGGTACTTGGTCAGGGCATGCACCGAAAAGTCAACCGCCAGCGCCGGGCTGCTGCCGGGCGTCAAATCAAACGGAGCGAACGCCAGCCCAGCACCCCAGGTGTTGTCAAGTGCTGTCCAGACACCGTGCGCCTGGCAAATCCGTACCAGCGCCGGCAGGTCGGGGAACTCCATGGTGACGGAACCCGGCGCCTCCAGCCAAACCAAGCGGGTAGCCGGGCTGATGCTGGCAGCCAGGGCCTGCGGATCAAGCGGGTCGTAAAAGCGGTGGCTGATACCCCAGGCCTTGAGTTCCGCTGCAGCCAACGCCTTGCTCGGTCCATAAGCGTTATCTGGGATCAGCACCTCGTCGCCGCTGCGCAGCAATGCCAGCGACAGGTTGGCAATCGCCGCCAGACCACTGGGCGACAACACACACTGCAAGCCGCCCTCTAAGGTGCACAGGCGTTCCTCCAGCAGGTAGGTGGTGGGCGTGCCATGCAGGCCGTAGGTGTACCCGGTCTTGTCTTTCCACTCGGTTGTCCGCATGGCGGCGACACTTGGGAAAAAGACGGTGGACGCCTTGAACACACCCGGCAGCGGCGCCTCAAAACCAGCTGGCGCCTGGTAGGGGTGGTGTATCAGCGCAGTGGCAATGTCTAGCGGCGTAGCGGCCATGCTCAGACACTCCACTTCTGGATCAATTGCTCGGGCCGCAGCGCGTCATAGCTCTCAAAAGGCTGATGAATCCAGGGGTTGCTCGGCAAGAACTCGACCGAATAGTCGGGTGTGAAGGTCGACAGGGCCTTGGTCCAGATCACCGCACTGCGGAGCTCGGTGATGGGCGCGTAATTCGTCCGCAGCTGCGTGATCACCGCGTTCAGCGTGTGTCCGGAGTCGGCCAGATCATCCACCAGTAAGACGCGACCAGCAATTTCACCCTTGGGCGTGGTGATAAAGCGGGCAATGTCGAGATGCCCCTGCACCGTACCCGCGTCGGAACGGTAGGAACTGGTCGACATGATCGCCAGCGGCTTGTCGAAGACACGCGACAGAATGTCGCCGGGGCGCATGCCGCCTCGAGCCAGGCACAGGATGGTGTCAAACTGCCAGCCAGACTGATGGATTTTGATCGCCAGCTTTTCGATCAGGTTGTGATACTCGTCATAACTCACATAGAGGTGTTTGCCGTCTTCGGTCAACATGATAGTGCTCCTGATTAGATAGCTATAAATGCTTGCTGCATAAGGGCTAGAGGCTTATTTGATCAATATTTTTCTGGCCGGCCTGGCTTAATCGGCCAGGAAGGGATGACGCAGCAAAATGGTGTGGTCGCGGTCCGGACTGGTCGAGACCATGTGGATGGGGACGCCGGTCACCTGCTCTATGCGCTGCAAATAAAGCCGCGCCTGGATCGGCAGGCGTTCATACTGGGTAACACCGACCGTGCTGTCACTCCAGCCGTCAACGATCTCGTACACCGGCTTGCAACGGCTGATGTCGTCCGCACCCATCGGCAGGATGTCAATAGGCTCGCCATCGAGCTCATAGCCGGTGCACAGCAGCAACTCGGGCAGCCCATCGAGCACGTCCAATTTGGTGATGCACAGCCCGGTCAGGCCGTTAACCTGGGCGGAGCGTTTGAGCAGGGCCGCGTCAAACCAGCCACAACGGCGACTGCGGCCCGTGGTTACGCCTTTTTCGGCGCCCACGGTGCTCATGTGGTAGCCCGGCGTGCCCGGCACCTCCCAGTCCAACTCGGTGGGAAATGGACCACCGCCAACGCGGGTGCAGTAAGCCTTGGTGATCCCCAGGATGTAATGCAGCATGCCCGGCCCGACGCCGGAGCCGGCAGCGGCATTGCCCGCTACGCAGTTGCTGGAGGTCACGTAGGGGTAGGTGCCATGATCCACGTCGAGCAGGGTGCCCTGAGCGCCCTCAAACAACAGGTTGGCGCCCTTGAGGTGGGCTTCGTTGAGCTCGCGCGAGACGTCTGCCATCATCGGTTTGAGCAACTCAGCGTGGCGCATGGCCTCGGCAAAGACAGCGTCAAACTGCACCTGGCCGTCCTGCAGGTAGGGCTGCAAGGCGGGGCCAAAATCAAAAGCGGCCGAGCCAAGGTAACTGACCAGCACATGGTTGTGCAGGGCCAGCAGCTCGCGCAGTTTGTCGGCAAAACGCTCCGGGTGCTTGAGGTCCTGCACACGCAGGGCGCGGCGGGCAATTTTGTCCTCGTAGGCCGGTCCGATGCCGCGTCCGGTGGTACCGATCTTTGCGTTGCCCCCTTTTTCGCGCGCTGCTTCACGAGCCACATCCAGGGCGACGTGGAACGGAAGAATCAACGGGCAGGCCTCACTGATACGCAGGCGCCCCCGGACCTCGACACCGGCCCGCTCCAGTCCTTCGATTTCTTCAAACAGTTTGGCCGCCGACAACACCACGCCGTTGCCGATATAGCACTTGACACCAGGTCGCATGATGCCACTGGGGATCAGGTGCAGTGCAGTCTTGACGCCGTTGATGACCAGCGTATGGCCAGCGTTATGTCCGCCCTGAAAGCGGACCACGCCTTGCGCGCTTTCGGTCAGCCAGTCCACCAGCTTGCCTTTGCCTTCGTCGCCCCACTGGGTGCCGACGACAACGACATTGCGTCCCTTGATTGCGTTCATTGATTGCTTTGCTCGTGTTGTTTTCAGATGGATTGCACAACCCATTGGCCGGCGACCAAGGTCAATTCGCGGTCGCAGTGGAACTCATCGACTTCGCTCTCATGGCCAGGCAAGGCACACACCACGGTCTCACCCTGGGTGCGCAACGCGGCCACGGCCGCCCGCAAATCAGCGGCGTCCCGCCATGGCGCTCGAATTACAGCACGCAGGGGCAGAGGCGATACCGCACTGACCAGCGCTTTCAAGTCGAGGCTAAAGCCGGCCGCCGGACGGTTTCGTCCGAACACTGCGCCTACCTCGTCATAGCGACCACCCCGCACCAGCGCATCATGGGCGCCAAGGGCAAAAATTGCGAAATTAGTGCCGCTGTAATACGCATAGCCGCGCAGGTCAGCCAAATCAAAGGTCACCTGGACGTCGCCAAGCCGACCAGCCAGCCACTGCAAATTCGAGAGCGCCTCTTGCACAACCGGCGTAGCCGTGAATGCCTTTTGGGCCTCCAGTAAAACCTTTGCGTCGCCATAAAGCTGCGTCAAGGTCAGCAGGCCATCGCGGGTAGCTTTCGGCAGCGCACGGGTCAACCCCTGCAAGGCACTGCTGTCTTTGGCAGCCAGCGCGGCATGAATCTCTGCCAGCGCCTGTGCGCCAAGGCTCACGCCCTGCAGAATGGCACGCACGATTCGCGCATCCGCCATATCGACCGACAGCGTTTGTGCACGCGCCGCACCCAATCCATCCAGCGCCAGAGACAAGACCTCAAGATCCGCCTCGAGTCCGGCGTGGCCATAAATTTCGGCGCCAAATTGCAACGGCTCGCGGGTCGCGTGCGGACTGCCCGGACGAGTATGGAGCACCGGCCCGCAGTAACACAGCCGGGTGACCCCTCTGCGGTTGAGCAGGTGTGCATCAATACGGGCAACCTGGGGCGTGCTGTCGGCTCGCAAACCCAACATCCGGCCCGAGAGCTGGTCGACCAATTTGAAAGTCTGCAGGTCAAGCGCCTGACCGGCCCCAGTCAGCAAGGACTCGAGATGCTCCAGCAAAGGCGGCATGACAAGCTCGTACCCATAGCAGCGGGCCATGTCGAGCAGGTCGCGGCGGAGTTCTTCAATGTGCCGAGCCTCGGACGGCAAGACATCGGCAATATGATCCGGCAGGAGCCAGGCAGACATTTAAAGGAGCGTGAAGCAGTGGAAGCCGTCATTTTACCGGTCCAGACCCGCAAAAACCGGGTCTGGACACGTCAAGACAGCAACCAAATGAGGCAGCAGCCAGCAAGAATGCTGCACATCCCGAAAAATCTCAGCTGCCCGTCATTGAGTTGCAGAATCTGAGAGAACATGCGTCGCCACCCGTTAGGCGACAACACCGGAAACAGCCCTTCAATCACCAGAACCAGAGCCAATGCCAGCCAGAAGGTGTCCTCGCTCAAGATTTACTTCTTTGGCGCTGCGGCAGCCGGCACGGCTGGGCCGGCGTTGCCCCGGAAGACCTTGAAAAACTCGGACGAAGACGGATCAACCACCATCACATCGCTCTTTTTGCCCAGGCTGGCCTTGTAGGCGTCCAGGCTGCGGTAGAACTGGGCAAATTGCGGGTCGCGGCCAAAGGCATCGGCGTAGATGCGCGAGGCCTCGGCATCTCCTTCACCCTTGATTTTTTGCGCATCGCGGTAAGCGTTGGCAACAGCCACTTCACGCTGGCGGTCCGCGTCAGCGCGAATCTTTTCACCTTCGGCACCCCCGGTGGACCGCAGTTCGTTGGCCACGCGCTTGCGCTCGGCTTCCATGCGTCGGTAAACCGACTCGGTGATGGCTTCGACGTAATCGACTCGGGTGATCCGCACATCCACCACATCAACGCCCCAGGGCTTGTCGCCACGGACTTTTTCAAGGACTTCACGTTTGACATCGGTCATCAGCGCTTCGCGTTTGAGCGACAAAAGTTCTTTGACGGTGCGCTTGTTGATCTCCTCCTGGAAGGCATTGCGGACCACACGGTTGAGCTGACTTGCACCCGCTGCCTCATTGGTCCCGACATTACGGATGTACTCGGTGGGCTCAGAAATGCGCCAACGCACATACCAGTCGATCACCACCCGCTGCTTTTCAGCCGTCAACATGGGCTCGGTATCGGTGCTGTCAAGCGTGAGCAGACGCTTATCGATGTAGGACACATTTTGAAACGGCGGCGGCAATTTGAAATTCAAGCCCGGTTCAGTAATAACCTCCTTGATTTGCCCCAACGCATACACCACGCCAAACTGACGCTGGTCGACCACAAACAAGGTGGAACTGGCCAAACCCAGCAGCACCAACAACGACGAAAAAATAAATCCCAAACGGTTCATGTCAGGCTCCTAGCGGGTGTCACGGTCACGCGACCGGGTGGCATCTCTGGGCCGCGCATCGGCAGCGCTCGAGAGCGGGGTCGTTCCCGACACCGCAGCAGGCGTCGATGCCTGCGGCACCTCCTGCCCGACCGGTGAGGGCTGAGACGACATTTGCATGATCTTGTCCAAGGGTAGATACAGCAGGTTGGAGCCCTGCTTGGAATCGATCAGCACCTTGGTCGCGTTGGCATAGACCTGTTGCATGGTGTCGATGTACATGCGGTCCCGGGTCACTTGCGGCGCCTTTTGGTATTCAGTCAGCACAGAACGGAAGCGCTGCGCATCGCCCTGGGCCTGTGAAACCACTCGGGACTTGTAGGCATCAGCCTCCTCCTTCAGGCGAGAGGCCGAGCCGACTGCCCGGGGCACCACATCATTGGCATAAGCCTGGGCATCATTCTTAGCACGCTCACGCTCCTGACCCGCCTTGAGCACATCGTCAAAAGCAGCTTGCACTTGCTCAGGCGGCCGCACGCCGCCTTGCTGCAAATTGATGCCGACCACTTCAATGCCGACCTTGTAACGGTCAAGGATTTTCTGCATCAGGGCGCGCACGCGGGGCCCGATCTGGTCACGCTCCTCCGACAAAGCGCTGTCCATGCGCATCTTACCCACCACCTCACGCACCGCTGTCTCGGCCGCCTGCACCACTGCTTCGCCGGGATTCTTACTTTCAAATAGGTAGGCTCGTGCATCGCTCAGACGGTACTGCACAGCAAACTTGATCTCCACGATATTCTCGTCTTCGGTCAACATGGCCGACTCTCGCAGTCCAGTGGCCTTGATGACGGTGTCTCGCCCCACATCCACTGACCGGATCTGCGTCACGAATATCAATTCATGGCGCTGAACCGGGTACGGCACCCGCCAGTTGAAGCCAGCGCCTGCTGTCGATTTGTATCGCCCAAACTGGGTAATCACGGCTTGCTGCCCTTCCTGGACGATGAAAAAGCCCGTTCCAAGCCAAATCAGCACGACCACGCCGGCGATCAAACCCAGGCCAATACCAGCACTCTTCATATCGGGTTGAAAACCACCGCCGCCACCCATTCCTCCCGGTCCGCCTGCACCACCGCGCCCACCCGGTTTAACGCTGCCAAAAAGACCACCCACTTTGCGGTTGAAATCGCGCCAAAGTTCATCCAAATCAGGCGGACCAGCACTCGGCCTTGGCTTTTGAGGGCGCTCG
>CAMCZF010000085.1 GCA_945885775.1 Rhodoferax sp. OV413 | reverse complement strand
TTGTCCGTGTGCCATTCAACATGCTTCCAGCAGAGGCCCATTGCTTCCGTTCCGTGCCGCATTCCAGTGAGTAACAGCATTTCCGTGTAATCACGCAACAATGGACGCATTTCCCGTTCTACTGCAAGTCTGCCCTGCTCTGCCCATGTCTGCATGTACGCCAGCAACTTCGCAACTTCAAGAGTGTTAAACGCTGGTCGGGATGTGCTTTTCATTCCGCGTGTTGTTAGTTTCGGAACTGCAGCGTGTTCGCTTAGCCAACCTTTTGCAATTGCCGTTTGCTGCAACCTGTTCCATGCACTTGCGAAGTTCATCAGTGTTGACGCTTTCGGTTGCTTTGTCATTTGCCGATTGCGCCAAATTTCAAATGCAATGATGTCGTCATGCTTCAATTGCTCAAGTCGCTTGTTAACAAAGTACGGGATAAAGTACTTTTCAATGCAAGTGATGTACGACTTGTAAACGCTTTTACCGCGACCTGCGTCCATCTCTGAGCGCAGTTCGTTCAGTGTCGCATGTGCTAAACCCGCGAAATTTTGTGCAGTTTGTGCTAAGCCGAGTGACTGCCTGAACCGTGCTTCGTCATACATCGTGCAAGCAGCGTGAACGGCATGTTCAACTGAAATTTTGCGAGTGCTTGCACGACTCCAGCTGCCATCTTGCAATTTGTAACGAGTTTGCCAAGTTGGGCTATTTGCACGACGGTACAAAACGACTTCACCGTCACGCATGTGAAACAGCGTTGGCTGCGCTGCTGTCAATTGCGTAAGTGCAGTCGTTGGTGTATTCTGCTGTTTCTGGGAGTCGCCGCGAAGCCGTGCTGGAATTGGGTATGAAACTTGGGTTTGTTTCACCTGCACCATGACAGATCACGGAACTTCACGGTTTCCAGTGTGCACTGATCGTATTCACAGTGCAAGTCAGCGTACTGGAAAAATGAAAACACCGCAGTGCTTGTGACACTACGGTGTTGAACTGGTGGCCTGGGGCGGAATCGAACCACCGACACAAGGATTTTCAATCCTCTGCTCTACCGACTGAGCTACCGGGCCAAGGACGCGAAGTATAGCAGTTACCCAAGCAAAATCAGAGTGAAGCGCGCCTGCCTTTGGTCAAATCAACCCCAAGCTGCTTGAGCTTGCGATACAGGTGGGTGCGCTCCAAGCCGGTTTTTTCAGCCACTCGGGTCATGGACCCGTTTTCACGGGCCAGGTGGTACTCAAAATACGCTTTCTCGAACTCATCCCGCGCATCGCGCAGGGGTTTGTCGAGCATGAAAGTTTGCTGGCATTGGGCTGCGGGGTCCAAGGGAGCAGGGCTTGCAACCAGGAGGGGCGTGACCGCATCAGCGCTTTGCCTCCCGGCGGGGGGCGGTGCACTCTGACCGGGCTTGACCGAACCGCCCCGTGCAAGCCCCTGCTCCACGGCTTTGAGCAGCTTTTGCAGGGTAATGGGTTTTTCTAGAAAGGCCGAGGCGCCAATCTTGGTGGCTTCAACCGCAGTGTCAATCGTGGCGTGCCCGCTCATCATGATCACGGGCATGGTCAAGGCACCACTGGACGACCACTCCTTGAGCAGTGTGACGCCGTCGGTATCAGGCATCCAGATGTCGAGCAAGACCAGATCGGGCCGGTCGCGCAGGCGGGCTGCACGGGCTTGAGCCGCATTTTCTGCCACCTCCACCTGGTGCCCTTCGTCATTCAGGATTTCCGACAACAGGTCGCGGATGCCGAGCTCGTCGTCAACCACCAGTATGTTTGCCATGTTTTAGAGCGTTCCTTGGGCTGTGCCCGGGTAGACCGATTCTTCGCTAACCGTGGCGAATGATAACGACACTTGCGCGCCAATCACCTTGCCGTCAAGCACGCGGTTGACGATATCGACGCGTGTGCGGTGTTCGTCGGCAATTTTTTTCACAACAGCCAGTCCGAGGCCCGTGCCCTTGGACTTGGTCGTCACGTAAGGCTCGAACGCCCGCTTAAGGATGGCCTCGGGAAACCCCGTGCCGCTGTCGAGCACAGTTAAGCGCACTCTGGCAGTAGGCTCAAGCCACTGCGTTTTGACCCGGACACTGTGCTCTGCATTCAACTGACCGGCAGACTCAGTGGCATCCAGTGCATTTTGTAGCAGGTTATGCAGCACTTGTCGGAGTTGCTGAGGATCGCCCAGTACGGGCAGGCAAGCCGGGTCCAACTGGGCCTGAATCGGCACTGCGGTCACCTCGTTGGCATACAGGTGCAGCACGTCCGACACCAAGGCATTCAGATCGACCGGCTTTAGCTCGGCGGCCGGTAAGCGAGCGTAGTCACGGAACTCATTCACCAACCGCTTCATGGCGTCGACCTGATCGACGATGGTCTTGACTGATTTGGTGAGCAAGGCCTGCTCGGTCGGCGCCAGTTTGCCCTGGAGCTTGAGCTCCAGCCGCTCGGCCGATAACTGGATCGGGGTCAAGGGATTCTTAATCTCATGGGCGAGGCGGCGCGCCACCTCACCCCAGGCCTGTGACCTCTGCGCGGACACAATTTCAGAAATATCGTCAAACACCAGCAGGCGGGCCGAGCCCGGCAGTTCTGCGCCCCGCGCGACCAGGGTCAGGGTGTCGTCGCCCTGGCGTCCGGCCTGGCCCAGGGTTGTGCCGCCCAGCTCAAATGAATGTTGCCAGTGGTCCAGGCCATGCTGCGCTTGCGCGCCCAAAAATGATTCGAATTGAGCCTGCACATGGTTGGCAAAGGCGGTCAGGCCGTCCATGTCAGACAGTCGCTTGCCGAGATGGGCGGCAAGTGGCACCCGCAGGATTCGGGTTGCCCCCGGGTTGGACGAGAGAATGTGACCCTGAGCGTCGAGCACGACAACGCCAGCCGTCAGGTTGTCCAAAATAGTCTGCAAATTGGCCCGTGATGCATCCAACTGCCCCATGCTGGACTCAACGGCCAGTCGGGCGTCTGCCAACTGTTGCGTCATTTGGGCGAACGAGCGGGTCAGGCCGTCGAGCTCATCACGACCTTGCAAAGACATTTTGGGGGTCAAATCACCTGCTGCTACCTGGCGGACACCGTCGGCCAACAGCAGCAGGGGGCGAGCGATTTGATTGCCGAGCACCACCGCCAGCAGTACGGCGCCAAAGACGGCTAGGAACAGGGTCAGCGTCAAAGTACCGATGTACATGCGCTTGAGGCCTTCGCGGGCCAGTGCGCGCTCTTGGTACTCGCGGTTGGCTTTGGTCACGGCCAGCGCATTGGCCACCAGTGGTGGTGGCAGCGCCTGAGCGACCAACAGATAACGCTGCTCTGCCAGCGTACCCACCCTGGTGCCCGACAACAACACCAAAGCCTTCAGCTTCGCGCTGGACGCCACACCCGGGAAAGCGTCATCCAGCCCCTCAATCCAGGTGAGCGAACGTTGGCTGCGGGCACTGCGAAACTGTTGCGGGCTGGGCTTTTCGGGGCTCAACTGATAGCGGGATTGCCCCGCTGCAGCGATCAACTGGCCAGACGCCCCCCACAACAGCAGATCGCTGGCACCGAGCTGTTCACGAGTTCGCTCCAGTTGCAAGGCCACGCTGACGTCGGGCGTGTCCGCCAACTGGGTCGCGGCTGCGCGAGCCTTGCCCCCGAGTTCATTGGACAGAGTTTCCAGTGTGACACGCCCCAAGTTCAAACCGGCGTCTAGAGCTCCCTCGACCTCGACGTCAAACCAACTTTCGATGGAGCGAGCCACGAACTGGTAGGACACCACGTAGATCAGCAGGCCTGGCGCAAACCCGACTAGCGCAAAAATGGCTGCCAATTTCACCAGCAAGCGGCTGCCGAAACGGCCTTGCCGCAGGCGGGCAAACAGGCGGTAAGCGATCCAAAGAATGACCAGCAGCAGCAAGACAGCCACGACCACGTTCAGCACAAAAAGGCTGGTGTAATTGCGCTCGTACATGTCGCGGTTGGTGGTGGCCTGCGTCAACAGGAACAGCAGCACCATGCCCACCGCCACCATGACGGCCAGACCAGCGCTGACGGTCCAGCGCAGGGCGCGTGAGTTGCGCAACGAAAATCGGCTGCCAGCAGAGGCCGCCGGGGTGACCTGGCTCACCGAGCCGGCTCCAGTTGGACCGGGCGCGTTGCGCTGACCCCAAGGTCCCAATCGGTATCACCCAGCGTGCCGATTTGCAAAGGCCGAGGCAGTTGCGTCACATCCAGTCGGAAACGAAACTGCAAGAGGTGCCGTTGGCTCAGGTCAACTTCGGAGGCGTCGGCAATTTTCCAACGTGAAATGCGCTGAACAGCGGCCAAGGCATCGGGGAGAGCGTCAAAGTTTTGCGTCAAAGCCATGCCGATACCAGTCACTGTGATCGGGCCAGAGGCGATGTTCAAGCGCCAGCGACGCGTCAGGGGCTGAAATGCCAACCGCATGTGGCGTTCGGCACGTGCCACCTTTTTGTTAGTCCAATACCAACGCTCACGGGCCAGCTCAGCTTCAGCCACAAAAATCATCGGGATGCCCTTGAGCAGAGCCTCCTCCACGACGGGCGGCAAGTCGAAGCGGGTTGTGGCAGACAAAAGAACCGCATCACCAGCCCGTTCAATCTGCAATTGGGACAGCTCTGCCCCCGCCGCTTGCGCCATAGCAAAACGCGGGCAACCCCATACTAGCAAGGCGCACAGCAAGTACCCCAGGCACTCAAAGCGGGCGCTTCTGCAACAGTGCGTAATAAAAACCGTCATGCTCACCGACTGGATTGTCTAGGACTACCCCGGGTTTGGGTGGTGAAAAAGGCAGCAAATGCCCGGGGGATGGCAGCAATAGGGCCTCGGTGTTGTGCGCAAGAAACGTTTGGATTTGATTTTCGCCCTCGGCGCGGAACACTGAGCAGGTGCTGTACAGGAGGCGCCCGCCCGGGCGCAAGAGCGGCCACAGCGCGTTTAGCAGGCGGGCCTGGACAGCCAACAATTGGTCGATGTCACTCGGACGACGCAGCCATCGCACGTCAGGATGGCGCCGCACAATACCGGATGCGGAGCAGGGTGCATCCAGCAAAATCGCATCAAATGGCTGACCATCCCACCAGGTCGTCACCGCGGCCGCGTCGGCCGCCACGACGTGGGCCTGAAGGCCCAGGCGTTGCAGTGTTTCATGCACCCGCTCACACCGGGCCGGGTCCACATCAAGCGCAATCACATCACAGTCAGCCAGTTCCAGGAGGTGGGCAGTCTTGCCGCCTGGCGCTGCACAGGCGTCCAACACCCGGCTGCGGCCGGGTTGTTCCAAGCCATTCAACAGCAAGGGCGCCGCCAGTTGCGCCGCTCTATCCTGCACCGAAATCAGCCCTTCAGAAAAACCCGGCAGTGCTTGAACGGGCTTGGCTTGGCGCAGAGTCAACGCCGTTGCACCGGTCGCGTCGGCCTCCAGGCCAGCACTCTTTAATGAGCGCATCACCGCCGCAACGCTGGTCCGGCGTGTGTTCACCCGCAAGGTCAGGGGAGCTTGGGTATTGTTGGCCACCAGCATGTTTTGCCAGTCATCAGGCCAGTCGCGGCGCAGGCGGTCGATCCACCATACAGGGTGGTTCCAGCGTGCCTGGGCTTGAGCGTCCGTGCTGGCCACGAGGGTGTCGCGCTCGCGCAAAAATCGGCGCAAGCAAGCATTGAGAAAGCCGGCCTGGGGCCGGGTCGCTGCATCCCTTTTTGCAGCCTCCACGGTTTGGTTCACCAGAGTGAACACTTCATAGGGCGCATCCTGGTCTCGCCAGGACAGAGCGAGGGCGGTGCACAGTAGGGCATCAGCTGCCGGTGGCGGGTTTCGACTGGCCAGCAGTTGACGCAAGGCCTGAGCCCGCCCAAGCGAGCGCAGTACGGCAAAGGTCAGCGCTTGCACACCAGGACGTAACTCGCCCGGCACTTTGGCAATCGCTGCCGTGCCCGATACGCCTTGGCGCACTGCCATCAGTACAGATGCCGTGACCTGCAGTTGCTGCCACAGCGCTGGTTGTGTTGTGAGTGATATCGCCATGCTCAGGAGAATATTTGACCGGGCTTGAGCCCAGCGGCCGATGCCACTAGCAGGGCTGGAAATTGGCCAATCGCGTCGTTGTAAAGCTGCACGCGGCGATTAAAGTCGGTCCGAGCCACTTGCACCAGCAAAGCCATCTGGTCCCAGTTAGCCTGTAAAGCGGCTGCGATATTTGGCGTGCTCAGATCATCCGGCAAGGCACTCGCCTTGGCCCAGTTGCAGCAAAGATCTTGGTATGCCTTGGCCAACTCGTCCACGGAAGCAACGGCCAGCGGCGTTGCCCGCGCCAAACGCCGCGCATCTGCAAAGCGCTTGACATCAACCATCAGGGCGTTTCTCGCCTGCTCGGTTGACGACTCATCGGACGCAGCTTGAGAGAAATTGGCTTCGATCAGCATGGGCAGACCCGCCATGGCTTGTTCCAAGGAGTTGAATGCCGTGATCGACTGAGCGCGCAAGCGCACCAGTCGGTTGTACGCCCCGATCACCCAGAACAGCAGCAATGCTGCCAGTGACCAAGCCATGAGCGTACTACTGGCAACCACATTGAGCCCCTAATGCACCACCAAGTTTAAAGTCGGTCCGTCGCCCATAGAAAAACGCCTCAAGCCCATGTGGAATGGACCTGAGGCGCTATTCTTACTGTAGCAGCCAGAAGGATCGGCCCTTACTCGGCCACGACATCTTCACTGGCTTGCGCCACATCGGTCTCGCCAGCCAACTCAGCCGCCTCGGCCTCAGCAATGGCACGCCGCTCGGCGTCGTCCATGTTTTCGCGCACTTTGCGCGCCTCGTGGTAGGCGAGGCCAGTGCCAGCAGGGATCAGGCGGCCGACGATCACGTTTTCCTTCAGACCTCGCAGCTCGTCGCGCTTGCCCATGATGGCCGCCTCGGTCAAGACGCGGGTGGTCTCCTGGAAGGACGCCGCACTGATGAAGCTGTCTGTGGACAGGGATGCCTTGGTGATACCCAGCAACAGATTGGTGAATGTCGCGGCAATTTTGCCGTCGGCGCGCAGCGCATCGTTGGTGTTGAGCATCTCCGAGCGCTCCACCTGCTCACCATTGATGTAGCTGGAGTCACCCGCGTTTTCCACGACCACACGGCGCAGCATCTGACGAACAATCACTTCGATGTGTTTGTCGTTAATTTTCACGCCCTGCAAGCGGTACACGTCCTGCACTTCGTCGACGATGTAGCGAGCCAGTTCCTCTGAGCCGAGCAGACGCAAAATATCCTGCGGATCGGCTGGGCCGTCCACCACGCTTTCGCCCTTGTTGACCACCTGGCCTTCGTGAACAAGGATATTCTTCTCCTTGGGCACGAGCTCTTCCCAGACGGAGCCTTCAGGGTCGGTGATCTGCAAGCGAATCTTGCCTTTGGTCTCCTTGCCGAACGACACAGTGCCGGTCATCTCAGCCAGCACACCCTTGTCTTTGGGCGAACGGGCTTCGAACAGCTCGGCCACGCGGGGTAGACCGCCGGTGATATCTCGCGTCTTTTGGCCTTCGATTGGAATCCTGGCCAGCACCTCGCCGGGGCCAACGTCTTGACCGTCACGCACCTGAACCAAAGCGCCCACCGGGAAACCGATGGTCACGGAATGGTCAGTCCCAGGAATCTTGACCTCGTTGCCGGAGGCATCGATCAGCTTGACCTGAGGCCGGATCACCTTGGCAGAACCACGGCGCTTGGGGTCGATCACCACCAGCGTCGACAGGCCGGTGACCTCGTCCACCTGACGGGCGACGGTCAGCCCTTCTTCGACGTTTTCGAAGTTGGTCTTGCCGGCAAATTCAGTGATGATTGGGCGGGTCAGCGGATCCCAGTTGGCCAGAATCGCACCGGCCTTGATGGTCTGATCGGCCTTCACTGTCAACACAGCGCCATACGGCACTTTGTGACGCTCGCGCTCACGACCATGTTCGTCATGGATCACGATCTCGCCAGAGCGGGAAATCACCACCAACTCTTTTTTGCCGTTGGTCACATAGCGCATGGTCGGGTTGAAACCGATATTGCCGTTGGATTTGGCCTCGACGCTGGAAGCAATCGCGGCACGCGACGCAGCACCGCCGATGTGGAAGGTACGCATGGTCAGCTGAGTGCCTGGCTCGCCAATAGACTGGGCCGCAATCACCCCCACGGCCTCACCGCCATTGACCAAACCACCACGACCCAGATCGCGGCCGTAGCACTTGGCACAAATACCAAATCGCGTTTCGCAGGTAAGCGCTGTCCGAACCTTGACTTCGTCAACGCCAGCCGCTTCCAGTTCCTCGATCAGGTCCTCGTCCAGCATGGTGCCTGCTACTGCCATGACCGCGCGGTTCTCGGGGTGCAATATGTCGTCAGCCGCGGTTCGGCCCAAGATGCGGTCACGCAAGGACTCAATGACCTCGCCGCCCTCAACGATGGCGCGCATCAACGAACCGTCGTGGGTGCCGCAATCTTGTTCCGTGACGACCAAATCCTGGGTCACATCGACCAAACGCCGGGTCAGGTAGCCTGAGTTAGCGGTCTTCAGAGCCGTATCAGCCAAACCTTTGCGGGCGCCGTGGGTGGAGATGAAGTACTCCAGCACGTTCAGGCCTTCGCGGAAATTAGCGGTGATAGGCGTCTCGATGATCGAGCCATCCGGCTTGGCCATCAAGCCACGCATGCCGGCCACCTGGCGAATTTGTGCCGCAGAACCCCGGGCACCGGAGTCAGCCATCATGTAGATGGAATTGAACGATTCCTGTGGCACCGAATTACCGTGGCGGTCGGTCACCATCTCTTTAGACAGCTTGGCCATCATCACCTTGGACACTTCGTCGCCCGATTTGCCCCAGATGTCCACAACCTTGTTGTAACGCTCGCCCGCTGTTACCAGACCAGACACGTATTGCTGTTCGATCTCCTTGACCTCCTTTTGGGCGCGCAAAATGATCTCGGGCTTTTCTGGCGGTACCAGCATGTCATCAATACAGATAGAAATACCGGCCTTGGTGGCCAGACGGAAGCCAGCTTGCAGCAGCTTGTCGGCAAACACCACAGTCTCTTTCAGACCGCACTTGCGAAAGGACACATTGATGAGCTTGGAGATTTCCTTCTTTTTCAGCGCCTTGTTGATGTTGGCGAAGGGCAAGCCCTTGGGCAAAATTTCTGAAAGCAAGGCACGGCCGGCAGTGGTTTCCCAGAGCTTGGTGGTGCCCTCGAACTCACCGGTTTCCTTGTTCTTGCTGTACTCAGTCAGGCGGACGTTGATGCGGGAGTTGAGCTCCACCTCACCCGCGTCAAACGCGCGCTGCACTTCGCCGGTGTCAGCAAAAATCAGACCCTCACCCTTGCCGTTGATGCGGTCGCGGGTGGTGTAGTAAAGGCCCAGCACCACGTCCTGTGAGGGCACGATGGACGGCTCGCCATTGGACGGAAACAGCACATTGTTGGAGGCCAGCATCAAGGTGCGGCATTCCATCTGTGCCTCAACCGACAGCGGCACGTGAACAGCCATTTGGTCGCCGTCAAAGTCGGCATTGAAGGCCGCGCAAACCAAGGGGTGCAACTGAATCGCTTTACCCTCGATCAGGATCGGCTCAAACGCCTGAATGCCCAAGCGGTGAAGGGTAGGCGCCCGGTTCAGCATGACCGGATGCTCTTTGATCACTTCCTCAAGAATGTCCCACACCACGGGCGTGCCAGATTCAACTTCTTTCTTGGCTGCCTTGATGGTGGTGGCAATCCCCATCGCCTCAAGCCGAGCAAAGATGAAGGGCTTGAACAGTTCCAAAGCCATGAGCTTGGGCAAACCGCATTGGTGCAGTTTGAGCGTGGGGCCCACCACAATCACCGAGCGACCCGAGTAGTCGACGCGTTTACCCAGCAAGTTTTGGCGGAAACGACCGCTCTTGCCTTTGATCATGTCAGCCAGCGACTTGAGCGCGCGCTTGTTGGCGCCTGTCATGGCCTTGCCGCGGCGGCCGTTGTCCAACAGGGAGTCAACGGCTTCCTGCAGCATCCGCTTTTCGTTGCGGGCGATGATCTCAGGCGCCTTCAACTCGAGCAAGCGGCGAAGCCGGCTGTTGCGGTTGATCACGCGGCGATACAGGTCATTCAGATCGGAGGTGGCAAAGCGGCCGCCGTCCAGCGGCACCAGCGGACGCAGGTCGGGCGGCAGCACCGGCAGCACGTCCAGCACCATCCACTCGGGCTTGATGCCAGACTTCTTGAACGCCTCGAGTAGCTTCAGACGCTTGGTGTTTTTCTTGATTTTGAGCTCGGAGCCGCTCGGGTCATTGCGCAGTTTCTCAATCGAGCCATCGATATCGATGCCCTGTAACAGGTCCTTGATACCCTCGGCGCCCATCTTGGCCTGGAATTCGTCGCCATATTCCTTGAACTTGGCGTCGAAATCGTCTTCCGACATGATGTTGTATTTTTTCAGAGGTGTCATGCCAGGATCTGTCACAACGTAAGCTTCGAAGTACAGCACCCGCTCGATGTCGCGCAAGGTCATGTCTAGCACCAGGCCAAGACGGCTAGGCAGCGATTTCAGGAACCAGATGTGGGCGCAGGGTGCGGCCAGATCAATGTGTCCCATGCGCTCGCGACGCACCTTCGTCTGAGTGACTTCGACACCGCATTTTTCGCAAATGACACCGCGGTGCTTGAGGCGCTTGTACTTGCCGCAGAGGCACTCGTAGTCTTTGATAGGGCCAAAGATCTTGGCGCAAAACAGACCATCGCGCTCAGGCTTGAAGGTGCGGTAGTTGATGGTCTCCGGCTTCTTTACTTCGCCAAACGACCAGGAACGAATCTTCTCGGGGGAAGCCATACCGATCTTGATGGCATCGAAATGCTCGTCGGGGGTGAACTGCTTGAACAGGTCGAGTAGTGATTTCATGACGCTATTTCCTTGTTAATCAGTTGAGTCCAGAGCTCAGGACCGTTCCAGCTCAATGTCGATACCGAGGGAGCGAATTTCCTTGACCAGCACATTGAACGACTCCGGCATTCCAGCTTCGATCGAGTGCTCACCCTTGACAATGCTTTCATAGACCTTGGTCCGGCCTTGCACGTCATCTGATTTGACCGTCAGCATCTCCTGCAGGGTGTAACCGGCGCCATAGGCTTCGAGCGCCCAGACCTCCATCTCACCGAAACGCTGACCACCAAACTGCGCCTTGCCGCCCAGCGGCTGTTGCGTCACCAAACTGTATGGCCCAGTGGAGCGGGCATGCATTTTGTCGTCGACCAAGTGGTGAAGCTTGAGCACGTGCATATAGCCGATCGTGGTCGGACGCTCAAACGCGTCACCACTGCGGCCGTCAAACAGGTTGGCCTGCGTCCGCGCTGCCGTCAAGCCCTTGGCCTTGACGATCTCCTCGGGGTAAGCGAGCCTCAGCATGCCGCGGATTTCTTCTTCAGATGCACCGTCAAACACCGGCGTGGCAAAGGTGGCGCCGGCGGTCAGGTTGCCCGCCATCTCCAGCACTTCGTCATCGCTCAATTGCGTGACGTCTTCTTTGCGGCCAGAGCCGTTGTAAAGCGACTCCAAGAATTTACGCAGCTCGGCAATCTTGGCTTGCTCTTGGAGCATGTCGCCAATGCGTTGACCAATGCCCTTGGCAGCCCAGCCCAGGTGAACTTCGAGCACCTGCCCGACGTTCATCCGCGAAGGCACGCCCAGGGGGTTAAGCACGATGTCGCAAGGCGTACCGTCGGCCATGTAAGGCATGTCTTCGACCGGGACAATCTTGGACACCACTCCCTTGTTGCCATGCCGGCCCGCCATCTTGTCACCCGGTTGCAGTCTGCGCTTGACGGCAAGATAAACCTTGACCATCTTGAGCACACCGGCAGGCAACTCGTCGCCCTGGGTCAACTTCTTGCGCTTTTCCTCAAACGACAGGTCAAAGCTATGGCGCGTTTGCTCCAGTGAGTTCTTGATGCTTTCAAGTTGCGTGGCCACCTCGTCTTCGGCCGGACGAATATCAAACCAGTGGAACTTCTCCACTGAGCTGAGGTAGGCCTTGTCGATCTTGGTGCCTTTGGCCAGTTTTTGCGGGCCCCCATTGGCAGCACGGCCAAGCAGCAGCTTTTCAATCCGGTCGAACGCGTCTGCTTCCACAATGCGCAGCTGATCATTCAGGTCCAGCCGGAATCGCTTGAGCTCATCGTCGATGATTTGCTGAGCACGGCGGTCCCGCACGATGCCTTCGCGCGTGAAAACCTGCACGTCGATGACCGTCCCCTGCGAACCCTGGTCAACCCGCAGCGAGGTGTCTTTGACATCGCTGGCTTTCTCTCCAAATATGGCACGCAACAGTTTCTCTTCAGGCGTCAGGGTGGTTTCACCCTTGGGCGTGACCTTGCCGACCAGCGTATCGCCGGGTTGAACTTCAGCACCGACATAAATAATGCCGGATTCGTCCAAACGGTTCAGTTGCTGTTCGCTAAGGTTAGGGATGTCCCGCGTGATCTCTTCAGAACCGAGCTTGGTGTCACGCGCCATCACCACCAGTTCCTCGATGTGGATGGAGGTGTAACGGTCTTCAGCGACGACGCGCTCACTGATCAGAATCGAGTCTTCGAAGTTATAACCATTCCAGGGCATGAACGCGACCAGCATGTTCTGGCCCAATGCCAACTCGCCAAGATCGGTGGAGGCGCCGTCAGCAATGACATCACCTTTGGACAGTTGGTCGCCTTTTTTGACAATCGGCCGTTGATGGATGTTGGTGTTCTGATTGGAGCGCTGGTATTTGATCAGGTTGTAGATGTCAACGCCCACTTCACCAGCCTGTGCTTCGGCGTCATTGACCCGGACAACAACCCGGGTTGCATCGACATAGTCGACCAGACCGCCACGGGTGGCGGTCACCACAGTGCCGGAGTCCACCGCCGATACACGCTCGATGCCAGTTCCGACGAAAGCTTTCTCCGGACGCAGAATAGGTACAGCCTGGCGCTGCATGTTGGCACCCATCAGAGCGCGATTGGCGTCGTCGTGCTCAAGGAAGGGCACCAGAGAAGCAGCAACCGAAACAATCTGGGCCGGCGAGACGTCCATGTACTGAACACGCTCTGCGCCCACCAGAATCGACTCGCCAGCTTCCCGCGCGGAGATCAACTCGCCGCTGAGCTTGCCCGCCTTGTCCAGCACAGCATTGGCCTGGGCGATCACATACTTGCCCTCTTCGATCGCGGACAGGTAATCGATGTCCATCGTGACCATGCTGTCGACGACCCTCCGGTAGGGCGTTTCAATAAAGCCGTACTCGTTGAGCCGCGCATACAAGGCCAAAGAGTTGATCAGACCGATGTTCGGGCCTTCGGGCGTTTCAATGGGGCAGACACGACCGTAGTGGGTCACGTGTACGTCACGGACTTCAAAGCCAGCTCGTTCGCGCGTCAAACCGCCCGGGCCAAGGGCTGAGACACGGCGCTTG
>CAMCZF010000084.1 GCA_945885775.1 Rhodoferax sp. OV413 | reverse complement strand
GCAGCCCTCCGAGCAACGCATTGCCTTTGATTCTGCCCAGGCCCAGGTGTTGTTTGGCCAACCCGGCATGACCCGCGCCGACCCTGATTTTTTTGCCCTGACGGCGGGTAACTATGTTCTGGGAGGCGGCGGTTTCGTCTCGCGCCTGACCAACGAGGTCCGCGAAAAGCGCGGCCTGACCTACAGCGTTTACAGCTATTTCGCGCCCGGGTTACACGCGGGGGCCTTCACTGTGGGGCTGCAGACACGGCCGGATCAGGCGGCTGCGGCATTGCAACTGGCGCTCGATGTGGTGGCGCGTTTTGTTGCCGAGGGTCCGACCGAGGCCGAACTGCGTGCCGCCAAGGACAACCTGGTGGGCGGTTTTGCGCTTCGCATCGACACCAACCGCAAACTGCTCGACAACGTGGCCAATATTGCCGCACACCGGCTGCCGCTGGACTACCTCGACACCTGGACCCAGCAGGTTGAACAGGTCACCGTGGCTCAGGTGCGAGCGGCGTTTGGGCGCAAGCTGCAGCCAGCCACCATGACCACCGTGGTGCTGGGTGCCACCGGTCCGACGACACCTTGATGTTTTGATGCTTTGACGCCTGCAAGCCGTAAGCGAAACGCCATGGCCCCCAACATCCTGTTCATCATGGCCGACCAAATGGCGGCGCCGTTGTTGCCGCTATATGACCCGGCGTCACCGATACAAATGCCACACCTGCAGGCGCTGGCCTCCCGGGGCGTGGTGTTTGACTCGGCCTACTGCAACAGCCCCTTGTGTGCGCCCTCGCGCTTTTCCATGGTCAGCGGCCAGTTGCCCTCCAAAATCGGCGCATTTGACAACGCAGCTGACTTTCCGGCCGATGTGCCGACCTACGCCCATTACTTGCGCCGCCTGGGCTACCGCACGGCGCTTTCGGGCAAGATGCATTTTTGCGGCCCTGACCAGTTGCACGGTTACGAAGAGCGCCTGACCAGCGACATCTACCCGGCAGACTACGGCTGGGCAGTGAACTGGGACGAGCCCGATGTGCGGCCCAGCTGGTACCACAACATGGCTTCGGTGCTGCAGGCCGGGCCCTGTGTGCGCAGCAACCAACTCGACTTTGATGAGGAGGTGATGTTCCGTGCCCGTCAGTACCTGTTTGACCATGTGCGCAACACGCCCGAGCAGCCGTTTTGCCTGACGGTGTCGATGACGCACCCGCACGACCCCTACACCATCCCGGATGAATTCTGGCAGCTGTACCAAGACGCCGACGTGCCTCTGCCGCGCGTGCAGATCCCACAGGCGCAGCAGGATATGCATTCGCAGCGACTGCTCAAAGTGATTGACCTGTGGGGCAAGGCCATGCCGGACGAGGCGATCCGGCGAGCTCGGCGTGCCTACTTCGGTGCCTGCAGCTACATCGACGCCAATATTGGCAAGCTGGTCGATACGCTGGCCAAGTGTGGTTTGGCTGAGGACACCATCATCGTGTTCTCAGGGGACCACGGCGACATGTTGGGTGAGCGCAGCCTCTGGTACAAGATGCACTGGTTCGACATGGCAGCGCGGGTGCCTCTGGTAGTTCATGCCCCCCGCCGCTTCGCTGCCCGCCGGGTGGCAGCCAGCATCTCTACGGTCGACCTGCTGCCAACGCTGGTGGCCTTGGCGGGCGGGCGGTTGGCGCCTGGCCTGCCACTCGATGGCCGCTCCTTGTTGCCGCACTTGCAGGGTGAGGTCGGCCACGACGAGGTGTTTGGCGAGTACATGGCGGAGGGCAGCGACACCCCCCTGCTGATGGTTCGCCGAGGCCCCTACAAGTTCATCTACAGCAGAAACGATCCCTGCCTGTTGTTCAACCTGGTCAGTGACCCCGATGAGCTCGACAACCTGGCGAGCCAAACGGCGCACCAAGCGCTGGTGGCTGCCTTCACTGCCGAAATAGCCCAGCGCTGGGATCTGCCGGCACTGCACGAGCGCGTGTTAACCAGTCAACGCCAGCGCCGTTTGGTGGCCGATGCGCTGAGCCGAGGCCGGCGCACTGGCTGGGACCACCAGCCCCTGGTGGATGCGGGTCAGCAGTACATGCGCAACCACATGGATTTGGACGACCTAGAGCGCCGCGCGCGTTTTCCCCGTGTTTGAGCGACCACACCGCCCACCGTCAGAGGTCCGGATCATCGGTGGCCAGTGGAAGCGCACCCGCTTGCCCGTGGCCAATGTGCCCGGGCTGCGCCCCACGCCTGACCGCGTGCGTGAAACCCTGTTCAACTGGCTCGGGCAGGACCTGAGTGGGTGGCGCTGTATTGACGCCTTTGCCGGTACCGGTGCCCTGGGCCTGGAAGCCGCCTCGCGCGGCGCCAGTGAGGTCCGGCTGATCGAGCAGGACAGCGCTCTGGTGGCCCAACTGGCGCGACTGCAGGCGCGCCTGCAGGCTGCTGCGGTGCGGGTCGAGCGGGCCGACGGTGTGTCTGCGCTCAAACGCCTGGGGGCTGCCAGCATGGACCTGGTGCTACTTGACCCTCCATTTGACTCAACCCTGCTAGAGCAGGCGCTGCCCGAGGCCGTACGGGTCCTGGCGCCGCAGGGCTTTGTCTATCTGGAGGCGCCCAGACGCTGGCTGGATGACGAGTTGGCTGCGCTTGGCCTCGCCGTCTATCGGCACCTCAAGGCCGGTGCGGTGCACGCGCATGTGTTGCAGCGGCTTGAACCGGCCGCCTGACGCTGCATAATCCGGCGCATTGGTGCTCCACCAAAGGATAACCCCCATGACCACCTCGTCAAACGACCATAGCACTGCTGTGGCTCAGGATGTGATTGCCGTGTACCCCGGCACTTTCGATCCCATCACACTGGGCCATGAGGATGTGGTTCGGCGTGCCACTCAGCTGTTTTCGCGGGTCATTGTGGCGGTGGCAGCGGGACACCACAAAAAGGCCTTGTTTTCACTGGAAGAACGCATTGCCATGGCTCAGGATGCGGTGAAAGGCTACCCCCAAGTCGAAGTGGCGAGTTTCTCCGGCCTGATGCGAGACTTTATTGTGGCGCGGGGCGCCAAGGCCATGGTGCGTGGCCTGCGCGCGGTGACCGACTTTGACTATGAGTTTCAGCTCGCCGGCATGAACCGCAGCCTGATGCCGGATGTGGAAACCGTATTCCTGACGCCGAGTGACAAATACCAGTTCATTTCCAGCACTTTTGTGCGCGAAATTGCCACGCTCGGGGGCGAGGTGGATAAATTTGTCTCGCCGGCGGTCAATCAGCGGCTGATGGCCAAAGTGCTCAGTCAGGCCGCCAGTTGAGTGGCGGCGCTGCCAGGCCGTAAGCTTCCCTTAGACCGCGGGTATGACCCGCGTCAGCCAGTTCAATAGCTGCGCATTGACCGCATCCGGCTGCTCCATCGTCAGCATGTGGCCGCACTGCGGCAGCAGCGCCAGTTCAGCGCCCGGAATGGCCGCCGCCAGTTCGCGTGACCGGTCGACAGGCGTTAGCCAGTCATTCTCGCCGCACATCACCAGCACCGGGCAGCGCAGGCGCCCGATGTGGGCCAGTGCGTCAGGCCGACCGATCACGGCCCGGTTCTGAGCCACCAGTTGCGCCGCACCCGCGCGGTGGACCATGGCCAGATAGGCCTGATGCAGCGAGATGTCGGCTGCACGCGTAACGTCAAAGGCAAAGGAAAGGTTGGCTTGCAATACCTCGGCCATGCGCCCCTGCTCAAACAGCACGATGGCTGCCTCGCGCAGGGCCCGCGTGGCAGCGTCTTCTGGCCTTGCACTGGTGCCCAGCAACGCCAGCCCACGGATGCGCGCCGGCGCCTGCCGCGCAACTTCCATGGCCAGCATGCCACCCATGGATGCACCACACAACACCAAGTCGCCAGGCTGTTCAGCCAACAGTGTGCCGGCCATTGTTTCTAGCGTGGCGCAGCGGGTGTGCACGTCGGTCACGCTGGCCACCACATGCGCGGGCAGTGCCGCCAGCTGCGACTGCCACAGGACGGCGTCGCAGGCCAGGCCAGGCAACAGAATCAGTCGTGCTGTGGCGGGGAGTGGCAGGGTCATGGTGAGTTGGGCGCAGAGCGTATCAATGGATCGTGTTCAAGTTGCCTTGGTGCCTAGCGCCCCGGCAAGCCCCAAGCGCTGAAGCAGGTCGTCTGCCTGCCGCGCGAGCCGCCGCGACTCGGGTTGGGCGTTGGTGCGTTGCTGCAAGATGTTTTGCGCGCCCATCCACTGGCCGCTGTGTACCAGCGCATCCAGGTGAATTTGTTCAAACAGGTCACGCTGGGCATGGCTGCCGCCCACCTCCAGCATGCGGGGCAGGGCGCTGCCCAGGTGGCGTACCGCGTTGGCGTGGTCGCCGCGGGCGTGGGCCATCAAACCGTGGGCTGCGGGTAGCGCCACCTCGCGCCAGACGGCGGCGGTCTCGGGCCGCTGCGCATGTGTGTCGATCGCGGCCAGCAGCGTGTCGGCCTGCGATCGGCCCGCGCGCGCCAGGCCATAGAGGTATTGCAAGTCCAAAAAAGGCAACACCAGGTCCACGCCGCGCCGTACCAGATGGTCGGCCAGGACTTGCCAGCGCGGGCCCACATCGACGCCGGCCAGCTCCAACCGCGCGAGCAACGACACAGCCCCAATTTGGTCCTGAGAGTAGTCGCAAGCGACACCCCAGACCCGCTGGTCGTACAGCGCCAGCACCTCGTCGGCGCGGTCAAACTCCAGCGCGAACAAGGCGGTGTGCCACCAGTTGTGGGTGAGCATGAAGGAGTTGAGTCCGGTCCAGGTCGGGCTGACCGCGCGCATGAAGTCCAGCCCCTCCTGCAGCCGGCCCTGGGTCAGCAGCACATGGGCCAATGCGTGGTGTGCCCAGGGCTCTTTGTGGCGAAGCGCTATGGCGTGGCGCGCCGCGGCTTCGGCCTGCGGCAGCAGGTGGCACTGCTCCCAGGCGAAGGCCGCCATGCCGTGCATGTAGGGCACATCAGAACTGGCTGGCAGGGCCTGCAGTGCCAGGCGCAGCATGCCGGGCGAGTTACCGGCATTGAACAGGTGGTACTGGCCGAGCTTGACCGAAGCCAGGTCGCGCGGCCAATCGCGCGCCTGTTCCTCGTGTAGGGCAATGGCTCGGGGCAGGGCGCCCGCGGCCCAGGCCGATACCGCTGTCACGAAGCGCCGCTCCCTGCTGCTCACTGCCGCGTCGGCCAGGCCTGCCTGAGCGCGGGCGACATACGGTGCGGCATGGGCTGCTGCCTGGCCCGATTCGGCAAACATATGCAGCGCGGCGCAGCAGGCCTGCACCAGCGGGCTGCCGTCGGTCTCGGCCACTTGCAGGATGTTCACCACCCGTGCTTCACAGGCGATGAAGCCCTCGACGAAGTCGTTGACGGCGCCCAGGCTGCCAGCTTCACGCAGCGTGACCGGGTTGCCCAAGCTGTCGCTGATCACGGCCGCAGCCCGCTAGCCTGGTGGCAACGGCCAGCGGCGTTGCGGCCCACGCATTTGCTCAAAAGCGTGCGAGAGTTGCAACACGCCAAGGTCATCAAAGCGCTGGCCTGCGATCTGCAGCCCGATGGGTAATCCGCCCGAGGTGTAGCCGCAGTTGACCGACGAAGCGGGCTGCTCCGACATATTGAAGGGCACGGTGAAGGCGATGTGCTCTAGGGGTCGGTCGAAATCATTGGTGGGCGAGGGCAGCTCGGCCGCAAAGGCCGGCATGGGCGAGGTGGGCGACAGCACGTAGTCATAGCCCAAGCAGGCTTTTACTGTGGCCAAACGGGTGGTATGGAACTGGCTGAAGGCGGCAAAGGCCTGGGCGCCACTCAACCCTGCGCCGCTGTCTGCCCAGTCGCGGATATAGGGCAGCACCACGGCTTTTTTGGCAGGCGGCAGGGCTGCCAGGTCCAGGTGCGAGCGCAACCGCCAGGCATGGTCCATGCCACTGAGCATGGCCGGGGTCAAAAAGGGTGCCATGGGCTCAACAATGGCACCCGCCTGCTCAAACAGCCGCGCGGCAGCTTCAATAGCGGCGCGCACCTGAGGCTCCACCGGCAGGCCACAACCTGCATCCATCAGTAGCCCAATCCGCAGGCCGCGCAGGCGGTCACTGCCCCGGTCAAACTGGCTCCAGGCGATGGGCTGGTAGGGCAGGCTCATGCTGTCGCGCGCATCGGGCAGGCTCAGCACCTGCATCATCAGGGCCGCGTCGGCCACGGTGCGGGTCATGGGGCCGGCGGCACGCCCGGTGTAGGGTGGGTCGATCGGGATGCGGCCCAGACTGGGCTTGAGGCTGAAGATGCCGCACCAACCCGCCGGCAGGCGCAGCGAGCCGCCGATGTCGGTGCCCACATGGAGCGGGCCGTAGCCGGCAGCCGCCGCCGCACCGGCGCCGGCACTGCTACCGCCCGGGGTCTTGCTCAAGTCCCAGGGGTTACGCGCCAACGCATGAAAGGTGGACAGGCCGGAGGACAGCATGCCGTAGTCGGGCATGGTGGTCTTGCACACCAGGACTGCGCCCGCCTCTTTAAGCCTGGCCGAAGGCGGGGCGTCCGCAGCAGCCGGTGTCAGATCGGTGGCGGCAGTGCCCAGCGGCACCGGGTCGCCCGCTGTGGCGATGTTGTCCTTGATGGTGACCGGCACGCCGTCCAGGGGGCCCAGAGGCTCGCCACGCTGCCAGCGGGCCTCGCTGTTCCGAGCTTGCCCTAGGGCTAGTTCGGGCCGCAGGAGGTAGCTTGCATGCAAGTGCGGCTCCCAGCGCGCGATGTGGTCCAGCACCGACTGCGCCACCTCCACCGGTGACAGTGTGCCTGCGCGGTAGCCAGCCAGCAGCGCGTGCGCACCCAGGTCGTGCAGGGCAGGGCTTGTCATGGGCTCGGGGCTCAAGCCTTGGCCATCAGGACCACGACAGGGCCGACAGGTCGTTCACAAATATCGGCATGTCTTTCCACAAGCCCTTCAGCCCCTTGTGTGCCACGGTGATCCATTGCGGTTGGTACAGGTAGCCGTGCACCGCCTCATTGGCCAGCATGCGCTGGGCGTCACCCAGCAACTTGGCCCGGTCTGCCGCGCGAGGTGCATTTTGTAGCTTGTCGAACAGTTCGGTGAACTTCGGTGACTCATAGCCCCAGTAGTAGCCTGGCTTGGCGTAGTTGCCCAGGTCAAAGGGCTCCACGTGGGAGATGATGGTCAGGTCGTAGTTCTTGTTGGTGAATGTGCCACTCAGCCACTGTGCCCACTCCACGTTTTCGATCTTGGCCACGATGCCGATCTTGGCCAGCTGGGCCGCAATCACTTCGCCGCCCTGGCGTGCGTAGGGCACGGGCGGCAGCACCAGGCTCAGTGTCAGCGGGGTCTTGACACCCGCCTCGGCCAGCAGGGCCTTGGCCTTGTCAACATTGAACGGGTTGATGCCGGTGGTGTCCACATAGCCGAAGGCGCCCGGCACGTAATGGCTGCCAATCGGCGCGCCGTAGCCGTCGGCGGCGCCTTCGATCACGGCCTTGCGGTCTATCGCGGCGCAGATGGCACGTCGTACGCGCACGTCGTCCAGCGGCTTCTTCTTGTTGTTGATGGCCAGGATGGTCTTGGCCCGCGAGCCGCTCACCACCACCTGGAATTTGGCATTACCCTTGAACTGAGGCACGCTGCGGGGCGTCACACGAACAAAGGCGTCCACGTCGCCCGCCAGCAAGGCGGCCACCTGGGCCGCCGAGTCGCTGATGAAGCGGAAGGTCACTTTCTTCATCTTGATCGCTGCGGCGTTGCGGTAGGCGTCCCACTTGGTCAATGTGACGGACGACCCCTTGGCCCAGGCCGAGAGCTGGTAGGGACCGGTGCCGACCGGTTTGGTGGCGTTGGTGTCGGCGCTCTTGGGTTCGACGATGATGGCGGTGGCCTGACCCATCAGGAACAGAAAATCCGGGTCCAACTGCTTGTTCAGGATCACCACCGTGTAGTCGTCGATCACGGCCACGCGGTCCATCATGGCGAAGGTGCGCTTGTCTTTGTTGGTGCTTTTTTCGCCGCCAGCCCGCTCAAACGAGAACTTGACCGCATTGGCATTGAAGGGCTCGCCATTCTGGAACTTGACGCCCTTTCGCAGGTTGAACGTATATGTTTTGAGGTCTGGCGAGACTTCCCATTTTTCGGCAAGCAAGGGCGACACGGTGCCGTCGCTGTTGATCTTGGTCAAGGTCTCGAAGATGTTGTATTGCACGATTTCGGCGATGGCCGAAGCCGCGCCGGCGGTCGGGTCGAGCCCCGGTGGCTCCAGGGTCATGGCCAGCACCACGGCGTCTTTTTTGGCTTGTGCTGTGGCGGCCAGTGGCAGGGTGGCGAGCGAGGCGCCAGAGGCCGCGGTGGCAATCAGGTGACGACGATTGATCATGGTGCGTATCTCCAATAAAAAAGGGTGAAGGCCAATTTGTTCCGTGTCAGGCTTCGAACCATACCACTAGTTTGACGGTGCGGACCCGGCTGGCGCCAGACCCAGATGGCAGGCCACCGAGTGGCTATTGGCCAGGGCGCGCAGCACCGGCCGGCTGTTGTCACACACCGCTTGGGCCTGCGGACAACGTGCGGCGTAGGGGCAAGCGCCGGTTGGCACGGTGCGGGGGGTCAGCACTACGCCGCGAGGGCGGCGGCCCGCCTGCGGCGCAAGCCGGGGTACCGCCGCCAGCAAGGCCCGGGTGTAGGGATGGGCCGCTGCCTTGAAAAGCGTCTCTGGCGTGCCCTGCTCGACGATGCGGCCCTGGTAAATCACGGCCACCTCGTCGCACAGATGGTTGACCACCGCCAGGTCGTGGCTGATCAGCAGGTAGGTCACACCAAACTGCTGCGCCAGGTCTTGCATCAGGTTCAGCACCTGAGCTTGCACCGACACATCCAGCGCACTGACTGGTTCGTCCGCCACGATCAGGCGGGGCCGGGTGATCAGGGCCCGCGCTATCGCCACCCGCTGGCGCTGGCCGCCAGAAAATTCATGCGGGTATTTGTCCAGATCGTTGCGGCGCAGACCTACAGCGGCCAGTACCTCGGCCGCTTGTTCGCGCATGGCGGCGGGCGTCTGCTGGCCTAGCACGGCCAGCGGCTCACCCACAATGCGGGCCACGGTCTGGCGTGGGTCGAGGGAGCCATAGGGGTCCTGGAACACCATTTGAAAATCGCGCCGGGCGTGGCGTAAGTTAGCCGGGCTCAAAGCGTTCAAGTCCCGACCCAGTACGCTGACCCGGCCCGAACTGGGGGGCTCCAGTCCCATCGCCAGCCGCGCCAGTGTGGACTTGCCCGAGCCGGATTCACCCACCACCCCCAGGCTGCGGCCGCTGTGCAGCTGCAGACTGACGCCCCGCAGCGCGTGTACCAGCGCCGGCTTTTGCCACAGCCGCTCGCGCGGCAGCGGGTACTGGCGCGTCACGTCCTCAAGCTGCAGCAGGGGGGTGTTCATCGGAGGGCTCCGGTGGCACCGGCGTCCAGGCGCAGGCAATGGGCGACATGACCGGGTGCCAGCGTGTGCGCCGTCGGCTGGGTCTCTGCGCATTCGGGTCCGGCCTGTGGGCAGCGACCGGCAAAGGGGCAACCCGGTGCCAGGTCAGCCAATTCGGGCACGCTGCCCTCGATGGTGCTCAGGCGGGTGCCTCGCGGTGCGCCCAACTGCGGCCGCGCGCCAAACAGGCCGCGCGTGTAAGGGTGGCGCATGCCTGCAAATACCGTGGCGGTCGGCCCGCTCTCCATGACCCGGCCGCCGTACATCACCATCATGTGCGCCACGTTTTCGGCAATCACGCCCAGGTCGTGTGAAATCAGCAACAGGGCCATGCCGCGCTCGTGCACCAGGTCGGCGATCAGGTCCAGAATTTGGCCCTGAATGGTCACATCCAGCGCCGTGGTTGGCTCGTCGGCAATCAGTAAATCGGGCCCGCAGGCCAGGGCCATGGCAATCGTGATGCGCTGGCGCTGACCGCCGGAGAACTGGTGCGGGTAAGCGTCCGCCCGGCGTGCGGCGTCGGTAATGCCCACCCGCTCCAGCAAGGCGATCGCCTCTTGTCGGGCTGCGCGCGCCGTGGCGCCGCGGTGCAGCATCAGCGGCTCGGCCACCTGGTGTCCAATGGTGTGCACCGGGTTCAGCGCCGTCATCGGCTCCTGGAAAATCATGCCGATGCGGTTGCCGCGCAGGCGTCGCATGGCTGCGTCGGGCAGGCCCACCAGTTCCTGACCGTCAAAGGCGATGCTGCCATTGCTGAGCGCCCGCTCCGGCAACAAACCCATCAGGGCCATGGCGGTGATCGACTTGCCGCAGCCTGATTCGCCGATCAGGCCCAGCGTCTGGCCTTTTTCCAGGCTGAAGCTGAGCTCGCGCACGGCCTTGGCCGGGCCGCGCTGCGTTTGCAACTGCACACTCAGGTTGTGGACGTCGAGCAAGGCCATTCAGCGCTTTCGGGCCAGTCGTGGGTCCAGCACGTCGCGCATGCCGTCACCGAGCAGGTTCAGCCCCAGCACGGCCAGCGCGATGGCCAGGCCGGGGAAAACCGCCAGCAGCGGCGCCTGGAACAGCAGGGTCTGCGCCTCGGCCAGCATCCGGCCCCAGGACGGCTGCGGCGGCTGGGTGCCCAAGCCCAGGTAAGACAGCGCGGCCTCGGCCAAGATGGCCAGAGCGAACTGGATGGTGGCCTGCACGATCAGCACCGACAGCATGTTGGGCAGCACGTGGTCGAGCGTGATGCGCCAAGGCTCCTTGCCGCAGGCCCGCGCTGCCAGCACATACTCGCGTGACCAGATGGAGCGGGCCGAGGCCCGGGTGATGCGTGCGAAGGTGGGGATGTTGAAGATCCCGATGGCGATGATGGCGTTGACGATGCCCGCGCCGAACACCGCCGTCAACATGATGGCCGACAAAATCGCCGGGAAGGCAAAGGTAAAGTCAGCCAGCCGCATGATCAGTTCCTCGAGCCAGCCGCCGCGCGCGGCCGCCAGCAGGCCCAGCGCGGTGCCTACGGCCAGGCCGATGCTGACCGCGATCAGGCCGACCAGGATCGAGTTGCGCGCGCCCACCAGCATCAAGGAGGCGACATCCCGTCCAAAGGGGTCGGTGCCCAGCCAGTGCAGGCTGCCTGGCGGCTGCAACTTGGCCGCCATGTCCACCTCGTAGGGCGACCAGGGCGTCCAGACCAGTGACAGACTGGCCGCTAGCAGCAGCAACAGCGTCAGCACTCCGCCGATCAGGAAGCTACGGTGTGCCAGGGCGCGGCGGGCCAAGCCGGTTGGGTTCATATGTCGCTGGCCTTTACGCGCGGGTCGATCACGGCGTAAAGCACATCCACCACAAAGTTCACCACGATCACCATGGTGGCCAGCAGCATCACGCAGTTGCGCACCACGATCAGGTCGCGGTTGGAGATGGACTGGAAGATCAGCCGACCCAGCCCAGGCAAGTAAAACACGTTCTCCACCACAATGGTCCCAGCCAGTAGGTTGGCAAATTGCAGTCCCATGACGGTCACCACCGGGATCATGGCGTTGCGCAGCACATGGCGCCACAGCGTCGCGCGCTGCGACAAGCCTTTAGCGCGGGCGGTGCGCACAAAATCTTCGCGCAGTACCTCCAACACGGCCGAGCGCGTGATGCGGGCCAGAATCGCGGCCTGAACTACGGCCAGCGACAGCGCGGGCAGCAGCAACGCCTTGAGTGCCTCGGCCACCCCCTCATCCCAGCCCGGAAAGCCGCCCGCCGAAAACCATTGCAAGTGCACCGAGAACAGCAAAATCAGCAGGATGGCAAACCAGAAGTTGGGCACCGCAATGCCAATCTGGGTTAGCCCCATCAGGCCCACATCGCCCAGCCGGTTGTGGCGCGAAGCCGCGTACACCCCCACCACCAGCGCCAGCACGGTGGTCAGCGCCATGGCCATCACGGCCAGCGGCACAGTCAGCGCAAGCCGTTCCAAAACCAGCTCAAGCACCGGGCTGCTGTAGGCGTAGCTGGTACCTAACTCGCCCACCAGCATGCCGCTGACCCACTGCCAGTAGCGCAGCATCGGTGGCAGGTCCAGCCCCAGCTTGGCAGCCAGCGCCTGCACGGCTTCGGGCGCGGCATCCGGCCCCATCAGCATCTGGGCAGCATTGCCTGGAAGGATTTCAAGCACCAGAAAGACCACCACTGAAGCGCCGGCCAGGGTGGCCAGCAGTGTCAGCAGACGCTTTAGCAGGAACAGGCTCATGGTGCAGCCAAAGCGCGGATAATTCGGACCATGTGTACAGGCAATGTTGTGAGTTTGACCGAGGTGGATGGTAAGCCATGGCTTTGATCATCACTGACGAGTGCATCAACTGCGACGTCTGCGAGCCCGAGTGCCCGAACGAGGCCATTTTTTTGGGGCCCGAAATCTACGAAATCGACCCCCACAAGTGCACCGAGTGCGTCGGTCATTTTGACGAGCCGCAGTGTGTGCAGGTCTGCCCCGTGGCCTGCATTCCGATCAACCCACAGTTTGTGGAAGATCGGGAAACGCTCTGGCAAAAATACCGCCGATTGCAGGCTCGTACCGACAAGCCTGAAGCAAACTGAGCGGGCATCGTTCAGGGTGCCCGCTCAGGGCTTGCCGTCATCTTTGGCAGCTGCCGCTTTTTTGGGCTCTGGCTTTTTCTTTTTGGCGGGCTGATCAGACGGCACTTGCGCCTTGAAGTCGCCCTCTGCCTTGGCTTTCGATTTTTTGGCAGCCGTTTTTGGCGGCACGCTGTCTGCGGGCAGAGGCGCGGCGGCCGATGCTGCCTTAGCCGCTTTTTTTGAGCCCGTCAGCGCTTGTTGCTCAGTTTTCTCTTTTTTCAACCGGGCTTGTTCCAGGGCATCGGCTGCCTTTGCGTTGCGCTGGCTGGCCTGGTCGGCAGCCTTTTTTTGTTCGCTGGTTCTGGTGTCTGCAGCGTCCACCAGCGTTCCGCCCGGACAGGGCTGCTGGCTGTAGGTGTTGCCGCACTTATAGACATTTTGGCCCCAAGCCCTCGTCCCTATAAGGTTTATAGCTATTAAAAATATAGCAATTGAGGTGCGATTCTGCATCTGGGTCTCCCGGTGTTGTGCTTGTTTTCGCCGCTGATTTCAGGGCGGCAACGGCTCAGGCCGGGCCGGTTTGAGCCGTGGCGGCTTGCTGGTGTGCACGAGCAAAGTCGCTTTGACCATGTCACCTGCCCAGAGGGCTGGCCATGCCGTCAAGGCTCGGGCAATGGCTTGGTCTATGGCAATGCGGTGGTCAAGTGACGGTTTTTTCAGTACCCAGTCGACTACCTCGGCGCGGTCCCCTGGGTGCCCAACGCCCAGGCGCAGGCGCCAGTAGTCGCCGGTGCCAAGTTGTGAATGGATGTCACGCAAGCCGTTGTGGCCGGCGTGGCTGCCGCCAAATTTGAGCTTGGCCTCGCCCGGGATCACGTCAAGCTCGTCATGGGCGACCAGAATATCAGCTGGGGCAATCTTGTAAAAGCGGGCCAGCGCC
>CAMCZF010000083.1 GCA_945885775.1 Rhodoferax sp. OV413 | reverse complement strand
AGCGTCTTGCAACGCGGCCGCAACTGCCGGATGCCTTCGGCCACGTTTGCAGCGCTCAGTCCACCACTCAAGACGAGGTGAGCGTTGACGTTTGGAGGCAGCAGTGACCAATTGAATGTTTGCCCGCCACCACCGTACCCGTCGACATGCGCGTCGAGCAGGATGGCCTGGGCTTGTGAATAATGAGACGCGAATTCTACGAGATCAAACCCGGCGGCGTGTGGTCCCACCGGAATGCGCGCAGCCCGGATGAACGGGCGGCGACCCGCGCCGCTGGCCAGCAGGCAGTCAGCGGGTGTTTCGTCACCATGAAATTGCACGCAAGCCCCGGCCAGCTGGTCACTGATAGCTATGATTTCAGGAGCAAATTCGTTCACGAACAGCAGCACCGGCGTAACAAAGGGTGGTAGGCGCCGCGCCAAGGTCACTGCCCGTTCCGGGGATACGTAACGCTGACTTTTGGGGTACAGCACAAAGCCGATGGCATCGACTCCCGCCGCTGCGGCGGCGTCCACGTCAGCTTCCCGGGTCAGGCCGCAAAGTTTGATGCGGGTGCGGATGGCGAGATGGCTTAGGGAGGAAGTCTGGTTCATGGCAGGACGTCGAAGGCCGGAGTTCGATCCGGAAGACCCCAATGCGGGGCGTAGCGCGGACCCAGAAAGTAGAGTCCGTCTGCGGCAAAGGTGGGGGCGGCGACCTTGCGGTCCCGGGCCTGCAGCACCTGAGTGATCCATGGCGGCGGCTGTTGTTCCTGGCCGATGGTGATCAGGCAGCCCATGATGTTGCGGATCATGTGGTGCAAAAAGGCGTTAGCTTCGAACTCAAAACGCCAATAGGCACCTCGGCGCGAAATGTCCAGCCGTTGCAGGTGTTTAATCGGAGACAGTGCTTGACAAGCCGAGGCGCGAAAGGAGCTGAAATCATGCTCACCGATTAGCAGTTCGGCCGCCTGCTGCATTGGCTCCAGGGTGAGTGGTCGGAACGCCCAGCCCACCCGCCCAGCCTCCACGCTTGGCCGCACCGGGGACTCCAACAGGATGTAGGCGTAGCGACGGGACAGGGCGCTGGCGCGGCAATGGAACGACTCGGGCACAGCACTGGCCCATTGAATGGCAATGTCACGCGGCAGGAAACTGTTGGTGCCCCGCACCCAGGCGGCCGGGCTGCGCTGAACCGGGGTGTCGAAATGAACCACCTGCATCAGACCGTGCACCCCAGAGTCGGTCCTTCCAGCACACAGCGTGGTGGTTTTTTGGGTGGTGAAGCGGCCCAATGCCGCCTCGAGCCGGTCCTGCACGGTCTGGCCCGACAACTGGCTCTGCCAGCCTTGGTAAGGTCGGCCGTTGTAGCTGACGCCCAGCGCGACTCTCACGTTTGGCTCGTGGTGCAGAGCGCGCAGCGCAGTAGCCCCGGCGTCACTTCAGTTTGCCTAGCGCCCGCTCCGCCCTGGCCTTCATATCGCCAGAGGCCGACTCAATGACCTCTTCAATCAAGGCGCGGGCACCGTCTTCGTCACCGATGGCACGGAATTCTTCGGCCAGGTCGAGCTTGGTTTCGAGTGGATCGTCGGACAGGTCGGTCAGGTTGGTTTTGCTGTCTTGAAACTCTTCGCCCAGATCCAGCGACAGGGAGCCCAGGTCAAGCGGCAGAGGTTCGGGCGCAGTCGAGGGTGGCGCTGTTGGCGTCTCAGCTTCAGGTTCTGAAAGGTCGAATTCCAGGTCAAGTTCGTTGGGACTGAGCTCCCCAGGCACCTCCGCTTGCTGTGGCTCATCGTCGAGCGAAAAATCGACTTCCAGTTCGGCCGGCTCTGCCTCTGCCTCTGGCGCTGGTTCGGGCTCGTCCTGCATCTGTGGCTGCTCGACGAACCGGGTCTCTGGGCGGGCTGGCAGGTCTTGGGCGGCTTGGCTCGGCTCAAACAATGGTTGCACCGAAGGCTGGTGGGGCGCAAACACCGTCTCCTGCGCGTCGTCTTGCCGGCTCACAATGAAGGCATCAAGTGAGCGCTTGTCATCCGACCCGCCCTCAGGAGCCCCTTTGCGGCGGCGACCAATGCGGTAGGCAAGGATGCTGGCTAGTGCGGTGATCAGTGCACCGGCTCCCCAGGGCACCAAGGGATGATCGACCAGGCGATCAATGATATGGCTTTTGATGGGTGGTTTAGTCTCTGATGCCGCTGTTTTGGGGGCCGAGACCGGCGCACTGGCTGCCACAGCTGGCGCACTCGCTGGTGCGCTGGCAGAGGCATCGACTGGCAGAGGGTTGGTGACGGCTGGCGCTATCGGGCTGGAAGTCGACGAGGCGGGCTGGGACGCTGCAGCGGCCTGCGTACTGGCGCCCAACTTGTTCAGCTCGACGATGTTGCGTGCCAGTTCATCGGCACGGCTGGCGGCTTCCCGGGCGCTCCGCTCCTTGGCAAGCTGCTCCTCGGAGGGCGACCCTTGCACGTTGCCTTTGGCCAATGTCAACTTGTCAGTGGCTCCGTTAACGGCAGGCTTGTCGTCTACCCTTGCCTCTACCTTGCCACTGGATTGACGGCTTGCTCCCTCGACCTGAGCCTGCGGCGCAATAGCGGCAAATTTACGTCGAAATTCATTGAAATCACGGCTTTGCGCGGCAATGATGCGGGTCGCTTCAGGTCGGGCTGTCTCAGAAGCCTGCAGGTCGTTCGGTAGATTGAGGACGGCACCTGCCTGAATCCGATTGACATTGTCGCCCTGGAACACACCGGGATTGGCGCGCAAAAGGGCTACAAGCATCTGGTCGAGTGAGACGTTGGCAGGTTTCAGGGCCAGCGCAATTTCGCTGGCTGTATCACCGGCACTGACTTTGACCTTGCCACCTTCGACTTGACGCGCCCGACCTTTGGTGTTGCCATTACCGACGGCAGTCCCTGTACCGCTGTCGGTCTGCGTTGCGCCAGCCTTGGCTGGCGCAAACAACAGGGTGTAGTCACGCAGAATCCTGCCCGATGCCCAACTGGCTTCGAGCAACAGGTCGAAAAAAGAATCGGTGATTGCGAATGCGCTAGTCAGCCGAATGTAGAGCCTGCCGTCAGCACGTTTTTGCAGCGATGCCTGAAGACCCACAACGCTGGCGTTGTAACTCAGGCCGGCTGCCCGGAAGGCCTCAGGGGAGGCGACTGATGTCCTGAGCGAGATAGCCTCCTCGTCAGTGATGTCAAGAAACTCAATTTCTGCCCGCAAGGGCTCTCCCAGTGCCGACTGCACCACGACCCGCCCCATTGACAGGGCCAGGGCCTGCGAGCCAGACAAGGCCAGCACCAAGGCGCCAATCGCCCAAAGGGCGCGGCGCCAGAATCGAGTCTTGACAGTCAACAAGGTCGGCGGCATTGGCTTGATTCTACGTGGGCCAGCGGCCGGCTTGCCGTGGACTCGGTGTCAATGCGCTAGCAGAATGCGCAGCATACGACGCAAGGGCTCAGCCGCGCCCCACAGCAGTTGGTCACCAATGGTGAAGGCGCCAACATACTCAGGCCCCATCGCCAGCTTGCGGATACGTCCGACAGGTATATCTAGCGTGCCAGTGACGGCCACCGGCGTGAGCGCCTGCAATGTTGCCTCCCGGGTGTTGGGGATGACCTTGACCCATGGGTTGTCGGCTGCAAGCATGGCTTCGATGTCAGCGCTGGGTACATCCTTCTTGAGCTTGAAGGTCAATGCCTGGCTATGGCATCGCATCGCACCGACCCGGACACAAAGACCATCAACCGGCGTTTCGGCGGTACCGAAGGCGGGTCCCTGGCCCAGAATCTTATTAGTTTCGGCGCCGCCTTTCCACTCTTCGCGGGAGGTGCCCCAGCCCGGTTCGTCAGACTGCTTGCCGACGCCAAGGTCTTTGTCAATCCAGGGAATAAGGCTTCCCCCTAGCGGGACACCGAAACTGGCTGTCTCGGCCGAGCTTAAGGAATGCTGCTTGGCGAGGACCAACCGGTCGATCTCTAGGATGGCCGACTTGGGGTCATCCAGCAGGCTCTTGACTTCGGCGCTCAGGGTGCCGAACTGGGTCAGCAGCTCGCGCATGTGCTGTGCGCCACCTCCAGAGGCCGCCTGATAGGTCATGCTGGTCATCCATTCGACCAGGCCAGCTTTGTAAAGCGCGCCCACGCCCATCAGCATGCAGCTGACGGTGCAATTACCCCCGATCCAGTTTTTGCCGCCCTGCGTTAGGGCCTTCTGGATGACGGGTAAGTTGACCGGATCAAGCACGATGATGGCATCGTCCTTCATGCGTAAGGTGGAGGCGGCATCGATCCAGTGGCCCGTCCAACCGGCTGCACGCAACTTGGGGTACACCTCAGTGGTGTAGTCGCCACCCTGGGCACTGATGATGATGTCGCACTTGCGCAAGGCCGCGATGTCAAAAGCGTCTCTCAGCTTGGTTTCGTTTTTTGCCTGAGCCGGGGCCTGGCCGCCAGCATTGGAGGTCGAGAAAAACACCGGCTCGATGTGGTCAAAGTCACCCTCGGACTGCATGCGGTCCATCAGGACCGAGCCGACCATGCCACGCCAGCCAACCAAGCCGACCAAATTACCAATTTTCATGAGATTGCCCTTTCAGATGATTGAGAGAATAAATTCCATCTGCCCGGCTCGTCTGGCCGGTGGGGCGCGACGAACCGGGCTGTACTAGCCTTTAGTGGTGGTCGCTTTGGTGACTAATGCTGTAGCCAAGGTGCGCACACACTGGACCACGCCGACGTAGCCGGTCGGGTGCTTGGCGGTGGGCGCTAGCGTTGTCATGGTGAGATTGTAAGTTGAAATTATTTCAGCGCCCTGACGACCGCAGCGCCCATCTCCTGGGTGCCAACCCGCGTCATGCCGGCGCTAAAGATGTCGGCGGTGCGAAGACCCTGGTTCAGCACCGTCTTGACCGCAGCCTCAATACGTTGAGCCGCCGCTTCCTGATTCAGGCTGTAGCGCAGCATCATGGCTGCACTCAGGATGGTCGCGAGAGGATTAGCAATGCCTTTACCAGCGATGTCAGGGGCGCTGCCATGGCTGGGTTCGTACAAGCCCTGGTTGCTCGCGTTCAGACTGGCCGAGGGCAGCATGCCAATCGACCCAGTCAGCATCGCCGCCTCATCGCTCAAGATGTCGCCAAACATATTGCCGGTCACGACCACATCAAATTTCTTGGGTTCACGAACCAGTTGCATGGCGGCGTTGTCGACATACATGTGGTCTAGCGCCACATCGGGGTACTGCTTGCCAATGTCGCTAACCACGTCTTTCCAGAACTGAAAGGTCTCTAGCACGTTGGCCTTGTCCACACTGGTGACGCGATGGCTGCGCTTGCGCGCAGCCTGGAAGGCGACGTGGGCAATTCGCTCGATCTCGGGTCGCGAGTAGCGCATGGTGTCGAATGCTTCTTCGGCACCCGGGAACAAACCATCTGTGGCCACGCGGCGCCCGCGCGGTTGACCGAAATAAATGTCTCCAGTGAGTTCTCGAATGATCAGGATGTCAAGGCCGCCAATCAGCTCGGGTTTAAGGCTGGACGCGTCAACCAGTTGCTCGTAGCAGATGGCAGGGCGGAAGTTGGCAAACAAGCCGAGGTTTTTACGCAGACCCAAAATGGCCTGCTCCGGCCGCAAGGGTCTGTCCAGGGTGTCGTATTTCCAGTCTCCGACGGCACCAAATAGGACGGCGTCAGCCTGACGCGCCAGTTGCAGTGTGGCGCCGGGCAGCGGGTGGCCATGGGCGTCGTAAGCAGCACCGCCTACCAGCGCCGTTTCCATTTCGAACTGAAGATCGAGCGCTTGTAAAACTTTGACCGCCTCAGCCACGATTTCGGTCCCGATTCCGTCGCCGGGTAAAACTGCTATTTTCATGATAAAACCAGGATGCTATAAATTAAGGAGCTACTCAGGCAATCAGCGTGCGGGCTAGCCAGGGTTTTTGCGTTAGGCGTTGGGCTTCAAAAGCGCGGATCTTGTCGGCGTGCCGCAAGGTCAGCCCAATGTCGTCAAAACCATTGAGCAAGCAGTACTTGCGAAACGCTTGCACTTCGAACGGTAATTCCTGGCCATCCGGTTTGACAATCTTCTGGCGCTCCAGATCGATCGTCAGGCTGTAACCCGGAAATGCCGCCAACTCATCAAACAGTGTGGCCACCTGTGCGTCCGGCAACACGATCGGCAACAGGCCATTCTTGAAGCTGTTGTTAAAGAAAATGTCGGCATAGCTGGGCGCAATGATGGCGCGAAAGCCAAATTGGTCCAGCGCCCAGGGCGCGTGTTCGCGGGATGAGCCACAGCCAAAGTTTTTACGCGCCAGCAAAATGGAGGCCCCCAGGTAGCGTGGCTGGTTAAGCACGAAGTCTGGGTTGGGCTGACGGCTGGCGGGGTCCTGGCCGGGATAGCCTGCGTCTAGGTAGCGCCATTCATCGAATAGGTTCTGACCAAAACCGGTCTTGCGGATCGATTTGAGAAATTGTTTGGGGATGATGGCGTCAGTGTCGACATTTTCCCGATCAATGGGGGCTACCAAGCCCTTCACAGTTCCAAATTTTTGCACAGTGTGCCCCTATTTTTTCTTGGCTGCGTCTTCAATTTTTTCGCCAGCCTTCTGCAGATCCTGCCCAATGCCCTTGACCGTATTGCAGGCTGACAGGCTCAAGAGCAATGTGCCGAGCCAAACCATTCGCCAATGTCTCATGCCGTACTCCCCCGGGTAGCTTGATCAGACAAATTGCCGGACATCGACAAAATGACCATGGATGGCTGCTGCTGCCGCCATAGCTGGGCTAACCAGGTGCGTGCGTCCGCCCGCGCCCTGGCGACCCTCGAAGTTACGGTTGCTGGTGGAGGCGCAACGCTCGCCCGGCTCAAGACGGTCGGCGTTCATGGCCAGGCACATCGAACAGCCAGGCTCGCGCCACTCGAAGCCGGCCGCCCGGAAAATCTCGTGCAAGCCTTCGCGCTCGGCTTGTGCTTTGACCAAGCCCGAGCCAGGTACAACCATCGCCAGTTTGACATTTTTAGCGACTTTTTGTCCTAGCTTGCGTACCACTGCAGCTGCCTCCCGAATGTCCTCAATTCGGCTATTGGTGCAAGAGCCAATAAAGACTTTGTCAATAAACAGGTCGTTCAGGGCCTTGCCAGGCTCGAGTCCCATATAAACCAGGGCGCGCTCGATGGCGGAGCGTTTGTTGGGGTCCTTCTCCTTGTCCGGGTCCGGCACCCGGTTGTCGATGCCCAGCACCATTTCGGGCGAGGTGCCCCAGGTGACCTGGGGGATGATGCCGCTGGCATCGAGCTCGATCACCTGGTCGAAAGCTGCGTCAGCGTCCGAATGCAGCGTCTTCCAGTAAGCGACGGCTTGATCCCATTCCACGGCAGCGGCCTCGCCACTGGCCAGATGACCCGGTGCCAGGGGGCGCCCGCGGACGTAATCGATGGTTTTGTCGTCGACGGCCACCAAGCCGGCGCGGGCACCGGCCTCTATGGCCATGTTGCACACAGTCATACGGCCCTCCATGCTTAAGGCACGGATCGCCGCACCCCCAAATTCGATGGTGTAGCCCGTGCCGCCGGCAGTGCCGATTTGGCCAATCACCGCTAGCACGATGTCTTTGCCGCTACAACCGCGCGGCAACACGCCATCGACTCGGATCAGCATGTTCTTGGCTTTTTTGGCCAGCAGCGTTTGCGTTGCCAATACATGCTCGACTTCGCTGGTGCCAATGCCATGCGCCAAAGCGCCAAAGGCACCATGGGTTGACGTGTGTGAGTCTCCACAGACCACGGTCATCCCGGGCAGCGTGGCGCCGGTCTCAGGGCCGATCACGTGAACGATACCCTGGCGTTTGGACAGGAATGGGAAATAGGCGGCCGAGCCGAACTCCTGCATATTCGTGTCCAGCATAACGACTTGTTCCTTGCTGGTCGCGTCTGTAATGCCCTCATACCCACGATCCCAGCCGGTGGTCGGTGTGTTGTGATCGGCTGTGGCCACAATGGAACTCACCCGCCAAACCGGTCTGCCGGTTTGGCGCAAGCCCTCAAAGGCCTGCGGACTGGTCACTTCATGCACCAAGTGTCTGTCGATGTAGAGAATGGCGGTGCCGTCGTCTTCAGTGTGGACGACGTGGTCGTCCCAGAGTTTGTCGTAGAGGGTGCGTCCCATGGTTTTCCTTGGCAATCCTGCATTTTACGCAGCCTGTGGCAGCCATCGCACAGCAGTAGCTGCCCTTTTGGGGAGTCCATAAGAGAAAACGCCCGCCGATTCGATCATCGGACGGGCGCTGGGCTTTAGCTGCTTGGACTTCGGGTTCTCAGGCCGTGACCTTAGCGCTGCCCGATTGGCAACACATCGCGACGATCCGAACCTGTAAAGAGCTGTCTTGGGCGGCCAATTTTGTACTCGGGGTCACCAATCATTTCATTGAGCTGGGCAATCCAGCCGACGGTACGGGCCAGCGCAAAAATTGCCGTGAACAGGCTCACTGGAATGCCGATGGCGCGCTGTACGATGCCAGAGTAAAAATCCACATTCGGGTAGAGTTTGCGCTGAACGAAGTAGTCGTCTTCGAGCGCAATTTTTTCAAGCGCCATGGCCAGCTTGAACAGCGGGTCATTTTCAAGACCGAGCGAGGTCAGCACTTCCTTGCAAGTTTCTTGCATCAGTTTGGCGCGCGGGTCGTAGTTCTTGTAAACCCGATGACCAAAACCCATCAATTTAACGCCAGAGCTCTTGTCCTTGACCTGCTCCATGAATTGGCCGACTTTTGCCACCCCACCCATTCTCTGGATGTCTTCGAGCATATTCAGACAGGCCTCGTTGGCGCCACCATGGGCGGGGCCCCACAGGCAAGCGACACCCGCAGCAATTGCAGCAAAGGGGTTGGTGCCAGAGCTGCCACACAGGCGCACGGTGGAGGTCGAGGCGTTTTGCTCATGGTCGGCGTGGAGCACGAAGATGCGATCGAGGGCGCGCTCGATCACCGGGTTGACCTCGTAGTCCTCGCAAGGGTTGGCAAACATCATGTGCAGGAAGTTGCCCGCATAACTGAGCTTGTTCTTGGGGTACATGTAGGGCTGGCCTGCGCTGTACTTGTAGGCCATGGCCACCAGGGTGGGCATTTTGGCGATCAGGCGGATCGCCGAGATTTCCCGGTGCTCCGGATTGTTGATGTCGGTGCTGTCGTGGTAGAAGGCCGAGAGGGCGCCGACCAGCCCGGTCATGATGGCCATCGGATGTGCGTCACGTCGGAAACCCCTCAGAAAAAATTGCATTTGCTCATTGACCATGGTGTGGTTGGTCACACGCTTGGTGAAATCCGCCTTGGCAGCCACGTCAGGCAAGTTGCCATACAACAACAGGTGACAAGTTTCCATAAAGTCACAGCTGGTGGCCAACTGTTCGATGGGGTAGCCACGGTAAAGCAGTTCACCTTTGTCGCCATCGATGTAGGTGATGGCGGATTGACAAGACGCTGTCGACAAAAATCCGGGGTCATAGGTGAACATACCGGTCTGCGCATACAGCTTGCGGATGTCGATCACATCTGGGCCGACACTGCCTTGGTAAACCGGCAAGTCGACGCTGGGGCTGCCGTTACTGAACGACAGGGTGGCTTTATTGTCAGCTTGCTTCATTTTCTACCTTTCAAGGGTTTTCTCTCAACATACTCAGTACTTCATGAATGTCACTACGGTCCAGCTCGGCACTTACCAGACCAAGCGACTGCCGTCCAAGGTGCAGGTCAAGCAGATCGTTGTCGGTCAACTCCATCAGGTCTGCCAGGGCCTGCGCCTGACGCCGTGTCAGCGTGGCCTCGAAACGATTGAAGAAGCGTTCAATGAACAAATCGTTTTCAAGCAGGCCCCGACGACATCGCCAGCGCAGTTTGCTCAAGCCACGTTCATCAATCAACTCGTCCAAAATAATCGACATAAACAGGGCGCTCAGACCGTGCGCAGGACCATCATTTCTTTGATCTTGCCAATCGCCTTGGTGGGGTTCAGGCCCTTGGGGCAAACGTCCACACAATTCATGATGGTGTGGCAGCGAAATAATCTGTAAGGGTCTTCCAGGTTGTCCAGTCGCTCGGCAGTGGCCTCGTCACGGCTGTCCGCAATGAACCGGTAGGCCTGCAGCAGTCCAGCTGGGCCGACGAATTTGTCCGGGTTCCACCAAAAGCTCGGGCAACTGGTAGAGCAACTGGCACACAGGATGCACTCATACAGGCCGTTGAGCTCTTCGCGCTCTTCCGGGCTCTGCAGTCGCTCTTTTTCAGGTGGTACCGTGTCATTGATCAGGTAGGGCTTGATCGAGTTGTACTGTTTGAAAAACTGCGTCATGTCGACGATCAGGTCACGAATGACCGGCAGCCCGGGCAGGGGCTTGAGCACGATGGTCCCCGACAGTGTGCGCATGTTGGTCAGGCAAGCCAGGCCGTTCTTGCCATTGATGTTCATTGCGTCCGATCCGCACACCCCTTCCCGGCATGAGCGACGAAATGAGATGGCTGGGTCTATGGCTTTGAGCTTCATCAGCGCGTCCAGTAGCATGCGTTCGCTGCCATCGAGCTCCACCTCGATGGTTTGCATGTAGGGCTTGGCGTCTTGGTCTGGGTCGTAACGGTAAATTTGGAAAGTGCGCTTGGTCATGGGTAGCTCCGATTCGAATGCAGTTGGGGGCAGGTTGGCCTCAATGTCCCCGCCAGGGTCAAAATGTGCGGACCTTCAGTTCAATGGAATCTACCGTCAGGGGTTTCATCTGGACTGGCTTGTAGCTTAGACGATTGCCCTCGCTGTACCACAGGGTGTGCTTGTGCCACTCGACGTCATTGCGGCCGTTTGGATGCTCCGGGCTGTCGCTGTAGTCGTCCACCGAATGTGCGCCCCGGCTTTCGTGGCGGGCCGCCGCCGACACGATGGTCGCTTGGGCGGCTTCAATCAGGTTTTCAACTTCAAGCGCCTCAATCCGAGCGGTATTGAACACCTTGGACTTGTCTTTGAGATTGATGGCATTGACGCGTTCGCGCAGGTCGGCGATCTTGGTCACGCCTTGGTCCATGCTGGCCTGGGTGCGAAAGACGCCAGCATGCAGTTGCATGCTGGCGCGCAGGTCATTGGCTACATCTTGGGCGTATTCACCGATTGTTGCATTATCCAGCCGCGACAGACGTGCCAACGTACGGTCGGCGGCGTCTGCCGGCAATGGTTTGTGCGCTTTGCTCTTGCTGTTGAACTCGATAATATGGTTGCCGGCCGCGCGGCCGAACACCAGCAGGTCCAACAGCGAATTGGTTCCCAGGCGATTGGCGCCGTGGACGCTGACACATGAGCATTCGCCAACGGCGTACAGGCCATTGACCACCTGGTTGTGCAGCCCATTGGCCTGAACCACCACTTGGCCATGGATGTTGGTCGGGATGCCGCCCATTTGGTAATGGATGGTTGGCACCACCGGAATCGGCTCCTTGGTGATGTCGACATTGGCAAAGTTGTGTCCGATTTCAAAAACTGAGGGTAGCCGCTTCATGATGGTGTCGGCGCCCAAGTGGTCGAGCTTAAGCAACACATAGTCCTTATTCGGACCGCAGCCACGCCCCTCTTTGATTTCCTGGTCCATGGAGCGTGACACAAAGTCGCGCGGGGCCAGGTCTTTCAGGGTCGGCGCATACCGCTCCATAAACCGCTCACCATTGCTGTTGAGCAGAATCGCCCCCTCACCGCGGCAACCTTCGGTCAGCAAGACGCCGGCGCCGGCCACGCCGGTCGGGTGAAACTGCCAGAATTCCATGTCCTCCAGCGGTATCCCTGCCCGGGCCGCCAAACCCAAGCCGTCACCGGTGTTGATGAAGGCGTTGGTCGAAGCCGCAAAGATGCGACCCGCCCCGCCCGTTGCCAACAGTGTGGTTTTGGCTTCCAAAATATGGATGTCGCCGGTTTCCATTTCCAGCGCAGTCACACCAACCACGTCCCCTTCGGCATCACGGATCAGGTCGAGCGCCATCCACTCAACGAAAAAACTGGTCCTAGCCTTGACGTTTTGTTGGTAGAGGGTGTGCAGCATGGCGTGGCCCGTGCGGTCAGCTGCAGCGCATGCGCGCTCCACCGCTTTCTCGCCGTAGTTGGCCGTATGGCCGCCAAAGGGGCGCTGGTAAATGGTGCCGTCAGGGTTACGGTCGAACGGCATTCCCATGTGCTCCAGGTCATAGACCACCTTGGGTGCTTCGCGACACATGAATTCGATCGCATCCTGATCGCCCAGCCAGTCTGAACCCTTGACGGTGTCATAAAAGTGGTAGTGCCAGTTGTCGTCGTTCATGTTTCCCAGCGAGGCCCCGATACCGCCCTGGGCAGCCACAGTGTGTGACCGCGTGGGAAATACCTTGCTCAATACCGCCACATTCAGGCCGGCACGGGCCAATTGCAAGGAGGCGCGCATGCCGGAGCCGCCTGCGCCAATGATGACGACGTCAAATTTTCTTTTGGTCACGGAATAAGTCATGGATTTTCAGCCTGTAAGGGGAGGGCAGAGACGCCAGGGTCACGGCCGCGTCAAAGACGCCAAAGCACTTGAATGGCCCAGCCGGCGCATCCGACCAGCCAGACTATAGAGAAGACCTGCAGCGACAGCCGCACGGCGACTGGCTTAACGTAGTCCATCCAGATGTCGCGCATGCCGACCCAGACGTGGTACAGCAGTGCCAGAATCACCGTAAAGGTCAATACCTTCATCCATTGGGCTGAAAAAATCCCAGACCAAGTGTAATAGCCGATGGGACCTTTCGATCCCAGCAACTGCCCCAGGACCAAGAGGGTGAACAAGGCCATTAGGACCGCCGTGACGCGTTGCGCCAACCAGTCCCGCAAGCCGTAATGGGCACCGACAACGATGCGTTTGGAGCCGTAATTAACTGCCATGGTCATGCTCCTCAGTAGAGACCGAACAATTTAAGTGCCAACACCAGCGTTAGGCCAGAGCCCAAAGCCAGGGTCAGAAGTGCCGATGACTTGCCGAATTCCTTGCTGACAGCGTGCCGAGCATCCATCCAAAGGTGACGCAAGCCAGCGATCAGATGGTGAAGATAGGCCCAGATCAGGGCGAGCGCCAGCAATTTCCAGATCACGCCCGGCAGTCCCAGCAGGCCGACATTGAATGCGGACTTGAACTTAAGGAAGGAAATTTCCGACGATACCGAGGTGTCAAACATCCAGATCACAAAGGGCAACAACATAAACATGATGGCGCCACTGATGCGGTGCAAGATCGACACCCAGCCTGCAGGCGGCAGTCGGTAGCTGGGAAGGTCCTTGAACGCGTTGATGTTGCGGAATTCTGGCCGCTTTACTCGCGCCTGTGGGTCAATCTCGGTCATGGCTGGACTTTCCTGGGGGTAAAAACACTGTCTTTATGGTTCACGCTTATCAGTAAATTCTATTGCACCGCAACAAACTGACGTCAAGGTTTCAATTTGTCCTTCAGATGCAA
>CAMCZF010000082.1 GCA_945885775.1 Rhodoferax sp. OV413 | reverse complement strand
GTGTTTGCCGCGCAAACGGAGAGCAACTTCGCTGGCTACTCGTCCGAGGACCTTGTCGGTCGCGTCAAGCACAAACCACTCGTGCACCACATCAGCGGGTTTGGCGCTGAAAGTTTTGGTCATGAGTTTTCTCTTTGAAAGAGGGTTTGTCGGGCTCTTTTCCACGTTCGGCGTTCCTCTAGCGGGAATCTCTTAGGTGGGGTTCACTCAATTCACTTCAGGAGAAGGTGCAATGAATGGCTTCGTCGCGGAGCCACTAAAGCGCTGCGAAGCCACATAGTATAAGAGATTTGCGCCAGCGCCCCTTAATTTTGACTACCGCCCTTAAGTTTGGCCCTGGGGTGCGCCGCGTCATAGGCCCGCGCCAGATGCTGAAAATCGAGCCGAGTGTAGACCTGGGTGGTGCTGATATTAGCGTGGCCAAGTAGTTCCTGCACGGCGCGCAGGTCGCTGCTGGACTGCAGCAGATGGCTGGCAAAAGAATGGCGCAGCATATGGGGATGCACCGGCGCAGCCAGCCCAGCCTGCAGGCTGCGCCGACGCAACCGCAGCCAGATCGATTGGGCTGTCAGACGGGTGCCATTTCGACCGATAAACAATGCAAACTGGTCAGCAGTTTGCCGAAGCGATGGAGCGGTCATCCGCAATAACAACCAATGCTGCAGGGCAGTCAGGGCCTGTGCACCGACCGGTACCGTGCGACGCTTGCCACCCTTGCCCAGCACATGAGCCTCGGCCGATGCCACATCGACCCAGCCGCGGGCCTGCGCGCTTGCCGCTATATCCAACCCGACCAGTTCACCCACGCGCAGGCCGCTGCCATAGAGCAACTCGACCATGGCACTGTCTCGCGCTACCAGCCAGGGGTTGTCGGGGCTGTCTTTATAGTCAGCCAGTTGCATGGCCTGGTCCACGCCCAGAGCCTTGGGCAGGGGCTTACCCGCCTTGGGTGCGCGCACGTCCTGCACCGGATTGGCGCCAACCATCCCCTCGCGCCCCAGCCAGGTGTAGAAACCGCGCCAACCCGACAGGATCAGCGCGATGCCACGGCCCCCGCGACCGCCAGCGTGCATTTGCGCCACCCAGCGCCGAACATGGTGGTTTTGAACCTGAGTTAGCGTGAGCTTAGCCTGGCTGGCGAATTCAGCAAGTTTGAGCAGGTCAAGCGTGTAGAGCGTGACAGTGCGGCTGGCTAACCGTTTTTCCACTCGCACATGGCGCAAGTAGCGATCGGTCAGCGCGGCGTCCTGGTCCTGGTCCTGGGCCACGGCCGAGCACGCGTCAGACCTGGCGCAGCCGCGCCAAAGCAGCGCCGCAGAGTTCGGCGATTCGTTCCAAAAACTCAGTACCCATCGCGCTGTTGAAGCGCTGGGAATCCGGCGACGCCAAGACCAACAATCCGATCAGTGGCCCAGCAGCAGCGCCATCCGCCAACCCGCGCAAAGGCAAAATTGCCAAAGAGGCCGCAGCCGCAGGGTCAGACAACCAGTCTGTCACCTCAAAACCCGTGTTGAGGCCACAGAAAGGTTCGCTGAGTGACTCGGCAAACTGCTTGACCTCTGCGCTCACGCCTTGTGTGAATGCCGCTTGCGCCATTGCTGGCATGACGTCCCACACCCGCAACGCCACTTGGGGCACAGCAAACCGGCTGGCAATGTCACCGGTGATCTGGGCGGGTAAAGCAGCAGCATCCGCGATGCCGAACAGGCTGGCAGCCCAGCGAAGCAGGCGGCCGGACAGCATCACGTTCTCGTTGCCATGCCGAATCATGTCCATCATGCGGTATTCAAGCACCTTGATTTTTTCGCGCAGCATCTCGGCCTGACGCTCCTGCAAACTGACCGCACGCTGGTTGTGCGGGCTGCTTAAGTGCACCGCAGCCAACAACTCAGCGTGGCGCTCAAAAAACTCCGGGTTGCTGCCGAGGTAGTCGGCAATGTCGTCTTCTGTGATGGGGTGTGTCAGGGGTGTGGTCATAAGAGGTCGGGGAGGTCAATTTCGCCTTGAAAAACCGTGGTGGCAGGGCCAGTCATCAGCACATGTGCGGCATCACCCTGCCAGGAAATGGTCAGCTGGCCGCCCCGTGTTTGAACGTCGACGCTGTGGTCGAGCAAACCCAGCCGGATCCCGGCCACCACCGCCGCGCAGGCACCAGAGCCGCAGGCCAGGGTCTCGCCAGCGCCGCGCTCGTACACGCGCAAACGCACGTGACGGCGGTCGAGTACCTGCAAAAATCCGGCGTTGACGCGGCGCGGAAAACGGGCGTGGTGCTCGATCAGGGGACCCTGTTGCGCCACGGGTGCGGTGTCGACGTCGTCGACCAGTAACACTGCGTGCGGGTTGCCCATGGACAACACCGCCAACCAGACCGGCGTGCCGGACAGATTAATCGGCCACTGCTGCCAGTCGCCCCGGGCTTGCGCGTGCAGCCCGCCGGCGTCGAAAGGCACCTCGGCTGGCGCAAACACCGGTGGCCCCATGTCCACCGTGACGCGGCCGTCCGGGTGCAACTGGGGTTCGATCACGCCAGCGAGGGTCTGCACTCGCAAAGTCGTCTTGGGGCTCAAGCCGCGCTCGTACACAAAGCGGGCAAAGCAGCGCGCGCCATTGCCGCATTGTTCGACCTCGGCGCCATCGGCGTTGTGGATCACGTACTCAAAATCAATGCCGGGTCCCGGGGAAATGCGAACGCTCAGAATCTGATCTGCGCCCACGCCGAAGTGCCGGTCGGCCAACCACCGGTACTGCGCACGCGACAGGCCAAAGCGCTGCCGGGTCTCATCCAGCACGACAAAGTCGTTGCCCGCCCCCTGCATTTTGGTGAATGGGATTCGCATGACGGAATTATCCGCTTATCCTTCGTCACTCTTGACAGCAATACAGGCCTACTCATGCGAATCCCCGACTGGACCCCTGAACTCAAACCTCAACCGCCGGCGCTGGTGGACGCTATCCTGGCGCGACGCGGCGGAACGCTGCTGAACCTGGACAAGGCCCTGCTCTGGAGCGAACCGGTTGCGCGCGGTTGGAATGTCTACCTCAAAGCGGTGCGTACCGAATTGCCAACCAGCCGCAAGCTGCGCGAACTCGGGATCTGCACGGTGGCGCTGCTGACCGGCGCCGATTACGAATACCACCACCACGCACCCGATTTTCTGGCCGCTGGGGGTACTCAGCCGGAGCTGGACGCACTGAATCGTCTGCTACACACCGACCGGCGCGGCAATGCTCCTGAGCCGACTCTGGGCGAGCAGGAGGCGTTGGTGGTGCGCTACGCCGCAGAAATGACGCTCGACGTGAAGGTCAGCGACGCCGTGTTCGAAGCACTGCGCCACCATTTTGACGAGACTCAGATTGTGGAGATAACCAGTGCCATTGCCACCTACAACATGGTGGCCCGATTTCTGGTGGCGCTGGGCATCACGCCGGAGGCCTGAAGCACCAGCAGCACCTGCCGGTTGGCACCAACCGCTGGCCAGCGGCGTGGGCCCGCGTCAGTCGGCCTTGATGTTGTTGTCTTTGACCACTTTGCCCCAGACGTCCATCTGGCGCTCGATGAACACCCGTGCTGCTTCGGGCGCACCTCCCACCACGTCAATGCCCTGGGCATCCAGCCGCTTGGCCAGCTCGGGGGTTTTCATGGCCTTGTTCAAAGCGTCGTTCATGCGCGCCATGATCTCGGGCGGGGTGCGAGCAGGGGCCAGCACCGCCCACCAGGCGGGTGCCTCGAAGCCGGCAAAACCCATCTCGGCCAGCGTGGGCACTTCTGGCAAATCAGGTGAACGTTTGCTGGTGGTCACTGCCAACGGTCGCAGCCGTTTGCTGTCAATAAAGGGTTTGAGCAAAAATACCGAGCCGATCGCCAGCGGCACGTGGCCGGCGACCGCATCGTTCATCAAGGGGCCGCCGCCCTTGTAGGGGATGTGCTGGAACTCAAGGCCATTGCCCTTGCCCAGCAGCGCCATGGCCAAATGCCCAAGGCTGCCCGAGCCGATGGTGCCGTAGCTGGCACCCTTGGGGCTGCGCGCAGCGGCCACAACATCCGCCAGCGTCTTGAAGTCTGAGCCAGCGGGTGTGCCTAAGACCATCGGCGCGGTACCGATCAGCACCACAGGACTAAGGTCTTTCTTGGAATCAAACGGCAGGCCTGGGATCAAGCTGGGGTTGACGCCATGGCTGTCAAATACCACGGCAAACGTGTAGCCGTCAGGCGCCGCCGCTGCCACGGCCGCAGCGCCAATCGAGCCCGAGGCGCCGCCTTTGTTCTCAATGACCACAGACTGGCCAAGTTGCTGTGACAAGGCAGGTGCCAGCAGTCGCGCCACCTGGTCCACCGAGCCGCCGGGCGGAAACACCGCCACCAGCTTGATCGGTTGCTTGGTGGGCCAGGCCTGTCCAAAAGCGGACAGCGGGGTCATGAGTGACAGAATAGCAAACGAGGCCAGCGCCACAAGCGCTGGTCGGAAAGAATGGGCCATAGCATCTCCAAGTAATGCAGTTTTAGTGGGCTCGATGATAGTGCCTGCGCCACAAAGTGCGGCGCCCAGGTGCTACACCCTGATAAAAGCCATCATGAACCTTGGCCATAGGGCCATGCCGACAGATCGAGGTCTGGGAGTCGGATTTACCCTGGGAACAGAAGTCGCGCTTCAAGATCACCTTTTAGCTTTTGAAGCGCGAGCCATGAATGGGATCGCCCACCCAAAGGCCGGTCAATCTTGCTCTGTGCGAACTCGATCACGTCGAGCAATCCGCCTAAGTCGATATTTGTCTGGAAACCACTCCCCTGGGCCATCAAAACCAAGTCTTCTGTGGCCAGATTACCGGCCGCACCAGGCGCAAATGGGCAACCGCCAAGGCCACCCGTGCTCGCATCAAAACGACGAACGCCTGCCTCCAGTGCCGCCCAGGCGTTGGCGGTCGCCAAACCGCGGGTATCGTGGAAGTGCATCGCCAACTGATTCATTGGAATCGCCATACCCAGTAGCCTCAGGCAATCGCGCACTCTGCCGGGGGTTGCAGAACCAATCGTGTCCGCGATGACGATTTCATCGACTTGAGCAACCAGCATCTGTTGCGCCAGGGCCATAAGCGTCGGAACTGGCGTGGCACCTTCGAAGGGACAATCAAAGGCAACCGCCAGGTACGCTCGGGTGCGCATGCCCATTGCCTTCGCCGCGCGCACAGTATCCTGACAGTTCCGAGTCGCGTCCGCCAAACCCTGGTTGATATTTTTGCGGTTCATAGTTTCGGTGGCGGCAAGTACCACCGATATTTCGCCTGCGCCGGCAAGACAGGCGCGCTCCAACCCTTTCAGGTTGGGCACCAGGACTGTCGGTTGCAACTGCGGGTACTGCCCAATTACAGCCGACAGCAGATCAGCAGCATCCGCCATTTGGGGCACTGCCTTGGGAGAAACAAAACTGGTGACTTCAACCCGTCGCAAGCCCGCAGCAACCAACAGGCCAATCAACGCCAGCTTATCGCCAGTTGATAAGAGCTTCGGTTGGTTTTGCAGCCCGTCGCGCGGCGAGACATCGGTGATCCAAATCGACTCCACAGCGCCGGCTCAGGCGATCACGCCCGCTTGTTTCAAGTGCGTCAACTGTTCCGCGCTGTAGCCACCAAGTTCGCGCAGCACACGCTCGGTGTGCTCACCCAGGCCGGGTGGGCAGGTGTACCGCGGCTCTGCCGCGGCTGACAATTTGATGGGGTTGCCAGGCATTTCCAGTGACTGCCCATTCTTGAGCGCGACGGATACCACCATCTGCCTGGCTCGAACTTGCCTGCTGTTCAAGGCTTGCGCAAAATTATTCACAGGACCATTGGGTATCCTGACCGCGTCAAGTGCTTCCTGCCAATAGGCCGTCTTCTGCGTCTTCAGTTTGGCGGCAATCAGGGCATCGATCTCGGCCTTCATCGCGAAACGAACCGGTTGCGCTGTCAATTCAGGATTTTTCAGTTCAGGGATATCAATGAAATCCACAAAACGCACAAAGAAGGGGTCTCCAATGCAGGCCACGATGATATGGCCATCAGACGTCGGGTAGCTGTTGTAGGGCACATGCACAAAATGGCCATTGCCCGCGCCTTGCGGCACGATGTCTGACATCAGGCTCATGGTCGCCATGTAATTCAGCATGGAGATTTGGGCATCCAGCATAGCGACATCCACATGCTGCCCCCTGCCAGTACGCTCCCGCTCTGCGACAGCAGCCAAGACACCCAGCGTGCCAAATATGCCGCCCCCCAAATCGCCGATGGGGATGCCACTGCGGGTCGGCCCGGTCTCAGGTGTTCCGGTGATGGACATGCCGCCGCCCATGGCCTGCACCACTTGATCAAAAGCCGGTCGATGGACGTCCGGACCAGTCTCGCCAAAACCTGTAACAGAGCAGGTAATGATTCTCGGGTTGACGCCAGCCAGCACCGCATGGTCAATCCCGAGCCGCTGGGTCACACCGACGCTGAAATTATCGAAAACCACATCCGCCAAACGCACCAGATCTAGGAATACCTGCCGGCCCTCTTGACTCTTCAAATCGATACACACGCTCTCTTTGTTGCGGTTGAGCGTAAGAAAGTAGGCCCCCATGCCATCGGCCGCGTAGTCCTTGTCGTTCTCGAGCAGACGTCGGGTCGCCTCACCTGATCCCGGCGGCTCTATCTTTATGGTGCGAGCGCCCAAGTCTGCAAGCATCATGGTGCCGTAAGGTCCAGACAACATGTGGGTCAGGTCCAGAACAATCAAATGCTCAAGTGCCATGGTCAGTACCTGTTACCTGCCGTTGCATCAGACCAGCGTCCATGGCCCAGAGGTCGGACGCGGTTCAAAACTTACTCCAAAATGCTTTTGGACCAACCGGGCCTGCTCTTCAAAGCAGCCACCCCAACGCAGTATTTTCCAACTCGGCAATTCGATGATTGTGCTTCCCATTTGCATAGCATTGATGTAGCGCGATGTGCCGTAATCGAGAACCAGATCACAGCCTTGCCGCAATGATTCTTGGACATCTTCCAGCCGAAATTTACTGCCTGAACCAGAGAGATTCGCAGAAGACCCCATGAGTGGTTTGGCCGATTCCAGGCTCATGCGGGCCAGTTCATCATGCAGAGGCCCTGCATGCATCAGCAAGTCCATGGTCAGCGCTTTGGTGGAGCGGCGAAGCGCGCCGAATTCAACGGTTCGCAGCCAGTCGTGGTGGGGATTGAAGGGCGCGACAATGGACAGCGGCAGGTCATTGTCAAGTGTGAGGCAGCGCACCAGATCCCGATCGCGGCCTTCGGTCTGAAATACATCTGAGAAAATATCCCAATTGCCAATCACGCCATTCGGCTTGGTTTGCGGGCGATTTTTTAGCTTATAAATGCGCTCAACGCCATGGGCGGTATTGGCGAATATGGCGTAAGACACACTCAGCGGCAGGATGGCCACCCCGCCACTGATCATGCTTTGAAAGGCCTTTTTAGCGTCCAGCCGCACAGTTGCCAGATCAGGCTCAGCGCCGCGGTTGATCAGTTCCATGGGTTCTTTCTCAGGTCAAGTAAAGGCGCTAGGCTGGCCGCAACTTCGAGCAAACGGTGGTCCTCATAGCGGCGGTGTGTCAAATGCAGCCCCATCGGCAAACCCTCGACGCTCCATAACGCCGGCATAGTGATGCAAGGAACTTGCAGCGCCGTCCAGAGGCGGTTGAACGTTGCCATACCTTGCGTTTGAAGTCCCGGAGGTGCAACGCCCGGGGCGCTCAGGCCCAGTACAGCGTCCACATCCGTCATGGACTGCTCGAAGGCCATACGGCACCTGGCCACAGAATCCAGCGACGACCGCATGCGTTCAGGGGTCAGTCCCAGATGGTTTTGTAGTTTGGCCTTGAAATCAGTATGCAGCCGATCCGGTTCAAGTAGCATTTCCGGCCAGAACGCCGAGCGTCCACCGTCTTGCATGATGTCGTCCTGCCAACGGTTGACATCGGCAAATTCCGGGGCCCAGGGCAGTTCGATCAAGTTGACACCCGCCTCTCGTAATCGACCCAAGGTGGCCTCGAAAGCAGACTGAGCTTGGGGCTCAGCCTCGTCCCAGTAGGGCGTGCGGCAGATGCCCAGCCGCAGTTCGCGCCAACCGGGCACCACGGGCGCTGGCAGGTCATGCAGGGCATACGCTTGAAGCAAGAGCCGAAGGTCGTCGACGCTACGGGCAAACAGGCCAACCGTGTCCAAATGCGGCGCAAAACTCTTGATGCCGTCAAATGGAATGCGACCCCAGGTTGGTTTCATGCCGTAGACACCGCAAAATGCGGCAGGTCGAATGGTTGAGCCGCCGGTCTGCGTACCCAAAGCCAGCGGAACCATGCCATCGGCAACAGCAGCGCCCGACCCGGACGAAGACCCGCCGGGCGTTCGGGTCAAATCCCAGGGGTTGCAGGTCTGGGGAAATTGACCGCCACAGGCGAACTCCAGCGTTTGCGTCTTTCCCAGCACCACCGCACCGAGCGCTCGCAGGACGGCCACACTGTGTGCATCCTCATTCGCCTGATGCCCTGCATAGATCGGTGAATTGAAAGTGGTTGGCAAATCTTTGGTCCGGATCACGTCCTTCAGACCAACCGGCAGACCATGCAAGGGGCTGCGTCTGGGCTCTCGGTCGCAAGCGCGAGCCTGCGATATCGCGCCTTCAGCGTCCAGATGGGCCCATGCTTTCACCGCCGGCTCGCGTTCGAGAATTCTCGCCAGACAGGCACGGGTGTAGGCCTCGCTGCTCAGCGTTCCGTCCGCCATCCGGGCGCCCGCCTCACTCGCCGTCAATTGCCACAAGTCCATTCATTTTCCAAAGGTTGCGCAGATCAGAATTGTATGCATAATAGTTGGAATGAAGTCGAATTAATCGCCTAATGCCTTGAAAATTACCAATTCCAAGATTTGGATGGAAAAAATTGCATGCAATAACGCCACCTCTGACGCAAGCGTACGCAGACTTCGTTGCTGACTCGGCGACCTGGGTAATGCCACCCGAGATCCAGGAGGTCGTGGTCCTGGGTTTTACTGACGCCGTCGGCGTTATGCTGGCAGGGGCTCGTGAAAACGCGGTTTCCATACTGACACAGTGGGCACTCATGCAGGGTGGCAAGCCCCATGCACGCGTGGTCTCTTGCCAAGATGCGCTCCCGACCGCCCAGGCCGCCCTGATCAATGCAACGGCCGCGCACGCCCTGGACTATGACGATTTCGCTTTTTCAAACCATCCCAGTGCCGTTCTGGTTCCGACCATTCTGGCGGTGGCAGACGCGCACCCAGCATCGGGCGCCACGATGGCAAGAGCCTATGCCGTCGGCTACGAGGTCTGGGCAGACCTGTTTCTTCGGGAAAAAGACCTCTATTACGACAAGGGCTGGCACCCAACCGCGATCCTGGGCACCGTGGGTGCCGCGGCAGCCGCAGCCGTCGTCCAGGGGCTGAGTGCGACGCAAACCCGCCACGCTCTGGCACTGGCGGCGTCAAGTGCGGGGGGTATTTTTGAAAATTTTGGCACCATGGCCAAGCCCTATCATGGCGGCCGCGCCGCTAGCGCCGGCGTGACCGCAGCAGCGATGGCCGCATGCGGCCTGGAAGCCAGCGCAACAGCTCTCGAAGGGCGGCACGGCCTGTTGCGCGCATTCTCACCGCTAGGCAATGTCGACCTTCAGTCTCCCATTCACCGTGGTCACAGCTGGCATATCAGTGCCCGTCGACTGAACATCAAAAAATACCCGGTCGTTGGCGCAGCGCAACGCAGCATCGACGCCGTTCTAGGGCTCAACCAGCGCACGCGGATTGACCCGGCCCAAGTCGAAAAAATGGTCGCACTCATCAGTGAGCGTCACGCAGCCGTGATGCCCTATCACCTCCCGCAAAATGCACTGGAGGCCAAGTTCAGTCTGGAGTTTGCGATTGCCAGCGCCCTGCGTCACAACGCTGTTGGCTTCAACGAATTGCAGGATGCTGTAGTCCGCGACCCGGCAATGCAAGCGCTGATGCGTTGCATCACGCAGGAGACCACCGGCGCTTTTGAACTAGATTGGCGCGATGCGGCCCCGTTTGACCAGATTACCGTGCATTTGCGGGATGGTACGACGGTGAGCACCAGCCAAGTACGGCGCGCCACAGGGCATGCCGACACACCTCTGTCAGCGGGCGATGTTCATGCCAAGTTCATGGGCTGCGTACGTCATGCCCAAGTTGACACTGCGGTTGGTGAAAAACTGTATCAGAGCCTGCAACAATTGGTCACTCTAGCCGGGTCTGCCGACATCCCGCTACCGGTCATCCACTGAGCTTAATTCCTTACCGAAAACGAGTGCCCTGGCATGAAATCCATTCGCGACTTTGTCCGTTACGCGCCGGTGAGTAGTCGGCCCCCCATCCAGTGGCCAGGGGGCAAGCGCCTGGCCGTGTGGATTGTTCCCAATATTGAGTTTTACGAGTACACGCCGCCACCGGCCGTCGGTCGCGAAACCTGGGACCGGGTTCCCTCTCACCCTGACGTGCGTGAATATGGTTTTCGGGATTACGGCAACCGCGTGGGCCTGTGGCGAATGGATGAGGTGCTACAGGACTACCCAGTTCGCCCCACCGTATCCCTCAACCTTGCCCTGCTGGACCATTTCCCTGATATTGCGGCGCTGATCCGTCAACGCCAGTGGGGCGTCATGAGCCATGGCATCTACAACACGCGATTTTTGTATGGCATGGACGAGGTGCAGGAACGGGCTTTTTATCGGGACAATATTGATTCGCTCAAACGTCATACCGGTCAGGACCTCAAAGGCATCCTGACACCGGCGATCACCAACACCGAACGCACACCAGCTCTGATAGCCGAGTCCGGCATGCTGTATCACGCCGACTGGGTGCACGATGATGTGCCTGTTCCCATCATCGTGCCGGGGCGAAAGCTGGTCTCGATGCCTTACTCCTACGACCTCAACGACGCGCCGCTTTGGGATGGCAGACCCTATGGTGGACGTTACTTTGTAGAGGCTTGCAAGGCTGCATTTGACCGGCTTTATGCCGAAAGTGATCAAGGTGGCCGCGTCTTCTGCATTGCACTGCACCCCTACCAAATCGGTCAGCCGCACCATGTTGGGCATTTACGAGAAATCCTCGACCACATTAGTCGCCACGAAGGCGTCTGGTACGCCACAGGCGACGAGATCGCAGAACACTATCTGACCCATCACTATGACGAACAACTGGCCCATGCGACCCAGCTGCATGAAGCCAGTCTCACCCGGGCAGCTGCCCGGACTATCGTAATTCCACGAACGGTGCTGCAAACGCCGTTGGCGACCGGGCCTTGGCCAGCCACCAGGACGGCCGGCTACGATCACCCGCACGCCGAATGGAACCCCTGGCCCACCCGCCCTCGCCTGAAGTGGCCCGGCGAACGGCAATTGGCATTTGTTCCCTTGATCGTTTTGGAGTCTTATGAGGACCCACTGCCTGATGGGTGGCCACAAATTCGAAGTGTCGGCGGCGGGTTGAGCCGAGATTTCCCGAATATTTCTCGGGTCTCCACCCGTGAATATGGCCATCGAGTCGGAGTTTTCCGTTTGCTCGATACCTTGCGCCAACGCGGGCTTAAACCCACTGTGGCCATCGATGTCCTAACCGCAGAGCAATACCCCGACCTGGTCGATCAGCTCGTCAAGGACGGCGCTGAATTCATAGCCCATGGCCAGTCTGTAACGCGCCCGCAAACAAGCGCCATGACCGTGCAGCAAGAGCGACTGTATATCGCTGAAACCCTGGATCGTCTGAGTGCCTGTGGCATTCAGACACGGGGTTGGTTTGGTGCTGACTACAGCGAGTCCACGGTGACACCCCAATTGCTGTGCGAACAGGGCGTGGAGTTCCTGTCCGATTGGGCCAATGATGAACAGCCCTACTTTATGCGTACACCCCAACACATGGTGGCAACTCCGTTGTGGGCAGACTTTGACGACCAGACTGTACTGATCAACCGCATGTGTAACATGGATATGTTTGAAGACCACTTCAAGAAGGCGCTTGACCAACTGAACCAGGATGCCCGTGCATCTGCCAGACTGTTTCATTTTTGTGTGCGTCCATGGATCATGGGCGCGCCTCTCCGGATCGCGCTGTTTGAACGAGTCTTAGACCACGCGCTGGCGCTTGACCAAGTTTGGACACCACCACTGGGAACGGTGGTAGACGCCTGGCGAAGCAGCGATCAAGCCAAGCGCCATGGCGCTCCAGCATGATCTGCGCTTTTGCTATTCCGACCCTATGCTATGACCACCTCCCATGATTGAGCTGCTTCAGGTTTCCAAGTCTTTTGCGGGGCGAACTGAAACGGTCCACGCTTTACAAGCAACGGACCTACAGATCCCGCAGGGCAAAGTCTATGGCTTGCTCGGGTTCTCCGGTGCCGGCAAAAGCACCTTGCTGCGACTCATCAATCGACTTGAAGAGCCAACGTCTGGCGTCGTGCGCATTGCCGGCCAGGACCTAACAGGCCTCTCACTAGCAGACCTCCGCCAGGCGCGTCAGCAGGTTGGGATGATTTTTCAGCAGTTCAACTTGCTCAGCAGCCGAACAGCGTTGGAAAACGTCGCCTTTTCACTGGAGATTGCGGGTCTGCCTGCCGCTCAAAGGCAGGCCCGAGCCCGTGAAGCCCTGGCATCGGTCGGCCTCAGTGACAAGGAGCGCGCCTACCCAGCTCAGTTGTCCGGTGGGCAAAAGCAGCGCGTGGCGATTGCACGGGCATTGGCCACCGAGCCGAAAATACTGCTTTGTGATGAAGCCACCTCGGCCTTGGACCCCCACACGGCCCTGTCGATCCTTCGGCTGCTCAAGCAACTGAACAAGGATCGTGGCATGACCATGGTCATGGTGACCCACGACATCAAAGTAGCCAACTATCTGTGCGAGCACGCCGTAATCCTGGAAAAGGGCAAGGTTGTGGACCGCATCGATATGGGTCAACCTGCGCCCCAAAGTCTGCTGGGCAAATTCTTTTTCGAAACCGCCAAGGGTTGGACTGATCAGACCGTCTTGCCGCAGGAGGATGCATGACTGACCTGATGAACGCACTGGTCCAATTCGGACCGGACCTGTGGAAGGCCACCACGGATACTTTCCTGATGGTGGGGGCGACCATGCTCAGCGCGGTCATATTGGGCACGCCGCGGGGAATCCTGCTGTTCACCACAACGGCTGGGGGTCTGCACCCGCGCCCGATGCTGCACCGGGTGGCCAGCTACCTGGTCAATGTATTGCGGTCATTCCCGTTCATCATCCTGCTGGTGTTACTGATCCCTTTTTCCCGTTTCATTGTCGGCACCAGCATTGGCCCTCGCGCTGCGGCTGTGGCACTGTCCTTTGCGGTGATTCCTTTTTTCGCCCGGATGGTCGAACAGAATCTACGCGATGTCCCTCGGGGCATGGTCGACATGGCCCAAGCCTGTGGCGC
>CAMCZF010000081.1 GCA_945885775.1 Rhodoferax sp. OV413 | reverse complement strand
CGCATCCTGGGCGCCTTCAACGAAGCCACGCCCGACTGGCTGAGCTTCTTCATGTTCACTTACTTTACCGACCGCGACGGCAAGTACCAGCTGTGTGCGCTGGCCGAGAGTGCGTTTGACCCTCTGGCCCGCACCACCAAGTTCATGCTGACCGAAGAGGCGCACCACATGTTTGTGGGCGAATCGGGCATTTCACGCATCATCTCTCGCACCGCGCAGAAGATGAACGAGCTCAAAACCGACGATGTCGGCCAGTTGCGTGCGGCTGGTGTGATCGATCTGCCCACCATCCAGCGTTACATCAACTTCCACTTCAGCGTCACCATTGACCTGTTTGGTTCCGACGAGTCCAGCAACGCTGCCATCTTTTACAGCTCTGGCCTCAAGGGCCGGTACGAGGAAGGTAAGCGCCTGGACGACCACGTGCTCAAGGGCCAAACCTACAAGGTGCTGGAGTCCCGCGGCGGCCAGCTGGTGGACAAAGAAGTGCCCATGCTCAACGCTTTGAATGAGGTGCTGCGCGACGACTACATCAAGGACTCGGTGGCCGGCGTGGAGCGCTGGAACCGTGTGCTCGACAAGGCAGGCATCCCGCTCAAGCTCAAGGTGCCGCACAAGGCCTTCCACCGCAACATCGGCGCCTTATCGGGCATCAAGGTCTCGCCCGACGGCCGTGTGGTGTCCGAGGCCGAATGGCAGGCCCGCGTCAACGAGTGGCTGCCCAACGGCGATGACCGCGCTTATGTGGCCAGCCTGATGGGCCGCGTGGTCGAACCCGGCAAGTTTGCCAACTGGATTGCGCCGCCAGTGATGGGCATCAACCGCCAGCCGGCTGACTTTGACTACGTCCGCTTCAACTGACATGACAACGGTGGCCGTGATCAGGCAGCACCTGATCGACCCCGAAATCTGCATCCGCTGCAACACCTGCGAGGCCACCTGCCCGGTGGGTGCCGTCACGCATGACGACCGCAACTACGTGGTGGATGCCGACAAATGCAACTTTTGCATGGCCTGCATCCCGCCTTGTCCTACGGGGTCGATCGACAACTGGCGCGTCATGCCGCGGGTACAGGCCTACAGCACCGCCGAGCAGCTGACCTGGGACGAGTTGCCGACCGAGCTCAGTGCCGACACCCTGGCCTCCACCCCTCAGGGCGGGGGCAGCATCAGCGCCCAGCATGGCGCCAGCCTGCCGCCCTGGTCGGCGGCGCACGCCTACACCAACCTGTATGGCCCCAAAGCGGCGCAAACCAGCATCACCGCCACCGTGACCGGTAATGTGAGGGTGACCGATGCCGGCCACCAGTACGACACCCATCACGTCGTGCTCGACTTTGGTCAGATGCCGTTCCCAGTGCTGGAGGGCCAGTCGGTGGGCATCATCCCGCCTGGTACCGACGCGAATGGTCGGGCGCACCATGCCCGGCAGTACTCGATTGCCAGCCCCCGCAACGGCGAGCGCCCCGGCTACAACAACCTGTCGCTGACGGTCAAACGGGTGTTGGAGGACCACCAGGGCCAGCCCGTGCGCGGCGTCGGCTCCAACTACATGTGTGATTTGCAGGTGGGTGACACGGTGCAGGTGATCGGCCCGTTTGGCGCCAGCTTCCTGATGCCCAACCACCCGCGCAGCCATCTCGTGATGATCTGCACCGGCACTGGCAGCGCACCCATGCGCGCCATGACCGAGTGGCGTCGGCGCCTGCGCGCCTCGGGCAAGTTCGAGGGCGGCCGACTCATGCTGTTCTTTGGCGCTCGCACCCAACAGGAGCTGCCCTACTTTGGCCCCTTGCAGAACCTACCCAAGGACTTCATCGACATCAACCTGGCTTTTTCGCGAACGCCAGGCGCCCCCAAACGCTATGTGCAAGACGTGATGCGTGAGCGCGCAGCTGACCTGTCCGTCCTGCTGGCCGATGGCAACGCTTACTTTTATGTGTGCGGACTCAAAAGCATGGAAGAAGGCGTGCTGCTGGCACTGCGCGATGTGGCGCAGCAGGCGGGGCTAAACTGGAACGCGCTGTCCGATGCCCTGCGCACCGAAGGGCGCCTGCACCTGGAAACTTATTGACTCCGCCCGGTCCCCACCCCAACGGCTCAAGCCCTCCGCCATGAACCACGCTTACATCTGCGACGCGATTCGCACCCCCATCGGCCGCTACGGTGGTTCGCTCAGCAGCGTGCGCACCGACGACCTGGGAGCCATCCCCATCAAGGCTTTGATGGCGCGCAACCCGCAGGTGGACTGGGCCGCCGTCAGTGACGTGTTGTTCGGCTGCGCCAACCAGGCCGGCGAAGACAACCGCAACGTGGCCCACATGAGCAGTCTGCTCGCTGGCCTGCCGGTCGGTGTGCCCGGCGCCACCATCAACCGCCTTTGCGGTTCTGGTTTGGACGCCGTGGGCACAGCGGCGCGCGCGATCCGCGCGGGAGAGGCCAGCCTGATGATTGCCGGCGGTGTGGAGAGCATGAGCCGTGCCCCCTTTGTCATGCCCAAGATGGACAGCGCCTTTGGCCGTAACAACGCGGTTTACGACACCACTATTGGCTGGCGCTTCATCAACAAACTGATGAAAGAGCAGTACGGCGTGGATGCCATGCCCGAAACCGCCGAAAACGTCGCCACTGACTTCAAGATTGGGCGCGAGGCGCAGGACCGCATGGCGCTGGCCAGCCAGACCAAGGCGGTGGCCGCGCAGAAGGCCGGCCACCTGGCCCGCGAAATTTGTGCCGTCACCATCGCGCAGAAAAAGGGCGACGCCCTGGTGGTGGAGCAGGACGAACACCCGCGCGAAACCAGCCTGGAGGCGCTGGCCCGGCTCAAGGGCATCGTGCGCCCCGACGGCACCGTGACTGCCGGCAACGCCAGTGGCGTGAACGACGGCGCCTGCGCCCTGCTGCTGGCCGACGAGGCCAGCGCCGCCCGCCATGGCCTCACCCCCCGGGCCCGCGTGGTCGGCATGGCCACCGCCGGGGTGCCGCCGCGCATCATGGGCATTGGCCCGGCACCCGCTACGCAAAAGGTGCTGGCCCTGACCGGCCTGAGCCTGGCCCAGCTCGATGTGATCGAGCTCAATGAAGCCTTTGCGGCGCAGGGCTTGGCCGTGTTACGCCAGCTTGGGCTGCAGGACGACGACCCGCGCGTCAACCCCTGGGGCGGCGCCATCGCGCTGGGTCACCCGCTGGGCGCCAGCGGCGCACGCCTGGTGACCACCGCGGTGAACCAGCTGCACAGCACCGGCGGCCGCTACGCGCTGTGCACCATGTGCATCGGCGTCGGCCAGGGCATTGCGCTGATTATTGAGCGGGTGTGATCAACCGCCGGTGATGATGCTCACGCCGCCATCGACGGCGATCCATTGTCCCGTGATGTGTTTGCCGGCATCAGCGGCCAACAGCAGGCAAAGCCCCTTGAGGTCTTCGTCATCGCCCAGGCGGTTGAGCGGTGCGTGTGAAGCCATCTCGTCGTAGCTGCGTCGTTTGATGGTGGTGGCGGACAGCTTGCTGGGGAAAAAACCGGGGCAGATGGCGTTGACGCGGATGTTGTACTGGCCCCATTCGACAGCCAGGGCGCGGGTGAAATTGATCACTGCGCCCTTCGACGTGTTGTAGGCCAGCATATTCATGCCCTTGGGGTTGCCACCCAGTCCTGCATTGGATGACATGTTGATGATGCTGCCACTGGCTCGATTGATCATGCAATGTTTGCCGAGGTACTGACTCAGCAGGAAATAACCCCGCACATTGACGTTCATGACCTTGTCCCAGGCCTCGGTCGGATGGTCTTCCGCCGGCGCCTCCCAAGCGGCACCGGCGTTGTTGACCAACGTATCAACATGGCCTAAGCGTGCAAGCGTTTCTGCGCCGAGACGACGGATGTCGGCTTCCAGCGCGCAGTCGGCCGCAATCCAACTGACGTTCAGCCCCCTTTCATTCAATTGGTCGGCCGCTGTTTCGAGATCGGCCGCATGGCGGGAAGTGACCACCACGCGGGCGCCCGCCTCTGCGAGGGCCTCGGCCATTTGCAGACCCAGGCCGCGCGACCCGCCCGTGACGAGGGCGGTTTTGCCATGCATATCAAACAATTTCTGCGTCGTGCGCGCCATGACAAGGCTTCTTAAGTTGCTGCGGGAGCACCAGTATAAAGAAATCGCCTGTATGTTCTGAATATTTGACAATACAAACAATAATTTGACGGGAGCAGGATGCTGTGCCATGATGCACCGCGTGGGGACCGCGGCATCGCTGGCAGGCGCTTGGATGTTGTTTTCCACTTTGTCTGCTTGAATTGGGGTAATCCGATCGTCTTTAAGGGGAAAACATGATGTTATGTCGCCGTCGCACCACCGCCTTTCTTGCTCGTTTGGCCGTCATTTGCACACTGGCTTCGCAGTTGCCAGCGATGGCCCAGGACAGCTGGCCCACCAAACCGGTCAAACTGATCGTTCCCAGCGGGATCGGTAGTGGGACTGACCTGGTTGCGCGGGTTTTTGCCGAGTCGCTGTCCAGCTTTTTCAAGCAACCGTTTGTGGTTGAAGCCAAGCCAGGTGCTAATGGCATGATTGCGACCCGGGAAGTCGCCAAGGCGCCGGCTGACGGCTACACGCTGCTGTTTAGCTATGCGGCGGCTCAGGTGGTCAATCAAAGTCTGTACCCCAATGCGGGTTACGACGGCGCCAAGGATTTTGCAGCCGTCGCCCAAATTGGTTCGGGTGGCAATTTCCTGGTGGTGTCTGCCGACTTCCCTGCGAAAAATGTTCAGGAGTTCCTTGCCGAGATGCGCAGGCGGCCCGCGGAGTCGGGGTCCTATGGTTCCTGGGGCATCGGCTCTGCGGGTCATTTAAGTATGGAAATCGTTCTGCAGAGCACGGGGCTAAAGATGCAGCACGTGCCTTATAAGTCTGCTGCGGAGTCCAATGTAGAGATCATGGGCGGGCGTTTGCAAGCTGGCTTTTCGGCTCCTGCCGCAGCCTTGTCCCTTATCAAGGCCGGGAAGCTTCGGGCGCTGGCGGTCAGTGGTCCGAATCGAGAGCCTTCGCTGCCGGACGTGCCAACCTTAACGGAGCAAGGCGTTAATTTCCAGATCGCGACCTGGTACTGCCTGGTCGCTCCGGCCGGGACACCGCGCGCCATCGTCGAGCGCCTTAACGCCGCAGTCAACCGCGCCATGCAGTCTCCCGAATACGCCAAGCGCTGGGAGTCGCTGGGTTTGGCGAACATGCAGCCGCGTACCGCGGACCAATTTGCTGAGACGATACGTACCGATGTCGCGACATGGGCTGAAGTGATCCGCAAAGGCAATATCAAGGCAGAGTAGCCGCAGCCAATACACGGCGCCTCCGCAGCGATGACCACCATGGACCCGCACATACCCGCTTCTGCCGTGCTGCAAAGGCTCCGTGAGGTCGGCTGCGACCATGTGGTCACCGTTCCGGACTGGGTGCAATTAGCCCTACACGTGCGCCTGGAGTCTGGGGAGCCCGGGCTCACGCTGGTCCCTTGCTGCGCCGAGGATCAGGCTGTCACTGTGGCCGCAGGCCTGACCATCGGGGGCCAGCGACCGGTGATCGTGATCCAGAATCAGGGCCTGTACGCCTGCATTAATACCATCCGCGCGGTGGCGCTCGATGCGCAGATCCCTTTGGTGTTCATGGTTGGGCAGTTCGGTCGTGAATTCGACAACTTTGGGCATGATCCAGCGCACTCAAACCGCAATATGGTCAGGCTGTTGGAGCCCGTACTGGCCGCGCTTGGCGTCGAATATTTTCGGTTGGAGCAGGCGTCGGATCTTGACCAGGTACGCACCGCCTTTGAGCATGCGCATTCGAGGCGAACCGCCACAGCACTGCTGGTGGGGGCACCCTTGGCTTGGACATGAACCGGTACCGGAGAAACCCATGCCGATGACGATCACAGAGGCTTGCGGCGCGATTGTGGCGGCGCGTGCGGCCGCCGGGGGTGAGGCCATTGTGGTCGCGACCATGAGCTCGATGTTTGCTTTCGACCAGCTGCAAATGCATGAGGGTCGCATGGGCTCGGTACCCTTGATGGGCGGCGCTGCAGGTCTGGGACTGGGCCTGGCCTTGGCCAGGCCTGACCGTCAGGTATTGGTGGTTGACGGCGACGCAAGCCTGTTGATGGCACTTGGGGGGCTTGTCACCGTCAGTACGCAGGCGCCGGCCAAGTACCTCCATATACTGGCTAACAATGGCACGCAATTCACAGGGGGCTCCAATTTGACAGTGCCTGGCAACCAATGCGTCGACTTTCCTGCCCTGGCCTTGGCGGCCGGTTACAAGCATGCCCGGCGGATTGACTCGCTGCATGACTGGATCGCGCAGTTGCCCAGCCTTATGGCTATGGTTGGCCCAGGCTTTGTTGAACTGACCATCACACCTGCGCCAGCTCGTTTCGGGCCAGCAATGCCGCAATCGGAAGTGCCTGATCGTCAGTTCAGCCGCATGGGGCAGGAAGCAGAAGCGCTCAGTGCCTGGCTCTCCACCTCGACCTGCTGAGGTCCTTGCTCGATGATCGCACCCACACAGACCGTTGACTATGTGGTCATTGGCGCTGGTTCGTCTGGGGCTGCGCTGGCACGCAGGTTGGCGGATCGACCAGGTACTCGTGTCTTGTTGCTTGAAGCGGGCGAGCCCCGCCACCGGGATTTTTGGGTCGAAGTGCCCTTAGGCGTGGGCAAGCTGTTGATGGACCCGCGTTACGTTTGGCCTTTTCACACCGAAAAACAGGCCCACCTGGGTGGGCAGCAGGTCTATTGGCCGCGCGGTCGCGTGCCAGGCGGCTCAAGCTCGGTCAACGGCAACTTGTGGGTGCGTGGTGACCCGGCAGAATATGACCGCTGGCGTGCGCTGGGCAATCGCGGTTGGGGCTGGGATGATTTGTTGCCCTATTTCAAACGCATCGAGTCAACCAACTTTGGCGATCCGGCACAACGGGGGCGTAGCGGTCCGATCCGGCTGACGGCCTTGGCTGATCGCCCTAGTGAGTTGCCAGACGCTTTTTTGGCCGCTTGCAATGCAGCAGGTATACCGTCCACCCCTGACTACAACGGTGGATGCTACGAGGGTGTGGGCTATCTGCAAGTTTCTATCCAGCAAGGGAGGCGCTGCAGCACTGCCAAGGGCTATCTGGGCCCCGATGCGCCAACCGGGTTGGAAATGCAGACTCAAGCCGTGGCCTCGCGCATCGTCTTTGAGGGCCGACGCGCAGTCGGCGTCGAATACCGCCATAACGGTCAAATCTGCCACGTTCGCGTCAGGGCCGAAGTGATCCTGTCGGCGGGGCCCATTCAGTCGCCGCAATTGCTGGAGTTGTCGGGGGTGGGTCAGCCCGCGCTGCTGCAGCGTCTGGGGTTGCCGGTCGTGCATGCGCTGCCTGGGGTTGGTGAGAACCTGATCGATCACTTCCAGTCCCGGTTGACCTATGAATGCACCAAGGCCATCACGCTGAATGAGATTTTGGCCAGCCCGCTGCGCCAGGCTTTGATGGGTGCTCATTACCTGCTGACGCGCCGGGGCTTCATGGCGGCGCCACTCGCCACCGTTCACGCTCTGGCCCGCACCGACCCGAACGATCTGCAGCCCGACGCAAAAATCCAGATCACCCATAAAACCGGGGCTGATCGTTATGCCAATAACCCTGCGGCTGGGATGGACCTCTACCCGGGCTTTGGTATCGGTTTTTTTCAGCTTCGCCCAGAGTCTCGCGGTAGTGTGCATTCACGCAGCACCGATGTGTCCGAGGCGCCCATCATCGACCCAAACTACCTTGCCGCGGAAGGCGATTGCCGTGCCCTGCTGCGGGCTGCCCGGTTGGCGCGCCGAATCGCCAGCAGTGGGCCACTGCAAGCTTTAATCGTGCGTGAGACGCGCCCGGGCCCGGAAACCGACAGTGACGAGGCACTGCTTGACTACCTCAAGCGCTCAGGACAAACCTCTTGGCATCCCATCGGCACCTGCCGCATGGGCCGCGATGCCATGGCCGTGGTGGATGATCGTTTGCGGGTACATGGCCTGGATGGTTTGCGTGTGGTGGACTCATCGGTCATGCCGACCATGCCAACGTCGAATACCAATGCCCCCTCTATCGCCATCGGCGAGAAGGCCGCAGACATGATTCTGTCCGACCAAGGCTAAGGGCTGAGCCGGCCTGTCAAGGACGAATCTTGATCAACGCATCGCCCACAACGACGCCTTGACCGGCGGGGCGTACGAACATCGGATTGATGTCGATGTCGGTGAACAGGCCCCGTAAGTCCAGTGCCAGGGCGGCCAGACTGACGATGGCATCAACCAAGGCCTCAATGTCCGCAGAGGGTTTTCCTCGGGCCCCGTTGAGGATCGGGAAGCAGCGCAGGTCCTGGACCATGCTGGCGGCTTCGCAGCGCGTGATGGGCAACAGCCGGAAACTGACATCCTTGAACACCTCGGCATAAATGCCCCCCAGGCCGCACATGATGGCCAAGCCAAACAGGGGGTCATCCTGGACACCCAGGATCAGCTCGATACCCTCTGTGACCATGGCCTGAACCAGCACGCCATCAAGCTGCGCCTGTGGCGCGTAGAGCGCCACACTGTGGTGGATGGCGTCATAGGCATCCCGCAAACCCTGTGCATCTGCCAGGTTCAGCCGCACGCCGCCTGCTTCAGTCTTGTGCGGAATATCCGCAGAGACAATTTTCAACGCAATTGGGTAGCCTACTGCTTTGGCGAAATTCACAGCAGCGTCGGCATCCTGGGCCAGGTGCTCGGTTGTGACTGTCAGCCCATAGGCAGCCAGCACCTTCTTGGCGTCAAACTCCGACAGGTCTCGCTTAGCAGCAGCCAGCGACGCTCGCATAGCGGGGCGCTCCAGGCGGTAAATGGGTTCCTGGTCGATCTGAGTTGTTTCTTGTTGAGACTGAACGAACCGCCACAGCGCCTCCATGCCAATGGCACATCGCACCGGGGTTTCGTACCGGGGCACTTGCGCGATCTCGAGTGCAGCAAAGCCGGCCTGGGTTTGGTCCGGATGGGTGGCGACCCAGGCTACTAGTACCGGTTTGTCGGTTTGCGTTGCCACCTGGGCCACCCAGCCCGCCAGCAGGTTGCCCGCCTCACCGGAGGCGGCGGCCAGGCACACGCCCAGCATGTCTACATTCGGATCCTGAATCACCAGCTGCAGGCACTCGATCATGCTTTCTTCCCGGGCTGCGATGTTGCCAGTCAGATCGATCGGATTGTTCAAGCCCGCATAGGGCGGCAGAATCGCTTTGAGCCTCGCGGTGGTCTGGGGTAACAAATCAGGCAGCGGTAGTCCACGCGCGCTGCAGTGGTCCGCCAGCAGCACGCCCGCGCCGCCCGACAAGGTCACTACAGCGACCCTGGGACCCTTGGGACGGCGCCGCGCCAGCAGCGCTTTGGCGCGGTCGATCAGCTCGTCCACATCGGCGACCTCGATGATGCCGCCTTGCCGAAAGGCTGCCTTGTAAAGCTTTGCCGAGCCACCCAGGTTGGCAGTATGCGACGCAGCTGCGCGAGCCCCGGCGTCGGATGTGCCCACTTTCCAAAGCAGGTAGGGCTTCCCCGCGCGTAGCGCCTTTCGGCCCAACTCGACCAGACGGTGGGCATCCTTGCAGCCCTCTACATAGGACACCACCATGCCAGTGAGGGGGTCATCCAAGAACCAGTTCACCAGGTCCATCGATGTGGTGCTGGCCTCATTGCCCATCGACTGGTAATTCTGGAAGCCCAGACCGGCCTTTTCGCTGAGCATCATCACCGTGTTGCCCCAGCCGCCGCTTTGCGACGTCATGCTGATCGGGCCGCTGGTGTAGCGCAGCCCATAGGGCAAGCCAAATCCCAGACTGAACCCGGCGCCTACACTGATCATGCCCTGGCAGTTAGGGCCGAGCAGCGTGATGCCATAGGTCTGAGCTACGGCCTCCAGTTGGGCTTGTGCCAGAGCACCGTCCGCTCCCATTTCCGAAAACCCCGAGGTGATGACGATGACGAAGGGGATGCCTCTTTGGCCACAGTCCTCTAGTCGATGAAGCACCTGCCCAGAACCCACGGCGATGAGCGCGAGGTCCGGTGTCTCGGGTAGGGCGGCAACGTCGGGGTAGCAGGGCCAATCAAGCACCTGGGCATAGCGCGGATTGACCGGGTAAACAGCACCTGCATAGCCCAGCTTGCGCAGGTGCATCAGCGGTTGGCCGCTGGGCTTTTTCGTGTCTGTCGACGCGCCGATCACCGCGATAGAGCGGGCCCGAAACATTCGGGAGAAATCGGGGGTGGGTGGGGTCATGCTGGCCGTGGTGCTGCGGATGAAGGCAGCGGCTCAACCCTGCAGGGCCTGCACCGTTTGCTGTAGCAGGCGCTCGATACGTTCTGCCACGCTCTCCATATGGTTGAAGTAACCCACGCTCTGGCCGGCGGGGTAGTGCATCAGCGGCCCAATATCGTGATCGTCGATGGCGCCCAACAAATCGCCCACCAGGATGTCCTGCAGCGGCATTTTGAGCGGCGCGGGGGCATCCGGTGCTGCCCAGGCCTCACTCCATGCGCTGCGAATCTGGCGCAGCGTCTTGCCACTGTCGGCGCGTGAGATCACCGTATCTTCTATTCCGGCGGCCAGCAATTTGTCCAGAGTGATGGGAGCCAGGTGAGACCGGTACTCCTCGGTGGTCAGCCAGGCGGTGCCCATCCAAACGCCCTGTGCGCCCATGGCTAGCGCAGCCGCGATGTGCCGCCCACTAGCTACACCACCCGCAGCAAGTACGGGCACCCCCGCAGCCATAGCCAGATCGACAATTTGTGGCACCAGGCTGAAGGTCCCGATGGTTCCGGTGTGGGCGCCGGCGTCATAGCCTTGGGCGACCAAAATATCCAGCGGTTTTGTGAGGGCGCTGCGTGCATGGGGAGGGGAGCCGACCAGCGCGATGACCTTTTTGCCTCTTTGCTTCAAGGCCTGCACGACATCATCAGGCGCGCCGATGCCGCAGGCGACAACATCCACGTCTGAGGCTAAGATGACTTCGATCTGTCGAGCTGCCATCTCGTTGGACCGCACAAAGCGGGATCTCACACCCGCACGGGTCGGCGCAGGCACCTGGAATTGCTCGTACAAGCCTTGCACAAAGGCTCGGTGGCCCACGGGCAATTGTGCTTCGATCTGCGCCCTATCGTCGGCCTCAGGCATGCCGCTTGGTAAAACCAGGTTCACACCGAACGGGCGTTGACCGATCTGCGTCCGTATCCATTTCAGGTGCTCTTCGATCTCCTCAGGTGTGTTGCGCGTGGCACCCAACACTCCCAGGCCCCCAGACAGACTGATTGCCGCGACGACTTCACGACCATGAGAGAACCCGAATATCGGGTTCGTCAGGCCCAGACGCCGCACCAATGGGGTCATCCATCGATCATGAAAAACTTGGGTCATTTGCACTCCTTCGATCTCGGCGGAACGGTGTGCCGCCTGCCAACCCCGATTTCCGGCAGCAGTAGTTAGCATCTGACTGAATATTAACTTATATTTACAATATTCAGACAGATGATACCGATATAACAGCGGCTTGACCCCGACTAACCTAGGCTGGGTTGGGCAGGCTTGGAACAGAGGCGCAGAGACGTAGCGTCCCGGCAAAGCCCGAGCTGGCCGGAATTAGCGAAGTCCGGCAGCGCTCTCGACGAGAGCCACCAGGTGTTTGAGGCGCGGCGCGATTTGCTCAATCAGCCCGTTCGGCTCCAGATTGAAGGAGGCTACGGCACAGTTGATCACTAGAACTTCACCCTCGAAATTGGAGCGCAAGGGCACGGCGACAACCTCCAAGCTATTCGGTGCGGCAACCCGGAAACAATAGCCGTTCTGGCCAAAAAAAGACTGGGCCAGTGTCAATTGAGCTTTGAGCGCAGGCCAGTTGGGCCCTTGAGCTTGCTGTAACTGCAGCTCCAGCTCTGCTTTTTCGGTGGCGCCAGCGGCACTGTAATAGGCGTAGCCTAGCGCGGTACTCTCGATCGGCCGGGTGGCGCCGATGTCGGGGCGACCATTGGGCGCAGACTGATCCACGCAACTCTCAACGATGATCATCTCCAGGCCGCTGCGCATGGCGATCGAGACCGCACCCCGCGCGTAATCGGCCAGTTCCTGCATGGGTGCGCGCGCCAGATGCCGGACGTTGAGTTGACTCAGCAGAGGATAGCCAAATGACAGACAAGAAGCTGCCAGGCGGTAGCGCGCATCGGCCTTGTCATAGCTTAAGTAACCCAACAGGGCCAGCGTCCGGGTGAGGCGTGCGACTGTGGGTCTGGTCAGGCCGGTTCGCTTGGCCAGCTCACGATTGCCCAAATAGGGCGTGGAGACATCAAAGGCTCGCAACACTTCGAGGCCCTTGGCCAAGGTGTAGGCAAACTGCGGGTCTTTGGCTTGCGCCGAATCGTCGTCAGGAGGGGGTGTTTTTGAATTCATCACAGTGTGTATCAGCAATGCACTTAAACAGCCGTCTGACCGGTTAACTGCCGGGTGACTGGATGGGAGCTTGACAGGCCACCATCGACCGCGATGGCTTGCCCGTTGACATAACTGGCCAGATCGCTGGCAAGGAAAACCGCTACATTGGCAAGTTCTTCGGTACGTGCACCGCGGCGCAGCGGGTTGAGACGGCCGACCTTGTGCATCACGTCCTTTTGCTTGGCGTAGTCGAAGGTGGGTTTGGTCATGCCGGTCTCAGTCAGACCCGGACAAAGAGCGTTGACGCGGACATTGGTGTCGCTCAGTTGCTGTGCGGCGACCATGGCCAAGTTGATGACGCCAGCTTTGGAGGCGGAATATGCGGGGCCGCCGGCGCCTGAGCGCAGGCCCGCCACACTTGCCGTCAAGATAATAGAGCCACCGCGTCCGGCCTGCGCCATGACCTTGCCTGCATACTTGACCATCAGCCAGGGACCGATCAAATTGACGCGAAGGACCTCAGTGAAGTTTTCGACAGTGTTGTCGAAGATGCCCGCCATCCCGCCCGATATGCCGGCATTGGCAAAAGCAATGTCAATCTGGCCGTGCGTGATCAGCGCTAGCTCGACCAGTCTGGCCACATCCTCTTCCTTGCCTGCGTCCATTTGGCAGGCTGACGCCACAGGCCCGAGTAGCGCGGCTGTCTCAAACACGCTGGCACTCATATCACCCAGCACGACTTTGGCGCCCTCCGCGGCAAAGCGGATGGCTGTGGCCCGGCCAATGCCCGAGCCAGCGCCTGTGATGAGGGCTACTTTTCCGTCCAGTAACTTTTGCAATGTGTCGCTCCGATGCAGTGCTTGGCTCAGCCAGACAAGCTATCTGTTGGAGATTCTCCACGATCGTGCCGCCGATTGACCTGAAAAAAGCTGATGCCCCCGCTATTCCCTGTGCACCATGTGCATTGGCGTCGGCCAGGGCATTGCGCTGATCATTGAGCGGGTGTGACAGCGGGCGTGTAGCGGATATGAGCCAAATCGCCCTCTAGGCCACGTCCTGATTGGGTTTATAGCTATTGATTCAATAGCGATTTAAATGGCAAGTGCGAACGCGCACCTGGTCAACCAGCGCTCCAAACTCAGCAAAGACCAACTCGTCATACCCAAAGCGGTGCGAGACGATGCCGACGTCACCGCAGGTTGCCGGCTGGAGGTGCGCTACGTGGAAGGCAAAATCCGGTTGCGGCCCTTGCTTGAGCGGCCTCTATCCAGCTTGGCTCAAGTGGCGGGTTGTCTATATTGAAAGCGCGCCACGCTCCTGCTGCGCGGCTTTTTCATTGCAAGGCCTGCAACACCGCGGCGGGATTGCGGTCGATGACGTTAAGCAAAAC
>CAMCZF010000080.1 GCA_945885775.1 Rhodoferax sp. OV413 | reverse complement strand
AGTTCGCCTCCAGTTGCTCCCCACCCCGCCTCGCAGCGACGCAGTTACCTTCGGCTACAGGGTCTTGGCTTACCCTGGCACGGACTTTCACCGTGCTGGTGTCGCGCCTTCACGGGCGCACTCATCCCCGACGTGATCGGGGATCCATGACACCCTGAATTCCCGCTCGTAGCCGGGAATGACGGAAAAGGGCGGGAATGCCCGTACCAATGCACTCCCCGGCCTGTTGGGCTTGTCCTTGATGCTGCTTCGACGAATGACCCAATACCCTGATCTGTCTCGGTAGTTGGTGCGCTATGAAGAAAGATAAGTTAAACCTTAACTGAATATATAGTAAATATGAATTTACATTATTCCACGTGACTTTTACAGTTCAATCCATCCCGGCGACGCCTAATTTTTCAGGAGCAGAGAATGAACGACACCAGCGCTTCCACAGAGATCACAGATGCCAAGAAGCGCTACAGCGCCGGCGTGCTCAAGTACAAGCAGATGGGCTACTGGATGCCCGACTACGTGCCCAAGGACACCGACACCCTGTGCCTTTTCCGCATCACGCCGCAGGACGGCGTGGACCCGGAAGAGGCTGCAGCGGCCGTGGCCGGTGAATCCAGCACCGCCACCTGGACGGTGGTATGGACCGACCGCCTGACCGCCTGCGACAGCTACCGCGCCAAGGCCTACAAGGTGATTCCGGTGCCCAACAACCCGGGCCAGTACTTTGCCTATGTGGCTTATGACCTGATCCTGTTCGAGGAAGGCTCGATCGCCAACATGACGGCCAGCCTGATCGGCAACGTGTTCAGCTTCAAGCCACTGAAGGCGGCACGGCTAGAAGACATTCGCATCCCGGTGGCCTACGTGAAGACTTTCAAAGGCCCGCCCACCGGCCTGGTGGTGGAGCGCGAACGGCTGGACAAGTTCGGCCGGCCCTTGCTGGGCGCTACCACCAAGCCCAAGCTGGGCCTGTCCGGCCGCAACTACGGCCGCGTGGTGTACGAGGGCCTGAAGGGCGGGCTGGATTTCATGAAGGACGACGAGAACATCAACAGCCAGCCCTTCATGCACTGGCGTGACCGCTTTTTGTTTGTGATGGAAGCCGTCAACAAGGCCAGCGCCGAGACCGGTGAGGTCAAGGGCAGCTACCTCAACATCACCGCCGCCACGATGGAAGACATGTACGAACGCGCCGAGTTCGCCAAGGACCTGGGCTCGGTGATCGTGATGGTGGACCTGGTGATTGGCTACACGGCCATCCAGTCCATGTCCAACTGGTGCCGCAAGAATGACATGATCATGCACATGCACCGCGCGGGCCACGGCACGTACACCCGCCAAAAGAACCACGGCGTGAGCTTTCGCGTCATTGCCAAGTGGCTGCGCCTGGCCGGCTGCGACCACCTGCACTGCGGCACTGCGGTGGGCAAGCTCGAAGGGGATCCGATGACGGTGCAGGGCTATTACAACGTGTGCCGCGACAGCTACACCAAGACCGACCTGCCGCGCGGCCTGTACTTTGACCAGGACTGGGCCGACATGAAGAAGGTGATGCCAGTGGCCTCGGGCGGCATCCACGCCGGCCAGATGCACCAGCTGATCGACCTGTTTGGCGACGACGTGGTGCTGCAGTTTGGCGGCGGCACGATCGGCCACCCCATGGGCATTCAGGCCGGCGCTGTGGCCAACCGGGTGGCATTGGAGAGTATGGTGAAAGCGCGCAACGAGGGCCGTAACATTCTGGAGGAAGGCCCGGCCATTCTGAAGCAGGCGGCCCAGCACTGCAGCCCGCTCAAGGCCGCGCTCGACACCTGGGGCGACATCAGCTTCAACTACCAGAGCACAGACAGCAGCGACTACGCCAACACCCCCTCGGTGGCCTGAGCAACCCGCGCCCCGTCACCCCCTACTTTCGAAGGAGAACCCCGCCATGATGACCAACCCGACCGGCCGCCTGACGCAAGGCCAGTTCAGCTTTTTGCCCGATTTGACCGATGCCGAGATCACCCTGCAGATCGAGTACGGCCTGCGCAAGGGCTACGCCTGGAGCGTGGAGTACACCGACGACCCGCACCCGCGCAACACCTACTGGAGTATGTACGGCAACCCGATGTTCGACCTGCACGACGCCGCCGGCGTGCTGCAGGAGCTGACCGCCTGCCGCGCTGCTTTTCCACGCCACTACATCCGGCTGATGGCCTTTGACTCGACGCGCAATGTGGAAACCATCGCCATGAGCTTCATCGTCAACCGTCCGGCCGTAGAGCCCGGCTTCACACTGGAGCGGCAAGAAGTGAACGGCCGCTCACAGCGCTACACCATCCGTGGCTATGCCAGCGCCTCACCCGAAGGCGAGCGCTACAGATAAGATAGCTATAAACCTATATACAGCAAGGGCTGGAAGGCGATTTGACCATGAACTCCCCGTTGTACGCGATTCCCGGCAGCACCCCGGCGGCCAGTACCGCGCCGGCCGCTGCCGCTGCCCCAGCTGCCGCCAGCGACCCAACCGCCGGCGCCCGCTCGGTCGCCGAGGTGCTGGCCGGCTCGCAGGTGGAGGCTGTGCTGCAAGAACTGGATGACGACCTGGTCGGTCTCAAGCCGGTGAAGGCGCGCATCCGCGACATTGCCGCGCTGCTGGTGATCGACAAGCTGCGCCTCAACCTGGGGCTGGTGAGCCAGGCGCCCAGCTTGCACATGTGCTTCAGCGGCAACCCCGGCACCGGCAAGACCACGGTGGCCATGCGCATGGCGCAAATCCTGCACCGGCTGGGCTATGTGCGCAAAGGCCACCTGGTGTCGGTCACGCGGGATGACCTGGTGGGCCAGTACATCGGCCACACAGCCCCCAAAACCAAAGAGGTGCTCAAGCGCGCCATGGGCGGGGTGCTGTTCATTGACGAGGCCTATTACCTGTACCGGCCCGAGAACGAGCGCGACTACGGGCAGGAGGCGATTGAGATCCTGCTGCAGGTGATGGAAAACCAGCGCGACGACCTGGTGGTGATCCTGGCGGGTTACAAAGACCGGATGGACACTTTCTTCCAGTCCAACCCGGGCATGAGCTCACGGATCGCCCACCACCTTGATTTCCCCGACTACGCGGTGCCCGAGCTGCAGCAAATCGCCGGTCAAATGCTGGCACAACAGAACTACCGTTTTGGCGACGGCGCTGCCGAGGCGTTCGAGCGCTACCTGCAGCTGCGCCTGCAGCAGCCCCACTTTGCCAACGCCCGCAGCGTGCGCAACGCGCTGGACCGGGCACGATTGCGCCAGGCCAGCCGCCTGTTTGCCGACCGCGAGCGCCACCTGACCGCCGATGACCTCAGCACCATCGCGGCCCCCGACATCCTGGCCAGCCGGCTGTTCCAAGCCTGAACCTCCAGCCTGAACACAAACGAGAACCTCCATGCTCCAAGCCCTGATTTTTGACGTGGACGGCACCTTAGCCGACACCGAGGCCGCCCACCGCGCCGCCTTCAACCAGGCGTTTGACCAAGAGGGCCTGGACTGGCACTGGGACGAGGCGCTGTACACCCAACTGTTAGACGTATCCGGTGGCAAAGAGCGCCTGATGCACTACTGGACCCAGCGCCACCCCGAGGTGCGTGACGTGGACGGCGCCGGGGTGCGCGACACCATTGCCCGGCTGCACGAACTCAAGACCGCTGCCTATGAGGCCATGGTGAACGACGGCGCAGTCAGCCTGCGCCCCGGCGTGCTGCACCTGATCGACGCCGCCAGCCAAGCCAAACTGCAGCTGGCCATTGCCACCACCACCTCGCCAGTCAACATTGCCGCGCTGCTGCGCGGGGCCATCGGCACCGACTGGCGGCAGTTTTTTGGCATTGTGGAAGACGCCTCGACCGCCGCCATCAAGAAGCCGCACCCGCAGGTCTACCTGCAAACGCTGCAGCGGCTGCGACTGCCCGCCGGCCAGTGCCTGGCGTTTGAAGACTCGTCCAACGGCCTGCGTGCGGCAACCGGCGCCGGCTTGGCCACGGTGATCACGCCAACCCAATTCACGGCTGACCATGATTTCAGCGCTGCGCTCAAGGTGCTGCCCAACCTGCAAGGCGTGTCGGTTGCCGACTTGCAGGCCTGGCACGCGCTCACAACACCCTAGCCACGGCCTGACCCTCGGAGAACCACCATGCCACTGTCCGGCCGCTCAACACTGACCCAGTTCCTGATCGAGGAGCGGCGCCGTTTTCCCGATGCGAGTGGCGATTTCAATGCCCTGCTGCTCGATGTGGCGCTGTGCTGCAAGGCGATTGCCCGCGCTGTGGCTTTTGGCGAACTTGGTGGGGCCATGGGCAACCATGCGCCTGAATCGGGCGGCAGCATCAATGTGCAGGGCGAGACACAGAAAAAGCTCGACGTCCTGTCCAACGACATCTTCATCCGCCGCACCGAGTGGGCCGGCCACCTGGCGGGCATGGCCTCGGAAGAAATGGATGTGCCTTACCAGATTCCGGCGCAGTTGCCACGTGGCAAGTACCTGCTGGTGTTTGATCCGCTGGACGGCTCCAGCAACATCGATGTCAACGTGACAGTGGGCAGCATCTTCTCGATCCTGCGTGGGCCCGATACCGGACGCGATGTGACCGAGGCCGACTTTCTGCAGCCCGGCACCCAACAGGTGGCGGCCGGCTACGCCCTGTACGGCCCGACCACCATGCTGGTACTGACCGTGGGCACCGGGGTGCACGGCTTCACGCTCGACCCCAACCTTGGCGAATTCATGCTGACCCACCCCAGCATCCAGGTGCCAGCTGACACGCAGGAATTTGCCATCAACGCCTCCAACAGCCGTTTTTGGGAGGCGCCGGTGAAACGCTACGTGGACGAGTGCCTGGCCGGCAAGACCGGACCACGCGGCAAGGACTTTAATATGCGCTGGATCGCCAGCATGGTGGCCGAGGCGCACCGCATCCTGATGCGCGGCGGGGTGTTCATGTACCCGCGCGACACCAAGGACCCCACCAAACCCGGTCGCCTGCGCCTGCTGTACGAGGCCAACCCGATCGGCATGATCATGGCGCAGGCGGGCGGACGGGCCAGCACCGGGCGCACCGCCGTGCTGGGGGTACAGCCCACCGCGCTGCACCAGCGCATCGGCCTGGTGTTTGGCTCCCGCAACGAGGTGGAGCGCATCGAGCGCTACCACGCAGAACCCGAAGCCGTAGCGCAGCACAACCCCCTGTTCACCGAGCGCAGCCTGTTCCGGGACTGAGCAAACCCATTGACTGACCACTGAAAGCGCCCCATGTCTGAACGCCACCCCATCATCGCCATCACCGGCTCCAGCGGCGCCGGCACCACCTCGGTCACGCGCACGTTTGAGAACATTTTCCGGCGCGAAGGGGTCAACGCCGCCATCATCGAGGGCGACAGCTTTCACCGCTTTGACCGCAAGGAGATGAAAAAAAGAGCGGCAGAGGCGGAGCGCGCCGGCAACAAGAACTTCAGCCACTTCGGCCCAGAGACCAACCTGTTTGCCGAGCTGGAGACCCTGTTCAGCGACTATGCCGGCAGCGGCAGCGGCAAACGCCGCAAGTACCTGCACGACCAGGACGAAGCAGCCCCCTACCAGCAGGAGCCGGGCACCTTTACGCCCTGGGAGGTCGTGCCCGACGGCACCGACCTGCTGTTTTACGAGGGCCTGCACGGCGCTGTGGTGACGCCGGAGGTCAACATCGCCCAGCACCCTGACTTGCTGGTGGGCGTGGTGCCGGTGATCAACCTGGAGTGGATCCAGAAGCTGTGGCGCGACAAATCCAAGCGCGGCTACAGTACCGAGGCGGTGACCGACACCATTCTGCGCCGCATGCCCGACTATGTGAACTACATCTGCCCGCAGTTCATGCACACGCACGTCAATTTCCAGCGGGTGCCGATGGTGGACACCTCCAACCCCTTTATCTCGCGCGACATTCCCTCGCCCGACGAGAGCATGGTGGTGATCCGCTTTGCCAAGCCCAAGGGCATCGATTTCCAGTACCTGCGCAGCATGATCGACGGCTCGTGGATGAGCCGTGCCAACACCATCGTGGTGCCTGGTGGCAAGATGGAGCTGGCCATGCAGCTGATCTTCACCCCCTTTATTTGGCGCATGATGGAACGCAAAAAGCGCGCTAGCTGAAACGGAGAACCGCTATGCCAGCCTTACCCACCAACTATCCCTTTGACCTGGTGATGTTCGACCTGGACGGCACGCTGATCGAGACCGCGCCCGAGATCTGCGACGCCGTCAACGACACCCTGCAGGCCCTCGCCCTGCCACTGGTGTCGCAAACCCAGGTGAATGACTGGATCGGCCACGGCACCCGCACCCTGCTGGTGCAAGCGCTGGCCTGGAGCCAGGGCCTGACCGAGGCGCAAGTACGCGCATCAGACAGCTTGGCCAGCGCCGCCGGCGTGTTTGACCAGCACTACCAGGCCCGTTGCGGTACCCGCAGCCAGCTCTACCCACAGGTGCGCGAGACCCTGGTGGCGCTGCGCAACCGGGGCGTGAAACTGGCCGTGGTCACCAACAAGGAGGGCCGCTACACCGCCACCGTGCTGAACGCCCACCAGCTCATGCCGCTGCTGGACCGCGTGGTCAGCGGCGACACCCTGCCCACCAAAAAACCCGAACCAGCCGGCATTGCCAGTTGCCTGGCCGAGTTTGGCGTGGCGCCGGCGCGCGCGCTGTTTGTGGGCGACTCCAGCATCGACGTCGCCACAGCGCGCAACGCCGGGGTGCCGGTATGGGCCCTGCCCTATGGCTACAACATGGGCCAGCCGATTGCCGCCTGCGCGCCGGACCGCATCATCGACAACTGCGCTGCACTACTGGATTGATAGCTACTAACCCAATAGCCACGTGGCTTAGAGCCTGATTTCTTATAAATTTTTTGGAGTTTGCGATGGCTTTTGTTTCCCTGCGCCAGGTGCTGGACCACGCCGCCGAACACGGCTACGGCGTGCCCGCCTTCAATGTCAACAACCTGGAGCAGATCCTGGCCATCATGGAGGCTGCGCAGGAAACCGACAGCCCGGTGATCCTGCAGGCCTCGGCCGGCGCGCGCAAGTACGCGGGCGAGGCCTACCTGCGCCACATGATGCTGGCCGCGGTGGAAACCCACCCCGACATCCCGGTGGTGGTGCACCAGGACCACGGCGCCTCGCCTGCGGTCTGCATCCAGTCGATCCGCTCCGGCTTCACCAGTGTGATGATGGACGGCTCGCTGATGGAAGACGCCAAGACCCCGGCCAGCTACGACTACAACGTGGCAGTCACCCGCCAGGTCTGTGCCATGGCGCACGCGATTGGCGTCTCGGTAGAGGGTGAGCTGGGCTGCCTGGGCTCGCTGGAGACGGGAGACGCCGGCGAAGAAGACGGCTCTGGCGCCGAAGGCAAGCTCACCCACGACATGATGCTGACCGACCCGGTGCAGGCGCGAGACTTTGTGCAGCAAACCGGCGTAGACGCACTGGCGATCGCCATCGGCACCAGCCACGGCGCCTACAAATTCACCCGCAAACCCACCGGCGACATTCTGGCGATGGACCGCATTGCCGCCATCCACGCTGAGCTGCCCAACACGCACCTGGTGATGCATGGCTCGAGCAGCGTGCCACAGGAGTGGCTGGAGATCATTCGCCAGTTTGGCGGAGATATCAAAGAGACCTACGGCGTGCCGGTGGATGAGATCCAGCGCGGCATTCGCAGCGGTGTGCGCAAGGTCAATATCGACACCGACATCCGCCTGGCCATGACCGGCGCCATGCGCCGCACCTTCGCCCAGCAACCCTCCGAATTCGATCCGCGCAAAGCCCTGGTGGCCGCCAAAAACGCGGCACGCGGCATCGTCAAGGCCCGCTTCGAAGCCTTCGGTTGTGCTGGCCACGCCTCGGGCATCAAGCCGGTGGCGCTGGAGGCGATGGCTACGCGGTACAAGGGTTGAGCCGCTTTGTTTTTTTCGCTGCCATTGATCGTTGAGGCCTGGGCCGTTGAGGCCTTGCGGGGGCAGGCGGTCCGGGTGTCCGTTCTCCGGCCCACGCTCGCGCCCTACCTGATTGGCTCGGCGACATTCGTTCATCAACGCCGTGGCTGACCCGCCGTCTCAGTGGCAAGCGCGAATGGGGCCTGCGCCCGGACACCCAAACCACCTGCCCAACAGCAGGTTTGGCGCGGGATGAACAGCCCAAGCACCACCTCGCCGATCTCGGTGGGCGGTGGGGTTCGCGGGCGCAGGCCCCATTCGCGGTTGCCCAAACCGCAGCCAACCGAACATGACGTTGACGCAGCAACCTCAATGCACCAAAGACAGCCGCCCGCGAGCGTGGGCCGGAGAACGCGAACCACGCCGCCCGCCAGTGCGAGTTAGCGGCGCGCCAACGCGAGGTAGCAGCCCAACAGCGGTTTGGCGCGGGCTATGCCGGAGACTGCATTAGGGGACCTGGCGGGGTTGGCCTAGGCGGGTGCGATGGAGATGGTCATTAGCTCAAAGGAATTGTTGTTAATAGTGAAAATATTGCACTATACTAAAGCCTGTGAACACGATTTACCGCACCGGAAAAATGAAAATTTCGGTTTATGCAGACCAAGCGCCAGTGCACTTTCATGTGCGCACGCCAGACGGTGACAGTGCGGTTGATCTGGCCACAATGGCTGAGCTGGCGGGCTGCGCCAACCGCAAGCTGCTGGCCAAAGCGATCGTTTGGGCGCTTGCCAATAAGACACTGATACAAGCCGAGTGGGACAAACTTAACGGAGCATGAAAATGCGTGAAAAAACACCCCGAATTACCAGCGCCACGGCGCAAGGCGGCCTGTGCGTCGCAGTTGTCTTTGAGGACGGTTGGCGCGCTGATGTTGACCTGGCAGGGTTTGTGGCCCGGTTCAAGAGCCTCAAGCCTTTGAGCGACGCAGCCCTGTTTGCCCGTGTAACCGTGGAGGAATGGGGCAGCGGGCTGACATGGGACGATGAAGGCCCGCTGTCGATTGCGGCCATCACGGTGTACCGGCTGGCCTCCGAGCAGGCGGGCGACCCGGCCCGCAGTTTTGACGCCTGGATGATGCAGCACGGGTTTTCTGCCACCAAGGCCGCTGATGTTCTGGGAATGAGCCGGCGCAATGTGATCAACTACCGCACGGCTACCCGGCCCGTGCCAAAGGTGGTGCAGCTGGCGTGCAAGGCGGTGGATTTGGGGGCTCATGGGTGAATTGGGGTTAGCTGCTTAGGCTGCAATGGCCAGCGGGTGACGGCCATCAGTATGCCGCCGCTGCCCCCCACTAGATCTAAAGCGCCATCACGCCCATCTCGGTGGGTGGTGGGGTTCGCGGGCGCAGGCCCCATTCGCGGTTGCCCACCCGGCAGCCAGCCAAACATCGCATTGGCGCAGCAAACTCAACTTGCCAAAAAGCATTCGCCCGCGAGCGTGGGCCGGAGAACGCGAACCACGCCGCCCGCCAGTGCGACGTAGTCGCCAGCCGGCGTCAGTTACAGAACCCCATCAACTGAAGCGAACCGTCTCCCGCAACAACACCTGATCACAAGCGCCGCAGTGCCAGCGGGCGTCCAAAATATGGTCACAGGGCTGGTGGCGTATGGTGAGGGGGTGGCCCTCATGCCACAGCCAGCGATTGCCCCAGCGGACCATCTCCAGCGTCAGCGGGTACAGCGCGATGCCGGCTTTGGTCAGCCGGTATTCCTGACGGATACCGCCATAAGAGCGGGCCTGCAAAATGCCAAGTTGCTGCAATTCGCTCAACCGATCACTCAGTTGGGCCGGGCCGATGCGCAAGTCCTCTTGGAACTGCGAGAACAGCCGGGTGCCACGAAAAGCGGCGGCCACCACCGCGTTGTTCCAGCGGTCACCGACCATGCGGACCAGGCGTTGCGACGGCCGGGCGGGGTCGGCGCCGGCCGGGGCAGCCTGGCGCACACGGCGGAACTTGGAGGCGGCGGTAGACGGCACGGCGCTTTCCGGGCTTGCCACAACCGGCCTCGGTTCGGCCTGCGTTTCAAACGGTGTCACCAAGCCCAGGCAATGCTGGCAGCGCAAGGCTGGACGCATGGTCTGGCCACAGCCGGTGTGCGTGAGCTGCAGCCGTGGCACATCGGGCGCCCAGGTGTCGGGGTCTTGCGCGGTGCCCCAGTCGATCTGCCATAACCACATGGCGATAAACAGCGACCACAGGTCCAGCCCACGCTCGGTCAGTCGGTACTCGGGGTGGCCGCCGCCAGAAACGTCCCGCAGCAAAACGCCATGACTGACCAGCTTGGTCAAGCGGTCGGTCAGCACCGCCCGTGACACGCCAAAACTCTGAAGAAAATCGCCATAGCGGCGCTGGCCGCGAAACACAGACCGCAGGATGCGCAGCGTCCAGGCATCGCCGACGACCGCAATGGTGCGCTGCGCCGCGCTGGCGCTCGGACCGCTCACGTCAGCATTTCCAGGGATGGTCCAGGCATCAAGCTGGGTAGGAATTGGTCTAGCATGGCTTTTTTAGTATGTCAACGATAGTTTACCCGGGCCCATCTTTACCGAAAAACTGCAGACTTCTTGATATAGTTCAAGCACTTTAGTCTGTTAACAGTAGTTAAATGCCCCACCCTGTCGTCATCGAAGCCTTGCGCACGCCGCGTGGCGCTGCCAAAGAGACCGGCGCTCTGCGCAGCGTCACCCCCATGGAACTACTGGCTGGGGTTTTGCGCGATTTGGCGCGGCGCACTGGCGTTGACACCAACGAGGTGGCCGACGGCGTGTTTGGCTGCGTCACCCAGACCGGTGAGCAGGGCGGCAACATCGGCAAATCAGCCTGTCTGCTGGCAGACTGGAGCCCGCACCTGAGCGCGGTCACCATCAACCGCTATTGCGCCTCTGGCCTGAGCGCCGTCAATTGGGCCGCACAGCAGGCGCGCGATGCCCATGGCCTGGCTGTAGCCGGCGGGGTGGAGATGATGTCGCGAGTGCCGATATTTGGCGACAAGGTGCCCTATTACACCGACCGCACGCTGGGCGGCCGCATTGGCTATGTGCCGCCGCCTTGGTCGTCTGATTTGGTGGCCACCCGCCATGGCTTCAGCCGCGAAGACTGCGACAGTTACGCCGCGCTATCGCAGGCGCGCGCCCTGGCGGCCCGCAACCGGGGCGCAGCGCGCTCCATGGTGCCGGTGCTGGACGCCCACGGCCACATCTTGCTGGACCACGATGAGAACGTCCGTGCCGCCAACACCCTTGAGAAACTCGCCACGCTGCGCACGGTGTACGAGCCCGGTGCCAACGGCCTGGACGACTGGGGCCTGGCGCGCGAGCCCGAGCTGGGGCAGATTCAGCATGTGCACACCGCTGGCAATGCGCCCTGCATGGCTGACGGCGCTGCCGCCGTGCTGGTCGGCACGCCTGAGGCCGCCACGCGGCTGGGCATGCCGGTGCGCGCCCGCATCCTGGCCCATGCCGACGCCTGCGTGCCTTTAACCCAAACCGGTGCCGTGGACGCGACTCAAAAAGCATTGACGAAAGCCGGCTTGAGCGTGGCAGACATCGACCTCTGGGAGGTGCGTGACTCGTTTGCCGCCATCACCCTGCACTACATCCGCAGCCTGGGCATCCCGCTGGATAAATTCAACGTCAACGGCAGCTCGATCGCCCTGGGCCATCCCATGGGCGCCACTGGCGCCATGCTGGTGAGTTGTCTGCTTGACGAAATGGAAACCCGCGACCTGCGCTACGGTGTGGCCGCACTGCCTGGCGCCTTTGGGGTAGCCACCGCCACCGTGTTTGAGCGCTTGCGCTGACTGCCTCTCCACCCTCCTTACCTTACCTTCCCCACCCACCTGAAGAACCCCATGCTTGAAGTCCATGCCCACGTCAACCTGAGCTGCCTGCCCTCCGACAACCCCTACCTCAACGGCGGCCATGGCCCGACCGACACCGAGTGGACGGCCAGCACGCCGGATTTGCAGGTGATCGGGGAGCTGCCGACCGACCTCAACGGGGTATACCTGCGCAACGGCCACAACCAGATTCACGCGCCGATCGGCAAGTACCACCCGTTTGATGGCGACGGCATGATCCATGGCATGCACTTCGCCAACGGGCAGGCCACTTACCGCAACCGCTTTGTGCGCACCACCGGTTTCCTGGCTGAGTCGGTGGCCGGTGAATCGCTGTGGCCTGGCCTCATCGAGCCGCGCCGGGCCGTACGCCGTGGCTGGGGCTCCATCGGCGCCATGAAAGACAACGCCGGCACCGACGTGAAAGTGCATGGTGGCCGGGCCTTGGCCGCCATGAGCCAATGCAGCGAGCCCTACCGCATGGACCCAGTCACGCTAGAAACACTGGGCCCCGACACCAACTGGGCCCGACGCTTGGGTGACCGGGGCATCTGTTCGCATTTCCAGGTGGATGAGCACAGCAAGGAGTTGATGTTCTTCAACTTCGGTGAACATGCGCCCTACTTCAACTACGGTGTGGTCGACGCCAACAACAAGCTGGTGCACTACGAACCGATCGAGCTGCCGCACGCCACCTGGCCGCATGACCTGGGCCTGAGCGAGCATTACTGCGTGATCCATGACCTGTCGATGTTCTTCGACCCAGAGGGCCTGAAGAAGGGCCAGCACCGCCTGAAGTTCCACCGCGACGTGCCGGCGCGTTTTGGTGTGATCCCGCGCTTTGGCACCAGCCGTGACGTCAAGTGGTTTGAAGGAACGCCCTGCTATATCCTGCACCTGGCCAACACCTACGAGGTAGGCGACGAGATCATCATGGACGGCGCCATCCAGACCAACCCGGTGCCCGACCTGAGTGGCCTGCCCAAGGAGGGTTACGCCCGCATGAGCGCCCTGCTGTCCATGGACCTGCAGGAAACCCGCATGCACCGCTGGCGCTTTAACCTCAAGACCGGGCAAACTCACGAAGAAGACCTAGACGACGAAGTCACCGAGTTCTCGATGATCAGCGGCCGCGTCAAGGGCAGGCCCAATCGCTATGTCTACAACGCCCTGATGAAGCCCAACTGGGAACTTGATGGCCTGAAGAAATACGACTGGCAGACCGGCCACAGTCAGCGCTGGCAAGCCCCCAAGGGCTGCTTTGTGAGCGAGACGCCGTTCGCACCACGCGACGGTGCCGTGGCAGAAGACGATGGCTACCTGGTGACCTACCTCACCAACTTGAACACCGGCCCAGGCGAGTGCGCCATCTTTGATGCGCGCGACATCAGCCCAGGGCCGATCTGCCGCATCATCCTGCCCGGGCATATTCCGATGGGTGCCCACGCCAGCTGGACGCCGGCGGCTGCCCTGCAGGTGCCGGCGTGAGCCAAATGACGGTGACCCTGCCCGACTACGCCGTACACCACCGGTCAGGTGGCGGCGGTGGCACCACCATTTTTTTACTTCACGGTGCCTTTGGCGCCAAAGAATACTGGCGCACCCAGGTCCAGGCCTTCACACAGGCCGGCTACCGAGTGGTGTCGTGGGACGCCCCCGGCTACGGCCTGTCAGCGCTACCGGTGCCACTGACCATCGACCACTGCGCACGGGTGCTCAGCCTGCTGCTTGAAAAAGAAGGCAGCGCGCGTAACCTAGTGATGGGCCACAGCATGGGCGGGATGATCGCGCAGCAGGCTTGGCGCTACGCCCGCGCCTGCATTCACGGCTACGTGCTGTCGGCCACCAGCGCCTCGTTTGGCAGCCCCGACGGCGACTGGCAAAAAGAATTTGTGCGGGCTCGTGTGGCGCCGCTGGATGCTGGCAAAACCATCCCTGAGTACGCGCCGCTGATGCTGCGCGGCATGATGGCCCCTGCCGCCAACGGCCCGGCGGTGGACCTGCTGATCGGCACAGTGAGCCAAATGCGCGAAGAGACCTTCCGCGCCGC
>CAMCZF010000079.1 GCA_945885775.1 Rhodoferax sp. OV413 | reverse complement strand
GGCACCACCATCTTGCTGGTGGAGCAAAACGCCAACATGGCGCTCAACGCCTCAGACTACGGCTACGTGCTGGAAAACGGCCGAATCGTGATGGAAGACACCTGTGCCCGCCTGCGCGAGAAAGACGACATCAAAGAGTTTTATCTGGGGCTCAAGGAAGACGGCGTGCGCGGCGAACGCCGCTGGAAAAAGAAGAAAACATGGCGATAAACATCAAGCCTGCCTCGGGTCTGTGGGACACCCGCCACATCCAGCCCTGTCACGACATCGTGCTGGCAGGCGAAACCATTCCCGCTATGTTCTGGAATGCGGTCAAGCAACGCGGCCCCAAAGTCTGGATGCGGCAAAAGCATTTAGGCCTGTGGCGCAGTTGGACCTGGAACCAGACCGCCGACGCGGTGCGGGAGATCGCCTACGGCCTACTCAGCCTGGGCTTTGAGCGCGGCGAGTGCGCCTCCATCCTGGGTAACACGGTGGTGGAGTGGGTCTGGGCCGACCTGGCGGTGCTTTCCGCGGGCGGCGTCTCCAACGGCATCTACCCGACTGACGCGGCCTCGCAGGTGCAGTACCTGTGCGAAGACTCGCGCACCACGGTGCTGTTTGTGGAAGACGATGAACAGCTCGACAAGGCACTTGAGGTGCGTGCGCAATTACCGGGGCTGCGCAAAATCGTGGTGTTTGACATGGAGGGCCTGCGCGACCTGGACGACCCTGGCGTGATCGGCCTAGACGCCCTGCGCTTGCTCGGCCGGGCGCACCTGGTGAAACATCCAGAAACCCTGCAGCAACGTATTGACGGATGTCGCCCTGAAGACCTGGCCATCTTGGTCTACACCTCGGGCACCACGGGCCGGCCTAAAGGCGCCATGCACTTGCAACGCGGTTTGGTGTTCACGGTGCGCGGTTACAACACCCTGGTGGCGCAAGATGAGCGCGACGAGCGCATGTGCTTTCTGCCGCTGTGCCACATTGCCGAGCGCATGGGCGGAGAGTATTTTTCTCTCTACACCGGCTCCATCCTCAACTTTGTGGAGAACCCCGAGACCATCCCCGAAAACGTGCGCGAGATTGCGCCCACCGTGTTCACCGCCGTACCGCGCGTCTGGGAAAAGTTCTACTCTGGCGTGATGATCTCGCTGAAAGAAGCCGGCGCTGTGCAGCAGGCCGCCTACGGCTGGAGCATTGGCGTGGGGACCGTCATTGCCGAGCGGGTGCTGGCTGGTCAGTCGGTGAGCGCCTGGCTCAAGTTCAAGTTTCAGATGGCGCAGTGGCTCGCACTGAACAATGTGCGCAAGCTCATCGGCATCCACCGGTCGCGCTTTCTGGTCACCGGCGCAGCGCCAATTTCGCCCGACCTGGTGCGCTGGTACCTGGCGCTGGGTGTGCCCATGCTAGAGGTGTGGGGTATGACCGAGACCTGCGGCGCCGTCACCGGCGTGCCGGCTGACCGCATCAAACCGGGCTCCATCGGCCCGGCGGCGGGCTTTAACGAGGTGCGGCTCGACCCAGCCACCGGTGAGCTTCTGGTGCGGGGCCATAACGTGTTTGCCGGCTACCTGAACCTGCCCGAGAAGACCGCTGAAGCGATTGACGCTGATGGCTGGTTGCACACGGGTGACGTGGGTGTGGTGGATTCAGACGGCTACTACCGCATCACTGACCGCATGAAGGACATCATCATCACCGCCGGTGGCAAGAACGTGACCCCGAGCGAGTTGGAAAATGACTTGAAGTTCTCACCCTACATCACTGATGCGGTGGTGATCGGCGACAAAAGACCGTATTTGACCGCGATCGTCATGATTGACCAGGAAAACGTGGAAAAATTCGCGCAGGACCAGGACGTACCCTTCAGCAACTACAGCAGCTTGACCCGCGCGCCTGAGGTACAGGCCCTGATCCAGACTGAGTTGGACCGGGTCAACAAGAAATTTGCCCGGGTAGAACAGATCAAGAAGTTTTTCTTGCTAGAGAACCAACTGACAGCAGAAGACGAGGAACTCACCCCCACCATGAAGCTCAAGCGTAAACTGGTTGAGAAGAAATATGCGGCCCAAATCGAGGCCATGTACCGTTGATTTTTTAAGGAGACTGAAGATGAAACTGATGATGAAAACCACCTTGATGCTGGCTACGCTGGCATTGCTTGCCGGCCAGGCGCCGGCTCAAACCAAGTCCGTGCCGCTGCAAGGCGTGTCGGCCAACGAGATCACCCTGGGCTCGATCCAGGATTTGTCTGGCCCGCTGGCCGGCTTTGGCAAGCAAGCCCGGTTGGGCATGTTGCTGGCCGTTGACGAGATCAACGAGCAAGGCGGCATCAATGGGCGCAAGATCAAGATCATTGTGGAAGACTCAGGCTATGACCCGAAAAAAGCTGTGCTGGCCGCCCAGAAGCTGGTCAACCAGGACAAGATTTTCATGATGATGGGCCACATCGGGACCTCCCAGAACCTGGCCGCCATGCCCGTGCAGTTTGAAAAGAACGTGGTCAACTTCTTCCCGATCACGGCCGCCCGCGAAATGTATGACCCGTTTGACCGGCTGAAGTACGCGTTTGCAGCCACCTACTTTGATCAGATGCGGCAAGCGGTGCCCAAACTGGCGAAGGAAAAAGGCGCAAAGAAGGTCTGCACCCTGTACCAAGATGATGATTTCGGGCTTGAGGTGTTCAAGGGCGGCGAAGCCGGTCTGAAGACCATCGGCATGGACTACGCCGAAAAAACCACCTACAAGCGTGGCGCCACAGACTTCTCGTCCCAAGTGGCCAAGCTGCAGTCCAGCGGCTGCGACATGGTGGTGCTGGGCACCATCATCCGCGAGACCATTGGCACCATTGGCACGGCACGCAAGATGGGTTACAACCCAACTTTCATCGGCTCCAGTGCCGCCTACACCGACCTGATTCACAAGCTGGGCGGCAAAGCTATGGACGGGCTCTACGCCACCATGACTGTGCAAAACCCTTACACCGAAGGGCTGACCCCACAGTTGCAGTTCTGGGCCAACAAGTACAAGACCAAGTTCAATGAGGACGCCACCGTGTTCTCGGTTTACGGGTACCTCATCATCAACACCTTTGCCAACGCCGCCACCAAGGCCGGCAAGAACTTGACGACAGACAGCTTCATCAAGGTCATGGACAGCCTGACACTGCCGACCGACATCTTTGGCAGCGCGCCCGCAACGTTCTCGCCGACCAAGCGCCTGGGCAGCAACGCCTCGCGCCTGTCGCAAATTCAGGACAGCCGGTGGAAAGCCATTTCAGAGTACTACTCTGACGCGGAACCTGATGCAGCCAAACCGGCCGCCAAGCCAGCCGCCAAGAAGTAAACACCTGCTTAGTGTGGCAAGAGCCACCCTGAGCAAAGCCACCTTCGGGTGGCTTTTTTGACCCTGCCGGTTTGCCGCGATGGCCGTGGTCCATTCAAGTTGACTAAAAGAGGTACGGTATGCTTGATTTACGCCCGAACTGCGAGTGCTGCGACAAGGACCTTCCGCCAGAGTCCATTGAAGCTCGCATCTGCTCGTTTGAATGCACATTCTGTGCAAGATGTGCCGAGCGCACCTTAGCCGGCCAGTGCCCGAACTGTGGCGGAGAACTCGTCACTCGCCCTCGTCGCCCGGAATCCAAGCTGGCCAAGTTCCCGGCATCAACTCAAAGGGTTAAAAAGTAGCTCGGCTGTAATGAGGCTGCCTGAACTTGGGCGTTGAGGCTGTAAAAAAACCTCTTTCAGCTTACGCCATTTCCGAGGAGTTCTGGTGATGCGGAGGCGTGGCGGGAGAGCTTCAGGTCGCAAGCCAACACCCCTCCCACACGGGAATACCCTGATTCACCTTGCGCTAACATTCTTCATTCGCCCGGTATCGGGCACCAATGGAGAAGATGCATGTTCAGTCACGTGATGCTCGGGGTCAATGACCTCGAAGTCTCAAAGAAGTTTTACGACGCGCTCTTGGGCACCCTGGGGCTCGGCCCGGGGTTCGCTAACAAGAACCGCTATTTTTACCGCAGCCCGACCGGCACGTTCGCGATCACCACGCCCATCAATGGCGACCCTGCCACCCATGGCAATGGCAGCACCATCGGTTTCGCGGTGCAAAGCGCCGAACAGGGTGACGCTTTTCATGCGGCCGGCGTAGCCAACGGCGGCACCACCTGCGAAGACCCACCAGGCTTTCGGGAAGGTCCGACCGGCAAGATTTACCTGGCCTATCTGCGCGACCCGGACGGCAACAAGCTCTGCGCCTTGTACCGGCCCGCAAAATAAAGCGTAAGGACTCACCCATGGCCAGGCAGCATGAAAACCACCGCGAAGACGTGGTGGGCCGCGCGAATGTTGAAGACACGCCCGAGCTGCTGGCCTACTACGACGAGCTGGACCAACACCATGTTGGCGCCCTGTGGACTGTGGCCAACAAGATCGAGCCCTGGCAGCCGGTGTCGCAGTCGGTGCCGGTGGTCTGGCGCTATCAGGCTTTGCGGGCACAGGTGCTGCGGTCGCTGGAGCTGGTCACCCCTGAGAAGGCCGGCCGGCGCGTGATCTACCTGAACAACCCAGGCCGGCGCGATGTATCGGCGGCAGTGGGCTGGCTGTACGCCGGGCTGCAAGTGATGAACCCGGGAGAAATCGCCCATTCGCACCGCCACTCGGCCTCGGCCATCCGCTTCATCATGGAGGGCACGGGCGCCTACACCGTGGTCGACGGCCACAAGATGACACTGGGCGCCAATGATTTTGTGCTCACCCCCAACGGCACCTGGCATGAGCACGCCGTGGCGCCCGAGGGCAGCCCCTGCATCTGGCAAGACGGCCTGGACATCCCCTTCGTCAATGCCATGGAGGCGAACTTTTTTGAGGTGCATCCCGAGTTGTCGCAAGCTGTGACCTACCCGGTGGACGACATGACCAAGACCTGGGGCAACCCAGGCCTGACGCCCAGCGGCGGCAATTGGACCAAGGGCTACAGCCCGATGCTCAAGTACGAATGGCTGCCCACCTATGAGGCGCTGAACCAGTACGCCAGTTGCAGCGACGGCTCGCCCTTTGACGGCGTGCTGATGGAATATGTCAACCCGGCCACCAATGGCCCGGTCATGCGCACCCTGGGGGCGTCCATGCAACTGCTGCGCCCGGGTGAACACACCCAGGCGCACCGCCACACCGGCAGCTTTTTGTACCACGTGGCCAAAGGCCGGGGCCATTCCGTCATCAATGGCCAACGCTACGACTGGCAAGAGCGCGACATTTTTTGCGTGCCCAGCTGGGCCTGGCACGAGCATGTCAATGCGTCAGCCAGCGACGACGCCTGCCTGTTCTGCCTGTCTGACCTGCCGGTGATGCGCGCGCTGGGCTTGTACCGTGAACAGGCTTTTGGTGACAACGGCGGGCGGCAACCTGTCGTGGGCTGAGAGACAGGGTTGCAGAAAAACGGCGCGGCTTAGGCGCTCGCTATGCTTCACACTTCTTGTTGTGTAGGCGTTCTCACATTTGCCCCGCGCACCGCTTCAACACCTGCCACGGCAATGGCGTCCAAGGCTCTAACACCGACTTTCTGATCTGCGCGGCAGCGATTCAACACCACTTGTCCATGTTTACACTGGACACGGATTTTGTGCGCTACCAAGCGCACTTGGCGATCAGGCTGTATGCCGTCTCAGCACAGGCCTGAGTTTCGCCCGGCATAAGGGTTTGCGACCATACCAACCACCATGCCTGACACCACCGCGATCATTCTTGGGGCCTCAGGCTCCGTTGGGCAGGCGCTGCTGGCGGAGCTGCTGAGGTGCTCCCAATTCAACCGCGTGATCGTCATCGCTCGACGCCCGCTGGGCGCTCAAGCCGGGGCAGTGACCAAACTGGTGGAATGCCTGGTGCCTGACATGCAGCCCCAGGCGCTACAGCAGGCCGTGGTGGACGTACTCACAAGTGCTGATACCGGTGTGGTGGGCTTCAGCGTGCTGGGGGTTGGTGCTGGCACGGCCAAGCTGTCGCTGGCGGCGCATCGTGCCATCGATGTGGACCTGAACGCCGCCTTTGCCAAAGGGCTGAAGGACTCTGGCCGAGTCCATCATCTGGCCTTTATGTCGGCCGTGGGTGCCGACTTGCAGGCCAATGCCACCGGTTCCGGCGCCGCCGGCATGCCGCGCTACGCCCGCGTCAAAGGCGAAGCAGAGCAGGCCGTACTGAGCCAAGGGCTGGCGTTGGTGAGCATTTTTCGACCCTCGTTGATTATCGGCTCGGTCCACACACCCCGCATCCTCGCCGCCGTGCTGACCTTGATCTCGCCACTGATGCCGGCGAAATACCGCCCGATCCGAACCACCGAGATTGCCCAGGCCATGGTCGCCGCCGCGCGATCGGAGCCCCACCAGAGCGGGGTCTACAGCTACACCGAAATGAAGGCACTGATCTTGCGGATGGCTTGACGCGAGACCTGGGCGCCTGAGCGTCAACGCGTGGTACGTCCGGCCGGGCTGACCTATTGCAAGAGGGGACGCCTGATCGCTCAGATTAGTGGTGATTTACGCTAAATATTAAAAATAAGTTCTAAATTGGTAGGTAAACTTCATTTTTCTGAATTATTAAATATTCCTGGGTGATTGCCATGCTGCTCGAATTCCGAACCAACAACTTCCGCAGCCTGCGCGACGAGCAAGTGCTCAGCATGGTGGCGTCCACCGACAAGACCTTGCTGGACACCCATGCCCTGGCTACCGGGCTGAAGGCTGCGCCGCATGTGCTCAGGAGCGCGGTGGTGTACGGCGCCAACGCCAGCGGCAAGTCCAACCTCGTCAAGGCCCTGCAGTACATGCGTGGCGTGGTGCTGGAATCGGCCACTTTGCAACCAGGCCAGACCTTTGACCGACTACAGCCCTTCAAACTGGACACCATCTCGGGCACCCAGCCAACGGCGTTCGAGGTCACCTTCATCCTCGCCGGCGTGCGCTACCAGTACGGTTTTGCCATGAATTCGCAACGTATCGTCAGCGAGCAACTCCTGGTGTACAAAGCGTTCAAACCGCAACGCTGGTTCGCACGCCACTTTGATGCAGAGAGTGGCAAGGACGTCTATGAGTTCGGCCCCAGCTTCAAAGGTGCCAAGAACCTGTGGGAGGGAGCCACCCGACCCAACGCCTTGTTCCTGTCAGTGGCGGTGCAACTGAACAGCGAGGCTTTGCGCCAAGTCTTTGGCTGGTTCGCCAATCGGCTTGTTATTTTCAACGACCAGTCGCCACTTTCGCTTCATTTTTCAGTGCAAATGCTCAAGCAAGAGGCTCAGCGCAAAGCCATTTCCGAGTTTCTGCGCGCAGCAGACATCAGCATTGCCGACATTGAGGTCGCCACCAAGCAGGCCATGGTTCACGCCATCAAGTTCGACCTCTCGACCGGCAAACGCGAGGAGGCTGTCAGCGAGCAGGCCGTGGACGATGTGCGGTTTCATCACATCACCGAGCACGGCAAGGCCGTTTTCGACTTGATGGACGAATCCAGCGGCACCCAAAAATTATTGCTCCTCACCGGGCCCATTTTGGACATCCTGAACAAGGGGTTGACGCTGGTGGTGGACGAACTCGATACAAGCCTGCACACCTTGCTGGTGCAAGCTCTGGTCCGATTGTTCCATCGGCCTGACGTCAACACCGGCGGTGCGCAGCTGATTTTTACTACGCACGACACGTCGCTGCTCGACGCTTACGGTCTATTCAGGCGCGATCAGATTTGGTTTGTAGAAAAGCACTGGGATCAAAGCTCGTTGCTGTACTCGCTTCTCAACTTCAGCCCGCGCAAGAATGAAGCGCTGGAGCGCGGTTATCTGCAAGGGCGCTATGGCGCACTACCATTCCTGCGCGACCAGGCCCTGGGAGTGACACACTGATGGGACGCGACAACCAGGCCAAAGACCGGCAGTTACGCCGCAAGGCGACCCAGGCGGCACGGCGCGCCAGTTATGCGCGCATCCTAATCGTCACAGAAGGCAGCAAAACCGAACCGCTGTATTTGGAGGAAATTTGCGCTACCCATCAGCTGCATTCCGCCAACGTCGAAGTGCAATCGGGTCAGCTGGGCACTGCCCCCATCCAGGTGGTGCGTTATGCCCAGCACTTGTTTGAAGCAGGCGATTTGCACAAAGGCATTCGTCCCAGGAGCTTCGACCAAATCTATGCCGTGTTTGACCGTGACAATCACGACAGCTATTTCGACGCCCTGAGTTTTGCGAAGTCGCTGGATGGCAAGCTGCGCAATGACGAGAAGCTGCAAGTCAGCGTCAAGGCGATTGCTTCGATCCCCAGCTTTGAGCTATGGCTATTGCTGCACTACGAAGATATTCAGCACCCGCTTCACCGCGACGAGGTGTTGGCGCGATTGAAGCGGCACTTCCCCGGCTACGACAAAGGCACAGGTGGCGCGTTCGCAATCACCCGCGACCGGCTGGAAACTGCGACACAAAGGGCACAGGCCCTGGCCACGAAGTTCAGTCCCTACACCGCCCCCGAGCCTTTCACCGCCCTGCACGAATTGGTCTCGCTGCTGACCATATTGCGCGCCTGAAGGCCATTGATCCGATGCGGACTGTCCGTCACCCCAGATGTTTGCCCGCCTCCCGACGCGTCAAGCCTGACAAAACGTGCGCATAGTCTGCCAAAAAAGTGCGCACCGCCTCGGGCTGGGAGCGGGCGTGGTCGCGCAGCGCCCAGCCAATGGCCTTGCGGATGAAGAACTCGGTTTCTGGCGCCAAGGCCAGCGCATACCGAAACAGGCGCGGCTGGTCGGTCTGCGCTTTCCAGCCCAGTTGGTGGAGCATGGCGACGCGGCGCACCCACAGGCTCGGGTGGCCCAGCCAGTCGTCCATCTGGCGCTGAGCGTCGGGTTGCAGGGTGCGCGCGCGCAGCAAGATATCGCCCACCACACCGGCCAGCCCGTCAACCGTGTCCCACCACGCGCGGCGCTGTACCAACTGCAACAGGTGGGACAGGCTGTCCACGCCAAGCTGACGGTGGTGCTTGGCCAAGAGGTCCACCGCCACATACTGAAATTCGCGCTCTGGCATCTCCCACAGGGCTTCGGCCACGGACAGCAGGTCGGCGGCCGTCCAAGAGGTCAGCCGAGGCAGGCCGCGCAAGGCCTGCCGGCGCGGCGTAGCGCGGATGCCCAAAAATGCAAACTGGTCCAGCATGTAGGCCCGCATCGGCACGGCTTGCACCGGATCGGCCAGCGGGCGCAGCGCGGCGCCGATTTGCAACAACAGCACGATCGGTTCAGCAGGGGCAGCGACTGCTGGGGCCTGGGTCTCGATTCGTTTGGGTTTGGGCTTGCTCATCCAGGGGTAAAAATGCCTTCAGACCTTGATGATATTGGATAGCTTGCTTCTGTTTTAGTAGCATTGAGCGGGTGTATCCACACCCTAGTTGCCGCTTCGCATTAAACTAGTCATCTAACTAGTCATAAAAGGAATCAACATGCAAACCTGGGCCATTCAAGATGCCAAAGCGCGGTTCAGCGAGTTTTTGGACGCCTGCATGGCCGACGGTCCGCAACTGGTGACCAAGCGCGGCAGCGAGGCGGCGGTGTTGGTGCCGATCGAGCAATGGCGTCGCATGCAAGCAGCCGCCCGGCCGTCGCTTAAAGCGCTGTTGCTAGCCGATGACGCGCGTGGCGAACTGCTGGTAGCAGCACGGGGCAGCGCCCAGCGGCGGCCGGTGCTGCCTGCGGGTTGAGGCGCATGTACCTGCTCGACACCAACATCATCTTCGAACTTCGAAAGCCGCGGCCGCACGGCGCGGTTGTGGCCTGGCTGCTAGCCCGGGACGACGCTGAGTTGTACCTGTCCGTGGTCACGCTGGCTGAGATTCAGGCCGGCATTGAGTTGACGCGTGACCAAGACCCGGCCAAAGCCCGCGAGATCGAAGCTTGGCTGGATGCCGTGGCCGAGTCGTACAACGTGCTGCACATGGATGCCAGCGTATTACGGCGCTGGGCGCGGCTGATGCATCGGCGGTCCAATACCCTGTTTGAAGATGCCATGATCGCCGCCACTGCGGCCAGCCACCAGCTCACGGTGGTGACTCGCAACGTTGCCGACTTTGCCGTCTTTGGGGTACCTGTGCTGAACCCGTTCGATGCAACGGGCACCGCCGCCGCTCAAGACACGATGTAGGCCCCGGCACCGCTGGACATCAGCTTGCCGTCGGCACCTACTGGTCATGCCCCTTGCAGGCGATCACCGTCAAATCAGCATCATCCACAGCGTAGACCAGTCGGTGCACATCATCGATACGGCGCGACCAGAAACCGCTTAAGCTGCCCAGCAGGGGTTCGGGTTTGCCAATGCCCTGAAACGGATCGCGCCGGCTGGCTTCGATAAGGTTGTTGATGCGCTTGAGCGTCTTTTTGTCTTGCCCCTGCCAATACAGGTAGTCAGACCAAGCGGCAGGGGTAAAGGCGATGCCCCGGCTCATTCCGGCACCAGCGCACGGCGCCTGGCCTGGCCGGTGCGGTACTGCGCAATGGACTCGGCCAAGTGCGCGGCATTGGCGGGACTGGACAACAGATGCAGGGTTTCAGCCATGCTTTGGTACTGCGCCAGGGACATCACCACGGCGTCAGCCCCGTCACGGCGGGTGATGATGGCAATATCGGCGTCGGCCTCCACGCCGTCGAGCACGGTTTTCAGGCTGTTGCGAGCCTCGGTGTAACTGACAATGCGCATATTGATCCAAACCTGTACAGCTTATTGAACAAGTTGAGTGTAAGGCAAAGCCGCTCAAGACACGATGTAAGCCCCAGCCCCGCTGGACAGCAGCTTGCCGTCGGCACCCAGAAACTCCATGCGGGTGGAGGCCACGCGTGAACCCAGGCGCAGCACCTCGCCGCGCAACTCAAAGGTTTCGCCAATGCCGGGGCGCAGGTAGTCCACGCGCATGTCGATGGTGCTGAGTTTCATGAAACGGTGCAGGCGCTGGGTGGGGGTTTCGTCCATATGGCGGGCGCCGATGGCGGTCATCACGGCCAAACCGCCCATGGCGTCCAGCCCAGCGCTGATGACGCCGCCGTGAATGCGGTTGTAGCTGTAATGGCCCACGAGTGCCGGGCGCATGTCGATGCGTGCGGTGACCAGGCCTGGCGCCAGCGACACCACACGCAGGCCCAGGGTCTGGTTGAAGACAATTTTGTGCTCCCACAGCTCACGCAGGCCCTCGATGAACTCGTCCTCAAACACAACGGGGGTGGCACTGGCGGTGGGTGCAATCATGCGCCAATTGTCACAGACCAAGCTGGCGCGCGGCCAACTCCTTCATGACCTCCTCCTCACACACAGCCCAAACTCATCGATGGCATTCCGTGTGCAGTGACATCATATGAATTCGGGCGTTGTTTTTTCATACGAAGAGATTATTTTATCTAAAAAAACGACATAAAGCTTGTTTAATTTGATTTTTAATGATACGATTAGTGCATGATGTAAATTTTTTGGAAGGATCCAAGACATGATGCTAGTTCTCTCCCCACATGATTTCCAGAAGTTAAGCCCGGCTTGTCGTTCTGAACTCTTGAGATTACTAATGGACGATCGTGGCTCAGCCGACGCAGCCTTCTTCCTCTCGGAATCAAGTGAGGCCGATGGCAGCATCGAGACAGAAGAAGTTGTAAGCGAAGAGAAAAAGGTTGTGAGTTTGACGGTTGCCGAAGCTGGTGACCTGCTGGGAAACATCAGCGACCGAAGCAGCCAAACGCTTAAACATTTCGCCGTGGGACAACCTGTTCCATTAGTTGACTTGGTTGGCCAAGGAAAACCTTACAAAAACTATATTGAACTGAAGCGAAGCTTTGTAGGCGCTGTGAACCGTCGTCTTCGCACAGTTTCAGGAAACCGAAACGCAGCACTTTTCTCCTCGGATAGAGATCAGACTCTCATCAAGGTCAAACCTAAAACCGCTCAGTCACTGCGCCGAATATTCGCTATGCCTGATCCGCTGCCTCTAATGGAGTACTGCGATCAGCAGGGCCAAGAACTTGCGCCGTCACATCCGCAGTGCCAGGCACTTGCCCAAAAACTTGAAGAAGCATGGAAGCAAATCGATTCGACCAAGTTGCCGGCGGATAGCGTCGAATGCTTCGCTACTGTGTTGCAGCACTTGGTGGATCGTGGCTTCGAGTTGTATGTCCGTTCACTAAAAAATTGGGATCAGGACACCGATACCCCAGGATATGAGATTCACACCGTAATCGACCCGCTCATGGTTATTGAGAACAGGCGTACTGAACACGGGTCGGTTGAACTTTTCGTAGGCTTGCCGGGAGACTCCAGCACGCTGGCTCAACCAAAGATCTAAAGTGGTAAGTCTCATGTCCTCTGTAAACAAAGTGATTCTTGTCGGTAATTTGGGTGCCGATCCCGAAAAGCGATTTTTGCCCTCTAGCGGTTCGGTAACAAATCTTCGTTTGGCAACATCTGAGGTCAGGAAAAACCGCTCAACGGGAGAGAGCAATGAACACACTGAGTGGCATCGTGTCGTGCTGTTCGATCGCCTTGCTGAAGTCTCAGCGCAATATCTTTCGAAGGGCTCTCAGATATACATCGAGGGGAAGTTGAGGACGCGCAAGTGGCAAGCCCAGGACGGGACAGAAAAATTCATGGCTGAGGTTGTTGTCGACGAAATGCAGTTTCTTGGAGGGCAGCGCCCAAGGGCAGAGTTCACGTCTTATGCCAAAAACCCCCATTCAACTGCGACAGTGATGGACCCATACGACGATAGTTCCATACCTTTCTGAAGTTGAAGGTTATCAATATTAAGGAGCAGATATGGCTGAGCGCTACTTTCAGAATCGAGCAGATGCATGCACATTTGCCAAAGAAACAGCGGTATCTACCAAAGCAGTTACAAAGATTCAATACAAAGATGGCTTGTGGGTGGTCGAAGGAAAAACAGTTGCTGAAGCTCAATCCGACACGTTGCCATCCAGTATCGTTCTAACTGATGCCGAAATGGTTTCCATCATTAATAAAATTCGTCAGAATTTGGAATTGAACGAAAACGTCAATGATCTACTAAATTTATTGGATATTAATTACAAAAAAATATCAACAGCAGGCGCGAATCTCATTGCTGCTCTTTCTGAAAGTGATCGAAAAATATATAAAGATATTCCGATATTTTTGACGGGGCTGAGCAATGCATCTTTTGCCATTGAGGATTTACCTTACGTGAAGTCCAAGGAGCATGCCATTGAAATGGCTTATAGATTCCAAGAGTTAGCAACTATCTTTTCAGACTACGGGGTGGCTCCGAGTCTCCGGAGACACAGACAATCTATGTTGGAAGCATCCGGAAAATATCCGTCTGAGAGCGTAGCCAAGAAAAATGCTGAACTTAGCCAAAAGATTTCACGACTTGAGTCAAATGCTGGCCCTTGCAAATGTGGAAATGGCAGATTTGTTATTCGAGAGAGCGGCTATGGATACTTTTGGGGATGCAGCAACCACCCCCGCTGCTGGTTTAAGCGTTCCCTTACAAATCCTGAGATGGATGTTTTGGGCGTATAAAAATATCTACAAGGAAATCAATGAAGAATCAAAAATTTGTATATGATGAAAAGACAAGTAGCCTTTATGCGCCCGACGGTTCATTCGTTAAGAGGCTTTTCTGCCCTAAGGCTAAAAAATGGAACCAACTGACCGTTGCCCAAGGAGAAGAGCGCTGGCGTGGATGCCAGGAGTGCAAAGAGAAGGTCTATGAGCTTGATGGTGTCAGCGTTCAAGCAGCTATGGCTCTTTTGGTTAGTGCAACATCCTTTCTGTAATTTCCCGGAGCATTGAATTTGGCAGTTTTTGGTTCTGGGAATTTTTCAATAGGCCCCTGCCAGGCCGCCGGAGGCCCCCCTTGGGCCTCAC
>CAMCZF010000078.1 GCA_945885775.1 Rhodoferax sp. OV413 | reverse complement strand
TCGCTGGTCAGGCGCACCAGCGGTGTGGCCACGCTCAAGGACACCGGCGGCTTGCCGGTGATGATGCCGCCCAGCATGACCGCACCCATGATCATGATGGCGTTGGGGTCACCCTTGCTGGCGTTAACGAACTGGGCCAGGCCCAGGGCGCCGGCGGCGCCGCCCTTGTTCTCGTAGGTGACGGTCTCGGCCACCTTGGCTTCGAGCAGAGCCTTGCCCAGGGCACGGCCAGTGCCGTCCCAACCGCCGCCGGGGTTGGCGGGAATCATCATCTTGACATTCATGCCAGCAGCCAAGGCGCTGATGGGCAGGCTGCTGCCAGCGGCCAAAGCGGCCATGGACTTGAGAAAAGTATCGCGACGCATCGAAGTCTCCTGTGGTTAGTCGAACCCTGCGATGATGGTCCCCGTAGCTGTCAAATGGCTGTCCAAACCAGCCCTGCGACACTAGGGAAAACACCCATAAGGCACCGATGACCGACCCGATCCCCACCGCTGGCATTACCTCCCTAGCGGCCATCCACTGGCTGGAAGACGGCGTGGCCTGCACGGCACGCTGGCGCTCCGAGCGCGGCGCGAGCGCACCCCAAAAAGTGGTGCTGGCCGACGACCGCACCACGGCGGATATTGCCTACCGGCTTGCTTGCGAGGGCACCGGCTTGCTCTGGCGTGGTGATTTTCAGAACGCCCGCCAGTTGCTGCAAGCGCTGATCCGGCGCGCCGATAAATCAGCCGCCAAGCCGCGCAAGGCCAGCCCCGATGAGGCGGCTGGCCGGGCCTTCCACCTGCACCGGCAGGCCAGGGCGCAGAGGGCCCGCGTGCTGGGCATGCTGCTGCTGCCATTTGGCGCCGACCACCAGATCACGCTGCGCCGCGCTCCAGACACACGCGAAGCCTGCGCCCAGGCCTGGGGTGTCACCGGCAGCGACGGGCTGGCTTGTGTGGCCTCATTGCGTGACCTGCTGGGCATGACCAGTGCCTTTGAGTGGCGCAAAAAAGGCGTGGAGATCAAGGCTTTGGGGCCGGCGCCCACCAACCGGGTGCACCCCCATTACGGCGTGTTTTCGCCGCTGCGGGGCGAGTACGTGGACCTGGTCGCCAGCACCGCCCTACCCGCAACGCCCGTCGGCCAACCCTTGCTGGCTTTTGACATTGGCACCGGCAGCGGCGTGCTGGCAGCCGTGTTGGCACGGCGCGGTGTGGCCCGTGTGGTGGCCACCGACCAAGACGCTCGGGCACTGGCCTGTGCCCGGGAGAACCTGGCTCAGCTGGGCGTGGCGGCTCAGGTTGAGGTGGTGCAGGCTGACCTGTTCCCCCCTGGCCAGGCGAACCTGGTCGTGTGCAACCCGCCCTGGCTGCCGGCACGCGCCAGCGCACCGATCGAGCGCGCGGTGTACGACGAAGACAGCCGAATGCTGCTGGGCTTTTTGGCCGGGTTGGCCGACCACCTGCTGCCGGGCGGCGAAGGCTGGCTGATCATGTCCGACCTGGCCGAACATTTGGGCCTGCGCACCCGGGCCGAACTGCTGGCCGCCTTCGAGCAGCACGGGTTGACCGTGCTGGGCCGCCTTGAGACCCAAGCCCAGCATCCCAAGGCCGCCGACGTCAACGACCCACTGCACGCCGCCCGCGCGGCAGAGCGCACCTCGCTTTGGCGGCTCGGCAACCGCATGGATTCCCGGTCGTAGCCGGGAATGACAGAAGATTAGCCGGGAATGACGGGCGATTGGCCGGGAATGGCGGCAGTTGGTTGTCATCCTCGCGCACGCGGGGATCCATGGCCCCTGGATTCCCGGTCGCGGCCGGGAATGACGGCAATCGGGCATGGTATGGTTTGACGCCATGAAACTGCTGCTGGTAGAAGACGACCCCGCGATGCGCACCACGTTGTTGCGCGCCTTGACGCGGCTGGGTTGGGCGGTGGACTTGTGTGCCGACGGCAGCGCTGCGCTGGCGCAGTGGCAGCAGTGCCGGCCTGACGTGGTACTGCTGGACCTGAGCCTGCCGGGTCTGGATGGGCTGCACGTGTTGGCCCAGGCGCGCGCAAGCGGGCTGAGCACGCCGGTGCTCATCTTGACCGCGCGTGGCACGGTGGGCGACCGCATCCTGGGGCTGAATGCCGGCGCCGACGACTACCTGCCCAAACCCTTTGATCTGGATGAACTCGAAGCCCGCGTCCGCGCTCTGCTACGTCGCTCAGAAAATAGTGTCGAATTGGCCTCTAGCCCCCGTGGAATGGACCTCTTTAGCTATGATAAAGATAGCGGGGCCGTTTACCACCAGGGCCAGGTGCTGGACCTGCCGCCGCGCGAACTGGCCTTGCTGCGCGCCCTGCTGGCCCGCCCCGGCCACGCTGTCAGCAAGGAGCGGCTGTTTGAGCTGGTGTTTCCAGACGCGATTGACGTGCAGTTTGAGGCGGTGGAGGTGGTGGTGTACCGGCTACGCAAAAAGCTGCTGCCCACCGGCGCCACCTTGATGACGCTGCGGGGCCTGGGCTACCTGCTGAAAACCAGCTGATGGCGATCTCCCTGCGCCGTTACCTGCTGATCGGCATTTTGGTGCCGATCGGGCTGTTTGTTGTGGTGGACACGGTGAGCCTGTACCGGCAGGCGCTAGCGGCCGTCAACACCGCTTATGACCGCACCCTGCTGGCCTCGGCCAAATCGATCGGCGAGCGGATTGAAGCCGTGGGCGATGGCGCTGCGGCACAACTGCGCACCACCGTGCCCTATGCCGCGCTGGAGGCGTTTGAGGCCGACAACCGCAGCCGCATGGTGTACCGCATCTCCAGCACCCGGGGCGAACTAATTGACGGCTTCGCCACCCTGCCGATGTGGCGTGGCCAGCTGCCCGACCGCGGGCCCTACGCCGCGCTGGTGGATTTTTATGACGACGTGCATGAGAGCGAACCAGTGCGCGTGGCCGTGCTGCTGCAGCCCGTCGCCATGGCGCAGGCGCGGGTGATGGCGGTGGTACAGGTGGCAGAAACGCTGGAGCTGCGGCGCACCTTGGCGCGCCAGATCCTGCTCGACACCCTGTGGCGGCAGGCGGTGCTGGTCTCGGTGATTGCGCTGGTGGTGATTGTGGTGGTGCAGCGCGCCACCCGGCCAGTGCGCCGCCTGAGCCAGCAACTGCAACAGCGCCCGGATGGCCAGCTGGAGCCTTTGCTGGCCGGCGATGCGCCGCGCGAGCTGCTGCCGCTGATTGACGCCACCAACAGCATCATGGGCCGCCTGCAGCACCTGCTGGACCACCAAAAACGCTTTGTGCGCGATGCCTCGCACCAGTTGCGCACGCCGCTGGCCGTGCTCAAGGTGCAAGTGCAGTCGGCCCTGCGTGGTGATGTGGCGCCCACCCAGGCCTTGCAGGAAATCAGCGACACCGTGGACCGGGCGGCGCTGCTGGCCAACCAGATGTTGTCGCTGGCAAGGGTGGCCCAGCTGCGCCAACAAACCCCAACGGCCAGTGCAGACTGGGCCCAAGTGCTGCGCGAGGTGGCGCTGGACCTGTCGCCGCTGCTGGCCGACCGCAACCTTGACTTTGACATCAGCACCACGACGACCCAAGTGCATACCCACGACTGGATGTTGCGCGAGCTCTCGCGCAACCTGCTGCACAACGCGATCAAGCACTGCCCGCCGGGCGGCACCCTGCAAGTCACCCTGCACAGTGCAGACCAGCAGGCGCTACTCTGCATCCGTGACAGCGGGCCAGGTATCAGCACTGAGCTGCGCGAGCGCCTGTTCCAGCCTTTTTCTGCCGGCGAGGCGCGCACCGGCTCGGGCCTGGGTCTGGCGATTTGCCATGAAATCGTGCTGGCTCTGGGCGGCCGCATCAGCCTGGATAACCGGATCAGCGATGGGCTTATCTGCGGGCTGGACGCCACGGTACGGCTGCCGCTGGCGGACAATAATGCCGCATGAACACCCCGCTCTTGAATACCCTGCGCACCCTTCCACTTTCACTGCCACTTTCACTGCCACTGTCACTGGCTCTGGCCCTGACCTGCAGCCTGCCCGCCAGTGCAGCTGCACCAACTAAACCCACTGCCGCACCCGCCGCCAACTGCCCTGCCCTGTGGCAGCAACAGTTCAAGCGGCTGCAAGACGAGGCGCCGCAAGCGCTGTGCCAGTACGCCGGCAAAGTGGTGCTGGTGGTCAACACCGCTAGCTACTGCGGCTTCACCGGCCAATACGAGGGGCTCGAAGCCCTGTACGCCCGCTACCAGGCGCGCGGCCTGGTGGTGCTGGGCTTTCCGTCGAACGATTTTGGCCAGCAGGAGCCGGGCTCGGGCAAAGAGATTGCCGACTTTTGCTTCAACACCTATGGCGTCAAATTCCCGATGTTCAGCAAGACGGTGGTGGTTGGCGCAGGCCGCAGCCCGCTGTATGCCGCCCTGGCCAAGGCCAGCGGTGAGGCACCGCAATGGAACTTTCACAAGTACCTGGTCGACCGGCAGGGCCGCGTGGCTGGCAGCTTTGCCAGCAGCGTGAAGCCGGACGACAAGCGGCTGATGGCGGCCATAGAGCGGGCGCTTTGATGGAGCGTTTGCGTATCGACAAGTGGCTGTGGGCCGCGCGCTTTTACAAAACCCGCAGCCTGGCCTGCGACGAGATCGACAAGGGCCGGGTGCAGGTCAATGGCCTGGCCGTCAAGCCAGCGCGCGAGCTCAAAGCGGGCGACACGGTGCAACTGCGTAGCGGCGCCACCATGCGCACGGTGCTGGTACGGGCCATCAGTGACCGGCGCGGCGGCGCCCCCGAGGCGGCCCTGCTCTACACCGAGACCGCCGACTCGATCCAGGCCAGGCTGGCGGCGGCCGAGCAGCGCCGCCTGTCGCCCGAGCCAGCACTCAGCCTGGTGCATGGGCGCCCCACCAAGCGGGACCGGCGCGAGGGCGAGCAGGCACGCGGCTGGGGCGACCGCTGGAGCGCCTCAATCGACGACGCGTGAACCGACGACGCGCTAAAAACCGACCTCTCGCACCAGCACGGCTGCGGCCTGGCGCACATAGCGCCAGCCTGGTGCCTCCCAGCCCACATGCACCGTGACCGAGCCGCGCCAAGACTGGGCTTGTAGCGGCGAGTCGGCCGGCAGGGCCGAGGCCAACGCCAGGGTGACCCGGTAAATGGCGCGCTCTGGCACCAGCTGGCCATTTTTGTCACGCGTGAGAATGTGGCCGCCAAGGTGGGCCGCCAGCTCCGGGCGCACCAGCACGCGCGAGGCGTCACGGTCAATCGCGGCCACCTGCAAGGGCAGCGTGGGGCCGCCGGTGCCATCGGTGATGAACAGCGCCCGGTCACCCACGCTGACCCGCTGCACCGACTCTTCGTCGAGCCAGGTCTCCACCAGCCAGCGGCCATCGTCGCGCACCAGCAAGGCAATTTTCTCCTTGCGCGGCAACCACTGGCCCACCCGCAAATCGGGGTCGACATCACGCAGGTGGCCGGCAAAAGGCGCCTTAGGAGCATAGTTTTTAAGCTCGGTGTTCAGGCTGGCCAGCTCGGCCTGGGCCGTGGCCAGGTTGTCCTCATTGACCAGCATGCGGTTGCGAGATTCCGCATCAAAGCCCGAAGCCGCGGCCTGTTGGCGCAGGCTCTCAACCCGGGTCTGGGCCGCCTGCCGCCGCGATTTAAGCTCAGGCACGTGCAGCGTGATCAGCACGCCGCCCTCCGGCACGCGGTCGCCCTCGGCAAAGGGCAATGCCTCGATGCGCGCGCCAGCGGGCACATACACCGGCCACACCTCGGCCGGCCGCAGCATGGCGCTCGCCACCACCCGCCCCGGCCAGGGCACAAACAGCAGCGAGAACAGGGCCAGCACCACCAACAGGCTGATCAGGCTGCGCCCGCGGGTTCGAATGGTGTCCCAGCGCTTGGCCCAGGCCAGGCCCTCGCGCTGGATCGGCCACAGCACAAACCAGATGATCTCCACCGCGAACAAAAACACGCCCAGCACCTTGAAGAAATAGTGGTACACCAGCAGCGCAATCCCCAAAAACAGCACCAGCCGGTACAACCAGGTTGCCACTGCAAAGACCACCAGCGCCGTCTGCTGCCGGGCAGAGAAATATTCGGGCGGGTCGTCTCCCAAATTGAACAGCCATTCGCGCAGGCGCCAACGCGCCAGGGCAAAGCTGCGCTCATGCAGGTTGGGCATGTCCAGCCAGTCCGACAGGATGAAATAGCCGTCAAAGCGCATGAAGGGGCTGGCATTGATGGCCACCGTGCCCACCCAACTGATGGTGGCCAGCACAAAAGCCGACGACCGCATCGGGCCATCTGGCAGCAGGGCCCAGGCCAGGGTGGCCCAGGCGGCCACAATCAGCTCGGTGGCGATGCCGGCGCTGGCCACCTGCAGCCGCTGCAGCCGGTCGGTCAGGCGCCAGGTGTCATTGGTGTCGGTGTAAGCCACCGGCCACATCACCAAGAACGCCAGGCCCATGGTGGGCACCCGGCAGCCCAGGCGCTTGGCGGTGAAGGCATGGCCCAGCTCGTGCAGCAGCTTGACGACAAACAGTGCCACCCCGTAGGCCGCCAACCCTTCCCAATTGAAGGTGTCCACCAAAGAGGCGCTGAAGTTGTCCCAGCGGCGCAGCACCTGGGTCAAGCCCAGCAGCAGCGCTACCAACGTCATCCAGGCAAACACGCGGGTGTAAAACAAACCGGCCAGGTCCTGCCAGCGGCCCAGCCAGGCGTCGGGGCGCAGCAAGGGAATGCGAAAAAACAGGTAATGGTGCAGCAGCCACTTCAGCGGGCTGCCCTGCAGCTTGTCCAGCCGCTGGGCGAACTCCTGGGCGCTGCCCGGGCCGGCGGGCTGGGTCAGCTGGTTACCCACCAGAAACTGCGCCACGCCCAACACGTCTTGCGCCTCCAGTTGCAGGGTGGTGGCATCGCTGATGTCTTGCGCAATCTGCTCGGGGTCGCCCAGGGCCCAGCGCTTCAAGACCTCAAAGCTGGGCCAGTCGATACGGAAAAACAGGTTGCGGGTCGGGTCGTGCAGGGTCCAGCTCGCCTGGCCGTCGGCCAGGGTGGGCCCGGGCAAGAGCGCCAACTCTTCGCGCAGAAACGGCAGCGGCATGGCTCAGATCCCCAGGGTGCCGCGCACCGTGGCCAGCGGCCGGCGCATCATCCAGTACAACAGGCTCACCTGCTCGCCCTGCAGCTTGGCGGTGCCCTTTAGGCCCACCCGGTGCTCGGTCGGCGCCACCAACACGGCACGCACCCGATAGGCATAGCTGCCATCGGGTCGCTGGACGGCGTCATGCGCCATGTAACGCAGGCGAGCGGTCACCGGCGCCATCGGGCTGGCGTTCAGGTACAGCCGCACCTCAGAGGCGTCGGCCAGGGCAATGGCGTCGGCCAGGGGCACCCAAGCCTCTACCTCCACATCCCCCGGCGCGGCAATGCGCAATATGCGCTCGCCCACCGCCACCGGCCGGCCGATCCACTCGTTGGGGTCATCGAACAAAGCCACGCCGGCCTGGGGGGCCAGTACCCGGGCCCGCGTCAGCTGGTCGCGCAGGTACTCCAGCTCGGTGCGCTTTTCTTCAATTTTGCCTGCCAGCGCAGACAACTGTGGCCGCACTTTCGGATCGACCAGCGCCTGCTGCGAGGTCTGTCGGTAGTCGGTGCGGGCCGTGGCCAGGGTTTGCGCCGCCACCTGGATGCGGCTCTGGATCAGGGCCTCGTCAAAGCCAAACAGGGCCTCGTCTTTCTTAACAGTTTGGTTGGGCTGCACATGAAAGATATCCACCACACCGTCAATCGGTGCCCGCACCACCATCGGGCGGGTGGGTACCAGCTCGCCGGGCGCCAGCACCGTCATGTGCACCGGCACCGCCAGCACGCCGGCCAGCAGGGCCGCCCAAAGCAACAGCGGGCGTTGCCACCAGCGCCGCAACGCACTGCGACGCGTGCCGAACAGACGGCCACGCCACCGCTGCCAAAAGCCCATGCCAGACTGGTACAGCGGCGCAAAGGCGTGCCACCAGGTGTCCACCCACTCGCGCAGCAGGGCCAGTTCTTCGGGGCTCCAGGCCTGGTCACGCGCGAGCAGCAGGCCGCCACCCTGCCGGGCCTGTGGCAAGGGCAGCCAAAGAGCATGGGCGGGCCACCATTCGGCCCAGCCCTGGGCCAGATTGGGCGGCAAAGCGTCGCCGCTCAGGGCCTGGGCTGGCTCAAGGGGCTGACGCTGCAAGTGCAGGCACAGCTGCTTCAGCCACAGGGCGTAGGGGGCGTTGGCCTCCACCTGCACCAAGCCAGACAGGGTGTACACCCCCGCGTCCCCCAGCCACAAGGCCGCCTGTCGGTAAGCGCCCAGGGCGTGGCTGTCGTTGACCAGCAAAAAGCCCAGCTCACGCGCGCTCTTGGCCAGCCGTGCCCGGCGCGACAGATCCAGCAGCGTCACCAGCAGCTGAGTCGGGTCAGGGCCGCTGCCCTGTTGGCTCACGGTCACGCTGGTTCCTGCTCAACCGCCGGTTGCGGTGTGGCCATCGGTGCCTTGCCCGGTGAAAGGCGTTCGGTCTGGCGTTCGGTCTGGCGTTCACTCTGGCGCTCTGCCAACCGTTCGGCCAGCCGCTCCGCCGCCACCCGCTTGGCCTGCTGCTGGCGCATCAGCTCCAGCCACGGCGTGGTGCGCATGGCTGCCAGGTTGATCTGCTCGCTCAAACTGTTGCGCCCCACCGGCTTCTTGTCCTCACCCACCGTGAAGCGGAAAATCGAGCTGGCCTCGCGTCCCTCGTTGTCGGTGGCAATCACCTTGATCTGCATGTCACCGGTATAGCCTGTGGGCGGGTTGACCTGGAAAGTGCCTGAGCGCGCGTCAAACTGGATCCAAGACGGCATGTCTTGGCCATCGCTCATCTTGGCCACCAGCGCCACAGTGGCGTCAGCCTTGGTATGCACAAAGGCGTCGGCCGGCAGAGCAAAACTGCCTGGCTTGTTGCCATCCACAAACTGGTCGGCAATGCCACGGAACACCGACAGGTTGGGCGTGGCGGCCTCCACCACTGTCACCTGGAAGCCCGAAGAACTGGTCAGCACCTCGCCGATCGGCGCCGCAGGCGCTGCCTGCAGGGTCGTGGGGCCCGCCGTTTTAAGGGTCGAGTCAAAGGCCGGCACCGGCGTGGTGACCACAGCGGCCGGCGTGACAGTCGGCGTCGGGTCGCTCTTGGGCGCCACCACCACGGGCGCCACCACCTCCGGCACCACGGGTTTGGGCCGGTCGTCATCAGCGGTAGCCGGCGTGGCAACACCGCTGCGGTTGTCGGCGTCAAACACTTGGGGGCTGCTGCCGTCGTCAAACAGCGTGGCGGTGCCACTGGCTGTGCTGCCGCCTGTGTTCGTGACCCGCAGTGAGAAGGTCTCAGCTCCCTCCAACAGTGCGTCGTTGACCACGGCCACCCGCACCAGCAGCGTGCTGCCGCCCGCCGGGATGCTGACCGGGCTGCCCGGCACATAGCTCTGCCAGGCGCTGCCATCAAAGTACTGCAAGGCCGTGGCGCTGTCCACGCCGACCGTGGCCGTGCCAGACGCCAGCGCCAGGCTGAGCTGCTGGCCGGGCTGGCCGGTGACGGTAAAGACGGCGAACGGCGACGATTCACTGAGTGAAATCTCGTTCACAGTCAGTGGCCGGTCGTCGGTCGGCTTGCCCGCAGGGTCCGCACCGCCGTCAGGTAAAAAGACCGTGCCGGTACCGTCGTCCTTGATGGTGGCGGTGCCCTTGAAGACTGCACCACCGGTGGTGGTGGCATTCAGGGTAAAGGTCTCGTTGTTGTCAGCAATGCCGTCGTCCACCAGCGGCGTGCGCACCAGCAGCTTGCCATCGGTGGGCAGGGTGATGGGGCCCGTGCTCGGGGTCCAGGTCAGGCCGCCGTCGGTCGAGTAGGTCAGCTGGGTCGGGCCGGTGCTGCCAAAGTCAACGCCATCGCGGGTAGCGGTGCCTGACTCTGTGGCCCGGTTGACGATCTGGTTGGCAGCACCTTGCAGCGTGAAGTAGGTATGCGGTGAGGCCTCATTCACCACCGGGCTGCTGATGGTGATGGGGCGGTTGTCGTTCAGGTAGTTGATAAACACCGGGATACCTGGGTCGGTGAGCTTGCCCACGGTGGTGCTGCTGTCACCAAAACTGTTGTCAGTGATGATGTAGTCTAGGCGCAGCACCGAATCACCCGCCAGGCTGATGGCCACACCATCGCCGCCGGCGGTCTTGCGGGTAAAGTCGTACCAACCCACCTGGGTAATGGCATTGCCACTCAGGTCTTGCAGGGGCAAGGCCGCAGTCTGGTAGGCCGTGATCACATCCTGGTCGATCCACTTGTAGAACGCCATGAAAGTGTCGACTGTCTCGCCCGTGCGGGAGATGTCCACCGTAAAGCGCCACTGGTTGCCATCGCGGTTGGGGTCAACGTCGATGTTGTTCACGCCAGTCAGGCCCGTCTTGAGTTCGGCGCTGAAGCCCATCGGTGTCCAGGACGGCGTGAAATCCAGTAAAGCGTCCAGTGCCGCGTCTTGCTGTGGCGTCAGCGCCAGAATGCTCACGTCTTTGAGCTGGATCAGCGGGCTGGCAATCTGGAATGACGTTGTGCTTGTTTCGGCCACCAGGTTCACGATCGACTTGATGGTGGGCAGTGCAAAGGGGTTGGCGTTGGCCTGCTCAAAATTGACGTTGTTGATCCAGGCGTAGGTGGTGACGGCGTTTTGTTCACCATCGCGTATGCCATCCAGGTTCAAGTCCCCGTCCAGCTTGGCATCCACACGCAGCCGGGCTTCGATTGAATCAGGTACGCCCACCAAGTTGGCCAGGTTCAGCACGTAGGCCCGGTCCTTCAGGCCCTCGATACCCAGGGCCCGGCTCGCCAGCACGGCTTCGACGTTGGTCTGGATGCCATCAACGTCATAGTCAACCGTCGGCACGATGGGTGTGTTGTTGAGGACCAGTGGATCGGTGATGGTGTAGGCCACAGTGGCCTGGTTAGATGCCAAAGCGCCGTCGCTCACGCCATAGACAAACGATTCGCCCGTGGTGTCGATCTCCACCACAGAGGCGACCTGGGCGCCAACTTCGCCAATCTCGCCAGTGCCCGGGGCATATCGCAGGCGGCCCAGTTGGATCTCGGTGAAGGTGACCACGCGGGCTTGGGTCAAGGTCTGCCATTGGCCATCGGCCAATTGGTATTCCAGCGTGCCAGTGGATTGCAGTGGGGTTACTAGGAAAGCGCGGCCGTCATGCCGGTACTGGGTGCTGCCGTCCTGTTTGATGAACAAGGTGCCGTGGGTTAGCTTGAGCTCCTTAAAGCCGTCCGCTGCGGTGTAGGTGGCGTCGGTGCTTGCTTTGAGGTCGGCGAAGGGGGTGGTGTTGACGCTGGCAATGGTGAGGGAGTCGCCGTTGCGGTCGGTGTCGTTGCTGGTGATGATATTGGCTGAAACTAGGCTACCGGAGGCAAGCGTCAGGGCATCGTCCACCGCCACGGGGCTGAACTTGCGGTCGTCGTCCAGCGCACTAGGCGTGGTGAGAGTGCTGGGTGTGCCTGGGGCAGTCGGCGGCGCATCCGGGTAGCGGGTGCCGTTGCCGTCATCTACGATGGTGCTGGTGCCGTCGAAGGTGCTGCCCCCCGTGTTGGTGGCCCTGAGCGTGAAGGTCTCGTCCGCCTCGTCCACGCTGTCTTGCTCTTGGCGGGTGTCCACCCGCACCAGGAGCGTGCCGCCTGTGGGTATGGTGGCCGAGGTGGTGTAGTTGACCCAGGCACCCGCGCCTGCGTTGGCGCTGGCATCCCAGACTTGCAGGTTGCGGGTCTGGTCGATGTCGGCAAACCCGGCCCCGTTGCCCTCGACTGTGCTCAGGCTGACACTCTGGCCGGCCACGCCAGCCACGCTGAAGACGCTCCAGTCGGAGCCTTCGTTGACAGTATTACCGGTTACCGTCAGTGGGCGGTCGTCACTTGGCGTGGCTGCCGGGTCAACCGCGCCGGTCGTGTTGTTGTAAATCGTGCCGGTGCCATCGTCCTTGATGGTGCCGGTGCCCACAGCTGCCACACCGCCCGCTGGGGTGGCGGTGAGGGTGAAGGTTTCGTTGTTGTCGCTGATGCCGTCGTCTGTGATAGGCGTGCGCACCAGGATGGCTCCGCCTGCGGGCAGCGTTACCGCTGCGCTGTAGTTGCTCCAGCTCGCGCCGTTGTCCAGTGAGGCTTGCAGGTTGGTGCCAGTCGCTGATCCAAAGTCAGTGCCACCTCCGGTGGCGCTGACGCCAGCCAGCACCAGGCTCACGCTTTGACCGGCCGCGCCGGTCACGGTGAACACCGCGTACGGCGAGGCTTCGTTGACGGTGGGGCTGGTAACGCTCAGTGGGCGGTCGTCACTTGGCGTGGCTGCCGGGTCAACCGCGCCGGTCGTGTTGTTGTAAATCGTGCCCGTGCCGTCGTCCTTGATGGTGGCGGTGCCCTTGAAGACCGCACCACCAGTGGTGATGGCATTCAGGGTAAAGGTTTCGTTGTTGTCAGCAATGTTGTCTTCTACCAGCGGGGTGCGCACCAGCAGTTTGCCGTCGGTGGGCAGGGTGATGGGGCCTGTGCTGGGGGTCCAGGTCAGGCCGCCGTCGGTCGAGTAGGTCAGTTGGGTCGGGCCGGTGCTGCCAAAGTCAACGCCATCGCGGGTAGCGGTGCCTGACTCTGTGGCCAGGGTGACAATCTGATTGGCAGCACCCTGCAGCGTGAAGTAGGTGTGGGGTGAGGCCTCATTCACTACCGGGCTACTGATGGTGACCGGGCGGTTGTCGTTCAGGTAGTTGATAAACACCGGGATACCTGGGTCGGTGAGCTTGCCCACGGTGGTATCGCTGTCACCAAAACTGTTGTCAGTGATGATGTAGTCCAGACGCAGCACCGCGTCACCCGCCAGGCTGATGGCCACACCGTCGCTGCCAGCGGTCTTGCGGGTAAAGTCGTACCAGCCCACTTTGGTGATGGCGTTGCCGCTCAGGTCTTGCAGGGGTAAGCCGGCAGTCTGGTAGGCCGTGATCACGTCTTGGTCAATCCACTTGTAGAACGCCACGAAGGTGTCGGCTGTCTCGCCAGTGCGCGAGATGTCTACCGTAAAGCGCCACTGGTTGCCAGCGCGGTTGGGGTCAACGTCGATGTTGTTGACGCCAGTCAGACCCGCCTTGAGCTCGGCGCTGAAGCCCATCGGTGTCCAGGACGGCGTGAAATCCACCAAAGCGGCCAGTGCGTCGTCTTGCTGCGGCGTCAGCGCCAGAATGCGCACGTCTTTAAGCTGGATCAGCGGGCTGGCGATCTGGAATGACGTTTTGCTGGTCTCGGCCACCAGGCTCACGATTGGTTTGATCGTAGACAGGCTGTCCGGGTTGGCGTTGGCCTGCTCAAAATTGAGGTCGTTGATCCAGGCGTAGGTGGTGACGGCGTTTTGTTCGCCATCGCGTATGCCGTCCAGGTTCAAGTCCCCGTCCAGATTGGCATCCACCCGAAGTCGGGCCTCGTTTGAGTTGGGCACGCCCACCAGATTGGCTAGGTTGAGCACGTAGACTCGGTCCTTCAGGCCCGTAATGCCAAGCGCTCGACTGGCCAACACAGCCTCGACGTTGGTCTGGATGCCATCGATGTCAGTGTCAGCCGCCGGCACGATCGAGGTGTTGTTGAGATTGAGCGGATCGGTGATGGTGTAGGCGACCGTGGCCTGGTTTGAACCTAAGGCGCCGTCGCTGACCTCGTAGCTGAACGATTCGCCCGTGGTGTCGATCTCCACCACAGAGGCAACTTGTGCGCCGGCTTCGCCAATCTCTGTGTTGCCGGGTGCGTAACGCAGGCGGCCCAGCTGGATCTCGGTGAAGGTGACCACGCGGGCTTGGGTCAAGGCCTGCCATTGGCCATCGGCCAATTGGTATTCCAGCGTGCCAGTGGATTGCAG
>CAMCZF010000077.1 GCA_945885775.1 Rhodoferax sp. OV413 | reverse complement strand
TTTCTGGGGGCATTGGCGCTCCAAGCAGTACAGATATCGTTGATTTCATTGGGGATTCCTAATGGTATCCATTAGGAATCCGGTAGCGCACGGGGCCGCGCCTGACGGGCTTACGATAGCAGCCTTGGGGCTAATGGACAATCTCGGTTAAACGGGCTTGACTGGTTCTGTGCGTTGCGTCAAACTTTTATTGGATAGTTCACGCTTAGAGCCGCAAGGCCGAATTAGCAGGGTGAGGGGCGGGGTCTTCCCTATGTGGATGGCCTGGAAATTGCTGTATCGTTGCGGGTGTGGAGCGTTTATTCACAATTTTTTAATATTCATGGAGTTGTCTATGCAAATGAAGTTGAAAGTTACAGTTGCCGCCGCTATTGCAGCAGCCGCAGGCGTCGCCCTGGCACAAGACATGGTCGTTAAGATTGGTCACGTGGCTCCGATTTCCGGTGCGCAAGCGGCCTACGGCAAGGACAACGAGAATGGCGCTCGCATGGCCATTGAAGACCTGAATGCTGCTGGCGTCACCATCGGTGGCAAGAAGGTCAAGTTCGAACTCGTGGCTGAAGACGATGCAGCCGATCCCAAGCAAGGTGCAGCCGTTGCACAAAAACTGTGCGATGCCAAAGTCGCCGGTGTTGCGGGCCACCTGAATTCGGGCACCACCATCCCCGCATCCAAAATCTACAACGATTGCGGCATTCCCCACATCACCCCATCAGCCACCAATCCCAACCTGACGAAGCCTGGTTACAAGACCACTTGGCGTTTGCTGGCCAATGACAATGCACTTGGCGCTGGTCTGGCCTTTTATGCTGCCGACGCGCTCAAGCTCAAGCGCATTGCAGTCATCGACGACCGTACTGCTTATGGCCAAGGTGTGGCTGAAGTGTTCAAACGCACGGCTGCCACAAAGGGCATCACGATCGTGGATGAGCAATTCACCACAGACAAGTCGGTTGACTTCATGTCCATCCTGACCGCCATCAAGGCCAAAAACCCCGATGGCGTGTTCTTCGGTGGCATGGACCCCCAAGCCGGCCCCATGCTGCGCCAGATGGAGCAACTCGGCCTCACCAACGTCAAGTACTTTGGCGGTGATGGCATCTGTACCATGGACCTGATCAAACAGTCCGCCGGCGCCAAGACACTGGACAACGTGATCTGTGCCGAAGGCGGTGCTTCGCTTGAGAAAATGCCTGGTGGCGCTGCTTGGAAAAAGCGTTATGACACCAAGTACCCTGGCCAGTTCCAGGTTTACAGCCCCTACGTGTACGACGCTGTGCATGTGTTGGTTGACGCTATGAAGCGCGCTGGCAGCGCGGACCCCAAGGTCTACGCATCCAAAATTGGCGAGACCAATTACAAGGGCATCACCACCAACGTGATGTTTGAGACCAATGGCGAGTTGAAAAACCCCGCTATGACGCTCTACACCTACAAGGGTGACAAGAAAATTGCGCTGAACTGATTCGGCTGCAAGTTGAAAAAAGCCGCCTTCGGGCGGCTTTTTTTGATCCGTTCACCGCCAGAAGGGCGAGGGACTAGCCCCTGTCGGCTAAAATCTACGTTAACGGAGCGGTGGATGAGCGGTTTAAGTCACACGCCTGGAAAGCGTGCGTGGGGTTAAACCCACCGCGGGTTCGAATCCCGCCTGCTCCGCCAATTTAAATCAAAAACCCCTTGTAAGTCTATGATTTACAAGGGGTTTTGTTTTTTCTAGTCTGTAAATCAGCCAGGATGCGGCTCGTCGCAGAGTCCTGACCTGGCTTGTTGGGGCTAGTCTGCTGACAACTCAGCCTGGTGTAGGGGCGCACGTCTAATCACGGCAAATCTCCCGTTTTGTCAGGTACGCGGTGGGAATTTAGCCAATAATTGCTGCATTGCAACAATTATTCACAAAGGTACCCCATGTTCAAGAACACCCCCTTCGAAGCCATCGCAAAGACCATGTCTGACGCTGCGCCCAAATTCAACGCTGACGCGATGCAGGATGCCATCAAACCCGTTCAGGACAACCTGAAGGTCTGGGCTGACTTGGCCCAAAACCAGGCCAAAGAAGCTCAGGATGCCATGGCAGAAACGATGGCATCCATCAAGGACATCAAAGACCCGCAAGCTGCTTTTGACATCATGAAAGCCTCGGCAGAAGCCGGCATGGCGATGTTTGCCAAAAATCTTAAAGATGCGACGTCCTTGAGTTTTGGCCAGTTCCACAGCGCCGTGGATGCCATCGAGAAGGCACATCCAGTGCCTGAAGCGTTTGCCTCAGTTGCCAAAAACATAAAGGCGGCGGCTGCTTCGGCTGAGAACGTGATCGAGACCGCCATGGACAAAGGGGCTTCAACGGTCACTCCGGCTGCCAAAGCCAAAAAAGCCCGCTAATTGGCGTGGCCTAGCCGTTGACAACATTGTTTGGATAGTCGGTACTGCAGGCGCGCAAACTGCGAACCAGTCTTGGTCGTAGGTATGGCGCTATAGTCGCGACTCAGTAACACTTCTGCTGCTGTGGAACAACCGTAAGAGGCGGGTTTGCCATGGATGGATTGACGAGAGAAATTTTCGCGCCGCTCGACATTATTTGCCGAGCGGGTGATCCAGGCGTGTGTGCCTATGTCATTGAAGAAGGCTGCGTCGAAGTCTTGCGAGGCGAGGGTGCCGACCAACGTTTAGTGGCTGTGCTTACCGAAGGCGCCATGTTTGGCGAGGTGGCGTTGCTTGACCGACAACCACGGACAGCCACCATCAGGGCATTGGTGCACACAAAATTGGTTCGGATCGAGCGTGACCACGTCGAGGCACTCCTGCTTCGGGCCGATCCAGTGATCCAGCACCTGTTGCGTCTCCTATTGGCAAGATTTCGAAATCCTTTCGGGGCCGTCAGTGCGCCGGGACAAGGCCCGGCTCAGGAGGCGGAGCAAGTTGGTGACGCGGTCTATGGGGAGCAGCAGGATCGTGACTTGCAGGCCTCTGCCGTGCGGACCTTGTCTCTGGCGCGCGACCTCTCTCACGCGCTGGAAGCGGATCAACTGGAGCTTTTCTATCAACCGATCATTGCTTTCAGCGACCGGTCCTTGGCAGGCTTTGAGGCGCTGCTGCGTTGGCATCACCCCAAGTTGGGTCTGATCAGCCCGATGGAATTCATCCCTCTGGCCGAAAAAACCGGGCTGATTCACCGTGTTGGCCAATGGGTGCTGGAGCGTGCCACGTCCGACTGGCTGGCCCTGCGTGGCCTTTGCCCCACTGGGGGAGCCTGCCAGATGAGCATTAACCTGTCAGCACCTGAATTGGGCGGCGACCACATTGTTGATGCCATCACCAGCCGCTTGAGCAGCCAAGGCATTCCGGCCCATGAGCTGAGGGTCGAGCTGACGGAAACCATTGTCATTCGCAGTATCGACCGGGTGTCTCAGGCGTTGGGGCAGCTGCGCGCTGCGGGTGTTGGCATCGCCCTGGATGATTTCGGCACCGGCTACGCTGGCTTGGACTACCTGCAAACCTTACCTTTTTCATGTATCAAGATCGACAAGTCATTTGTTCAACAGATCAACACCTCCGAGCGCAGTTTGCATATTGTCAAGACTGCGCTGGAGTTGGCGCGCGGTCTGGGCATGACGACCGTGGCTGAGGGCATTGAAGATCAGGTCATCGCAGACCAACTCGAGGCCATGGGCTGCACTTACGCTCAGGGCTATCACTTTGGCCGCCCGATGCCAAAATCGGCAGTGGCGGCTTGGTTAGCACATTTCAACTCTGGCCCAAGAGCGGTTTGATCAGGTTTTTTGTTGCGACTGCACCATCTTCATGGCGGACGTGATCAGGGCCGACACCTCGCTCATGTTGCTTGGAACCACCAGCGTTGTTGTCGCGTCTGCTGCCACACGTGAGTAGGCTTCGACCGCTTTTTCTGCCACTTTAAGCTGTACCGCATCGGCGCCGCCCGGTTGGCGAATTGCCGCAGCGATGCGCTCGATCGCCTGGCCGGTCGCCTCGGCCACGGCCAGGATGGACTCAGCATCGCCTTGCGCCTTGTTGATGACTGCCTGCTTCTCCCCCTCAGAACGGGCGATGAAGGCTTCGCGCTCACCCGTGGCAATGTTGATCTGCTCTTGCCGCCTGCCCTCTGAGGCGGCGATCAGGGCTCGCTTCTCGCGTTCAGCAGTGATCTGTTGCTGCATGGCATGCAAGATTTCCTTGGGCGGTGTCAGGTCCTTGATCTCGTAGCGGAGTACCTTGACGCCCCAGTTCAGGGCTGCCTCGTCAATGGCCTGTACCACCTGTGCGTTGATGATGTCTCGCTCTTCAAACGTCTTGTCCAGTTCAAGTTTGCCGATCACCGAGCGCAGCGAGGTTTGCGCCAGCTGAGAAATCGCCATGATGTAGTTGCTGGAACCGTAACTGGCGCGCATGGCATCAGTCACTTGAAAATACAAAATGCCGTCAACCTGCAACTGCGTATTGTCCCGAGTGATACAGACCTGGCTGGGGATGTCTAGCGGAATTTCTTTGAGCACATGCTTGTAGGCTACTTTGTCAATAAATGGCATCAAAAAGCTCAGCCCCGGTGTGAGCGTGCCGTTGTACTTGCCCAATCTTTCGACCACCCAGGCGTGCTGCTGAGGCACCACCTTGACCGATTGAGTGACAAAAATAACCGCTATGAACAGCAAAATGAGAGCAATTTCCATGAAATCTCCAAAAAAACAAAAATGATGTCTCAGGCCGGTCTGACGATCAGGCGGTTGCCCAAGACCTCAACAATCGTATAAGCGCCCGGTACCGCAGTGATGCCTGGCGCAATCACCACCTGCCAGTTGGCGCCGCGGTATTTGACACTGGCATGACCCTGGTCATCCCAGGCCTCAATGTGCACGGTTTCTCCCACGTCCAGGTTGACGTCCGGGTTGGTTGAGGCGCGTGGCTCAGACGGTCGACGTTGTTTATAGGCACGCCAAGCGATCACTGCACCACCTCCCACCACCGCCGCGACCACGATTTGGGCGCTCAGGCCAGCCCCCACGTTGGCAGCCACGGCACCGGCGGCCAGCCCAATGGCAATCATCAAGAGGTAAAACGTACCTGAGAGCAATTCAACCGCGATCAGCGCCCCCGCTAAGACCCACCAGACCGTTGATTCAGCCATATTGATTCTCATGTGTGTGCCAATCACCACATTCTCAGGCAAAAGCATGGCGGCAAATTGGGCTGGTCACGATATGTCCTTACACTTCGCGCCTTATTGATGTTTTTCGTGCGCTTTGGAGTGCTCCATGAAGTTCCGTTTCCCCATTGTCATCATTGATGAAGATTTCCGATCAGAAAATACCTCGGGCCTTGGCATCCGCGCCTTGGCTCAGGCCATCGAGTCTGAGGGCTTTGAGGTGTTGGGCGTGACCAGTTATGGCGATTTGAGTCAGTTTGCACAGCAGCAAAGCCGCGCCAGCACTTTCATTCTGTCGATCGATGACGAAGAGTTCACACCCGGGCCTGACCTGGACCCGGCAGTGCTGAACCTTCGCCACTTCATTACCGAGGTGCGCCGCAAGAATCTGGATGTGCCGATTTACGTCTATGGCGAGACCAAGACGTCGCGCCATATTCCGAACGACATTCTGCGTGAACTGCATGGCTTTATCCATATGTTTGAGGACACGCCGGAATTTGTGTCACGCCATATCATCCGCGAAGCCAAGAGCTATTTGGAAAGTGTTCAGCCGCCGTTCTTCAAGGCCCTGCTCGATTACGCAGAGGACGGTTCCTACTCATGGCACTGCCCAGGACACTCGGGTGGCGTTGCGTTTCTCAAAAGCCCGGTGGGGCAGATGTTCCATCAGTTTTTTGGCGAAAACATGCTGCGTGCCGACGTCTGCAATGCGGTGGAAGAGTTGGGTCAGTTACTTGACCATACCGGTCCGGTGGCGGCATCCGAGCGTAATGCCGCGCGTATCTTCAATGCGGACCACTGCTTCTTTGTGACCAACGGCACCAGCACCAGCAACAAAATGGTCTGGCATCACACCGTGGCGCCCAATGATGTGGTGGTTGTAGACCGCAATTGCCACAAGTCGATACTGCACGCCATCATCATGACCGGGGCAATACCGGTGTTTTTGAAGCCCACGCGCAACCACTTCGGCATCATTGGACCGATTCCCAAAAGTGAGTTTGAACCTTCGGCCATCCGGGCCAAGATTAAGGCAAACCCTCTGGTGCAAGAGCATTTAGCAGATGTTGACATCAGCACGATCAAACCCCGTGTGTTGACCCTGACCCAGTCGACCTACGACGGCGTGTTGTACAACACCGAAACCGTCAAAAGCATGCTCGATGGCTACGTGGAAAACATCCATTTCGACGAGGCATGGCTACCGCACGCGGCTTTTCACCCGTTTTATGGCACCTACCATTCCATGGGCAAAAACCGCCCGCGTCCCAAGCAGGCGATGGTCTACGCCACCCAATCCATTCACAAACTACTGGCCGGCATCAGCCAGGCAAGCCACGTGCTGGTGCAGGACTCCCAAACGGTCAAGTTGGACAAACATTTGTTCAATGAGGCCTACCTGATGCACACCAGTACCTCGCCGCAGTACAGCATCATCGCCAGTTGCGACGTGGCGGCCGCCATGATGGAGCCGCCTGGTGGTACCGCATTGGTCGAAGAAAGCATCGCCGAGGCCTTGGATTTCCGCCGCGCCATGCGCAAGGTGGACGAGGAATACGGTGACGACTGGTGGTTCAAGGTCTGGGGACCAGACAAACTGGTGGACGAGGGCATCGGTCGGGCCGACAACTGGATCATCAAGGGCGAATCGCGCAATGCCAAGGCCGGGGTGAACTGGCATGGATTTGGCAAGATGGCGGCTGGTTTCAATATGCTGGACCCGATCAAGTCGACCATCGTCACACCGGGCATGGACCTGAACGGTAAATTCGCCAAGACCGGTATCCCAGCCAGCGTGGTGACCAAGTTCCTGGCTGAGCATGGTGTTGTGGTGGAAAAGACTGGCCTCTACAGCTTCTTCATCATGTTCACCATCGGCATCACCAAGGGCCGTTGGAACAGCATGCTGACAGCGTTGCAGCAGTTCAAGGACGACTACGCCAAGAATCAGCCGATGTGGCGCATCTTGCCCGAGTTCTGCCAGAAGTACCCGCGTTATGAACGCATGGGCTTGCGCGACCTGTGCCAGCACATTCATGGGCTCTACGCCAAGTACGACATTGCCCGCCTGACCACCGAGATGTACCTGAGCGATCTGGCGCCGGCCATGAAACCTAGCGACGCCTATGCCCATATTGCGCTGCGCAAGACCGAGCGGGTTGAGATCGATGCCCTGGAACGCCGGGTCACAGTCGGCTTGGTCACACCTTACCCACCGGGCATACCGCTGCTGATCCCCGGCGAGGTGTTTAACCGCAAGATCGTTGATTACCTCAAGTTTTCCCGCGAGTTCAACGCGCAGTGTCCAGGCTTCGAGACCGACATACACGGGTTGGTCGAAGAGGAGGGGCCCGATGGCAAGCCGCGCTACTTTGCAGACTGTGTCGCGAACTGACCTGGGTTGCAACCTGCCAACCCAAGGACAGCGGGCTCTTCCCCGGGCTTGCTGTTTTACTTGCGACCACCAGCTTATTCGGAACAAATCTGCCGCAGGCACGTGTTGCCCGCGCGATCAGCGGTTTGAAGTGCTACTGTAAATATAGCTAACAATAACCGTAGCGCAGGGCCTAGAGGCCGATTTCGCTTTAAGTTGACGGAGATTCGACGACCGCCACAGCAGTCTGACTGACGCCACAATCCACATAAGAAATCTGCCCGGTCATGCCCGAGGCCAGGTCGCTCAGCAGAAAAGCTGCCACATTGCCGACTTCGTCAATCGTCACGTTACGGCGTAGCGGTGAGGCGTTGGCAGAGATGGCCAGCAGGCGGCCAAAATCCTTGATGCCGCTCGCAGCCAGGGTCTTGATCGCACCCGCACTCAGGCCGTTGACGCGGATGCCGCGCGAGCCAATGGCTTCGGCCAGGTAGCGCACCGAAGATTCGAGCGAGGCCTTGGCCAGACCCATGGTGTTGTAACTGGGCACGACCCGCACCCCGCCCAGGTAGGTGAGCGTCAGCAGAGATGCCTTGGGGCTCAGGTAGGGCAGGGCGGCCTTGGCCATCGCTGGAAAACTGTAGGCGCTGATGTCATGTGCGATACGGAAGTTCTCGCGGGTCAGACCGTCCAGAAAATTGCCGGCAATGGCCTCGCGGGGCGCATAGCCGATGCTGTGAACAAAGCCGTCGAAGGTCGGCCAATGGCTGGCCAGGTCGGTGAACAGCTTGTCGATCTGGGCGTCATCACCCACGTCGCAGTCAAAGATCAAACTTGAGCCGAAATCTGCCGCGAACTCTGTGATGCGCTCCTTGAAACGTTCGCCCACGTAGCTGAACGCCAGTTCGGCACCCTGTTGGTGACAGGCCCGAGCAATGCCATACGCGATGGAGCGATTGGACAGGACGCCCGTGATCAACAGTTTTTTTCCGGTCAGAAAACCCATATCGTCCTCAAAATGTCAGCAGGTATTTAGTGCAGAATTGTCGCATGCGCGGTTTGCTGTTTTTTTGGCTGTGTGGCTTGTGTGTCCCTTCCTGGGCTGCGCACGGCTATGCGTTGTGGGGTGACTTGAAGTACCCCGCCAACTTCACCCATTTCGATTATGTGAATCCTCGGGCACCCAAGCGCGGTGAGTTGCGACTTGTGAGCAACCTGCGGGTGTCCACTTTTGACAAGTACAACCCGTTCACTATCAAGGGCTCGGCGCCTGCTTATTTGGCCGACCTTGTGTTCGACACTTTGTTGGCAGGCGCTCTTGATGAAACCGCCGCGGGCTACGGGTTATTGGCAAGTGATGTGCTGGTGGCACCGGATGGTCTGAGCGCAACTTTCCGGCTGCGTCCCGAGGCCAAGTTTCACAATGGTGACGCGGTCTTGGCAGCTGACGTCAAACACAGTTTTGACACACTGATGGGCCCATACACCTCACCATCCTACAAGACGCTGCTCGAAGAGGTGGCTGCGGCTGAGGTGGTGGACGAGCGCACTGTACGCTACCGTTTTCGCAAAGCCAACCGCGAGCTGCCGCTGCGGGTCGGAGGTCTGCCGGTGTTCAGCAGGCAATGGGGGATGGAAAACGGTAAGCCCAAGTCGTTTGACAAGGTGGTGATGGACCTGCCCATTGGCAGCGGCCCCTACCGCGTCGGCCCGGTGCGATTTGGCAAGGACATTACCTATGTGCGCGACGCGGACTACTGGGGCCGAGACCTCAATGTCAAGCGCGGCAGTCACAATTTTGAACGCATCACAGTCAAGATTTACAAGGACAACACCGCGAGGCTAGAGGCCCTCAAGGCTGGCGAATTTGATCTGATGCGCTTTTTTTCTGCCGGTGACTGGGCTCGACGGGTCAACGGTCGGCGTTTTGACAGCGGCGAGCTGGTGAAAGCAGAATTTCGACACCGCCTGCCTTCAGGCTTTCAGAGTTACGTTATCAACACCCGACGGGAGCGCTTCAGGGACGTCAGGGTGCGCCAGGCCTTGGGGCTGGCGCTCGATTACGAGTGGATGAACCGGCAAATGTTCTACAACGCCTACCAGCGAGTCAACGGTCTGTTCGGCAACACGGACTGCCAAGCCAGTGGCCCGCCGCAGCCACAGGAACTCGCCTTGCTCGAGCCTTGGCGTGCCGAGTTGCCAGCAGCCGCCTTTGGCCCGATGACCGTGCCGCCACGCACCGACGGGACATCGACGCTACGGGACAACCTGCGCCAGGCGCAGGCCCTGCTGAAGGCCGCGGGTTGGGAGGTTCGGGACGGCGCGCTGCGCAACGCACGCGGCGAAGCCATGGTGATTGAGTACCTCGACAGCAATGAGGGGGGCGCCAGGGTGGTTACGCCCTGGGCCAGAAACCTTGAGAAGCTGGGTGTGCAACTGAAGTTCCGGCCGGTTGACTTTGCGTTGTACCAGCAGCGGCTGCAAAAATTTGAGTTTGACATCACCTCGCTCGCCTACGGCGGCACGCACAATCCCGGACAGGAGTACGCAGACCTGTTCGGATCCAAAGCGGCCGATCTTGAGGATTCCGGCAATATGTCGGGGATCAAGAGTGCTGCAGTGGATGCCCTGATCAGCCAGATGACTGCCGCCCGCAGCCGGGCCGAGCTGCTGCCCGCCTGCAGGGCGCTGGAACGGGCCATCAGTCACAGCCACATCTTGATCCCGCAGTGGGCGGCCGGCACCCATCGCATGGCCTACAACGCCTGGCGACTGCAAGGGCCGGCCACCATGCCGCCCTATGCTGCGGGCGAAAGCTGGGCGATTGACACCTGGTGGGCCAAATAAGCATGTTCATTTATATCTTGAAACGTTTGCTGCTCATGGTGCCGACGCTGCTGGGCGTGCTGCTGATCACCTTTGTGGTCATTCAGTTTGTGCCAGGCGGGCCGGTAGAACAGTACCTGGCAGAGGCCCGCGCCGGTGCCGGGTCGGGTGCTGAGGGGGCCGGCTCCGCCTACAGGGGTTCACAGGGGGTCGATCCGAAACGCATCCAGCAAATCAAGGCCCTGTATGGTTTTGACAAACCGGCGCACGAGCGATTCATTCAGATGTTGGGCCAGTTTGCTCGCTTTGATCTTGGCCGGAGCTTCTTTCAAAACAAAGATGTGTCGCAGCTGATCTGGGAAAAAATGCCGGTCTCAATCAGCCTGGGCTTGTGGACATTTTTTATCAGTTATCTGATTGCCGTGCCGCTGGGGGTGGCCAAGGCCGTGCGCGCTGGTTCCCGGTTCGACCTGGTCACCACCCTGCTGGTACTGCTGGGCTACGCTATTCCCGGTTTCGTGCTGGGGGTGGCGTTGCTGGTGGTGTTCGGTGGCCAGCTGCAGTGGTTTCCCCTGCGCGGCCTGACCTCGAGCAACTGGGATGAGCTGAGCTGGGGGGGGCGTGTGGTGGATTACCTGTGGCACATTGCGCTACCGGTAACGGCAATGGTGTTGGGCAGTTTTGCCGTCACCACGATGCTGACAAAAAATGCTTTCCTAGAGGAAATTCGCAAACAGTACGTGGTCACCGCGCGTGCCAAAGGCCTGGATGAAAGGCAGGTGCTTTGGAAACACGTGTTTCGCAATGCCCTGATTCCGATCATCACCGGCTTCCCCGCAGCATTCATCGGCGCCTTTTTTACCGGCTCGCTGCTGATCGAGACCCTGTTTTCGCTTGATGGCCTGGGCTTGCTGAGCTACGAGAGTGTGATCCGACGCGATTACCCGGTGGTGCTTGGCACCTTGTATTTCTTCACCTTGATCGGGCTGGTCACCAAGCTGATCTCTGATTTGTCCTATGTTTGGGTAGACCCGCGTGTCAAGTTTGACTGATTCACCGACGCAGGCGCCCCCCGCCGGCGGCAATTCGCCCACGCGTCGCGCCTGGGCGCGTTTTCGGCGCAACCGCTTGGGCTACTGGAGCCTGCTTATTTTTTGCGTGGTGGTGCTGCTTAGTCTGGTGGCAGAAATGATCTCCAACGATCGGCCGCTGCTGGTGCGTTATCAGGGGCAGTTTTATGTGCCGGTCCTGCAGGATTACCCGGAGACCACCTTCGGCGGCGACTTTCAGACGCCGGCCGATTACCTGGATCCGTTTATTCGGGAGCGGCTCGCCCAGCCCGGCAATTGGGTGGTCTATGCACCCAACCCCTACGGTCCGAAAACCCTGAACTACTTTGCCAAGTCACCCAACCCCTCAGCGCCCAGCCGCGACAACTGGCTGGGCACCGACGACCGCGGGCGCGATCTGCTGGCCCAGTTGATCTATGGCTTTCGGGTCAGTGTGCTGTTTGCGCTGGCCCTCACCGTCACTGGCGTGCTGCTGGGCGTGCTGACAGGGGCGATTCAGGGCTATTTTGGTGGCAAGACGGACCTGGCGTTCCAGCGCTTCATTGAAATCTGGAGCGCTATGCCGGAGCTCTACCTGCTGATCATTTTCAGCGCGGTCTTTGCGCCGAGCCTGGCCTTGCTGCTCGTGTTACTGAGCCTGTTCGGCTGGATGGGCCTGTCGGACTATGTGCGTGCCGAATTTCTGCGCAACCGGCAGCTCGACTATGTACGTGCCGCCCGTGCCCTTGGGGTGGGTAATTGGCAGATCATTCGGCGCCATGTGTTGCCCAACAGCCTGACGCCAGTGGTGACTTTCCTGCCGTTTCGCATGAGCGGCGCCATTCTCGCCCTGACCTCGCTGGACTTTCTTGGGCTGGGTGTGCCGCCCGGGACCCCGTCATTGGGCGAGTTGTTGTCGCAGGGCAAGAACAACATTGATGCCTGGTGGATTTCCCTTTCGACTTTTGCTGTGCTGGTTCTGACTTTGTTGCTGCTGACCTTCATGGGGGATGCCCTGCGGGACGCGCTTGACCCGCGCAAGGCTGAGCAATGACAGCGCCCCTGTTGACCGTGAAGGACTTGCGCGTGGCGTTTGCCGGCCGCGACGTGGTGCACGGGCTTGATTTTTCAATCGCGCCTGGCGAAAAACTGGCTTTAGTGGGTGAGTCGGGCTCCGGCAAGACCGTCACCGCCCTGAGTTTGCTGCGTTTGGTGCAAAACGCGAGTCTGGGCGGAAGCGCTCATTTTGACGGGCAGGACCTGCTGTCAATGCCCGAGCGCGCCTTGCGTGGTCTGCGCGGACAAGACATTGCCATGATTTTTCAAGAGCCGATGACGGCCTTGAACCCGCTATTGACGGTGGGCGAGCAGATTGTTGAAGTCCTGCAGCTAAAGATGGGGCTGCCCCGCGTACAGGCTTGGCCCAAGGCCATTCAGTTGATCGCCGACACCGGCATCCCAGACGCCCCGCGTCGCGCCAAGGCTTACCCGCACCAGCTCAGTGGTGGCCAGCGTCAGCGCGCCATGATCGCCATGGCGCTGGCCTGTCAGCCCCGTCTATTGTTGGCCGATGAGCCAACCACCGCGCTGGATGTGAGCCTGCGGGGGCAGATTCTGGACCTGATCGCCGGGCTGCAGCGAAAGAACGGCATGGCGGTCCTGCTCATCACGCACGATCTCAATTTGGTCCGCCGGTTTGCCGATCGGGTCATCGTGATGGAGCGTGGTCGAATCGTGGAGCAGGGGCCGGTGGCTGAGGTTTTCGCGCAACCACGACACAGCTATACCCGGCGGCTGATTGACAGCATGCCCGAACGTGACCCGTTAGAAGTGACGCCAGCCACGACATCCATCGTGGCACAGGCTCGTGCGCTGCGGGTCAGCTACTCGGTGCCCCGGCGGGGCCTGGCGGGCTGGTTTCGGCACGGCGAATTCGTCGCAGTGCAGGGTGCTGATTTCCAGATTGAGGCTGGCCGCACACTGGGCATCATGGGCGAGTCGGGCTCAGGCAAGTCAACCCTGGCGCTGGCCACGCTGGGTTTGCTGCCGAGTTCCGGGGTATTTCGGCTTGGCGATCTGGCCTGGGGTGCCAGCGCCCTGCAGAACCAACGCATGCGCCGGACCCTGCAAGTGGTCTTTCAGGATCCTTTTTCGTCGCTCTCACCGCGACTGACGGTGGAAGAGATCGTCGGTGAAGGCCTGCTCGTGCACGAGCCAACAATGACGGCCGCCAACCGGCGTGACCGTGTGCTGGCAGGCTTGCATGAGGTGGGAATGGCCACCGACGGCGATGCGCTGGCGCTGCTTCGACGCTACCCGCATGAATTTTCTGGCGGCCAGAGGCAGCGGCTGGCGATCGCACGCGCTCTGATTATCAAACCAAGCATTCTGGTGTTGGACGAGCCCACCAGCGCCCTGGATGTGACCATCCAGAAGCAGGTGCTGACGCTGTTACAACGCTTGCAGCGCGAGCGCGGCCTAAGCTACCTCCTGATCACCCACGATGTGGCCGTGATCCGGGCCATGGCCCATGATGTGCTGGTCATGAAAGATGGCTTGATGGTCGAATCCGGTCCTGTTGCCGAGGTGTTGCAAAGACCCGTGCAGGCCTACACGCGTCAATTGTTGGCAGCAGCAGCCTGAGCGTCTG
>CAMCZF010000076.1 GCA_945885775.1 Rhodoferax sp. OV413 | reverse complement strand
TGGCGGGCGCGAGCCGTTACACCACGTTTGACGCGAGGCATGTGAGTACTCCTTGTTCGTCGTTAATCAAATACCACGGCCGGGCAACATCTGCGCCATGTGACCCATATTGGTCTCATGCACAGCGGTTGAACCGCGCAACTGGCGTTGATTTTTGGTGGTCTTCTTGGTCAGAATGTGACGTTTGAAGGCGTGACCGCGTTTAACGGTACCACCAGGACGGACGCGGAAGCGTTTCTTCGCCGCGCTTTTGGTCTTCATTTTGGGCATTTTCATGCTCCTTTTTCATTGTGCTCGTGAGGCGTCTGCAAACATTTGCAGCCTTGTTGGCCCCGAGCCACTTTTGGGGGTGACGCCCTAAAGCGTCTCACCCCTGTCGCAGTCATCGGGCTGATTGCACCCGATGTCTGCCAACCCCTAAGACGCCGCCACTGGGGCCGCGTCTGCCACGGCTTTCGCCGCTGATTTCTTCTTGCCGGGCGCGATCATCATGATCATCTGCCGCCCCTCAAGCTTGGGAAACTGTTCGATCAAAATGGTGTCACCCAGTTCGCTACGAATACGATTCAGCAAGGCCATGCCGATCTCCTGGTGCGTGATTTCGCGACCACGAAAACGCAAGGTAATCTTGCATTTGTCACCTTCTGCCAAGAAACGCTTGATGTTGCGCATCTTGATGTTGTAGTCGCCATCGTCAGTGCCAGGCCGGAACTTGATTTCCTTGATTTCAATAACCGTCTGTTTTGCCTTCGCCTCGGCCGCCTTCTTTTGCTCTTGGTATTTGAACTTGCCGTAGTCCATCAACCGGCAAACCGGCGGGATGGCTGTCGCTGCAATTTCGACAAGATCCACATCCAGGTCCCCTGCCATTCGCAGTGCCTCCATCAGGCTCACGACCCCGAGGGGTTCGTTTTCAATGCCAGAGAGGCGGACTTCCGGGGCCATGATTTCCCGGTTGAGGCGGTGTTTGCGTTCTTCGCGGTGACGACGGTCACGAAATTCAGTAGCGATGGCTCAATCCTTTATCAATTCGGCCACAAGCTCGGTGGCCCCAGCCGCACACACCACGCGGACAAAATGGCGTTGAGCCGGGACACAGCTCAAGAGACCGACTTGTTGGCAAGATCACCTGCGATGATTTGCAAGAATGCATCGAGGGACATGACACCGAGGTCTTGACCACCCCGGACGCGCACTGCGACGGTACCTGCTGCCTTCTCTTTGTCCCCAATGACCAAGATATAGGGCAGCTTTTGCATCGAATGCTCACGTATTTTATACGTAATCTTTTCGTTGCGAAAATCAGTGATCACCCTAAGCTCTTGATTCGGCAACGAATTTTTCAGTTTTTCGGCAATTTCACGACAATAATCAATCTGCGCGTCAGTGATATTCAAAACGGCGACCTGCACCGGGGCCAGCCAGGCGGGCAATGCACCAGCACTTTCCTCGATCAAAATCCCGATAAAACGCTCCAGACTGCCCACAATAGCCCGGTGCAGCATGACAGGACGGTGACGCGCGCCGTCTTCGCCCACGTAGTCTGCGTCGAGCCGCTCGGGCATAGAAAAATCAACCTGCATGGTGCCGCACTGCCACTGCCGCCCGATCGCATCTTTGAGCGTGTATTCGATCTTGGGGCCGTAAAACGCGCCGTCGCCAGGTGATATTTCAAACTCGCAGCCCGAGGCACGCAGGCTCTCCATCAACGCATGCTCGGCCTTGTCCCAGATGTCGTCCGAGCCGATACGCTGCGCCGGACGGGTGGCGATTTTGTAGATGATGCGTTTGAAGCCGAAATCAGCGTAGACCTTTTGCAGCAGCGTGGTGTAGGCCACGCACTCGCCCAGGATCTGGTCTTCGGTGCAAAAAATATGGCCATCGTCCTGGGTAAAGCCGCGCACGCGCATGATGCCGTGCAAGCCACCTGAAGGTTCGTTGCGGTGGCACTGACCGAACTCGCCATATCGCAGAGGCAGGTCTCGGTAACTTTTGATCCCCTGCTTGTAGATCAGGATATGGCCGGGGCAGTTCATCGGCTTGAGCGCGTACTCACGCTTTTCCGACTCGGTCGTAAACATGTTTTCGCGGTATTTTTCCCAATGACCGGTTTTTTCCCACAGGGTCTTGTCAATGATCTGTGGGCCTTTGACCTCGAGGTAGCCGTTGTCCCGGTAAACGCGGCGCATGTACTGCTCCACGCCTTGCCATAGCGTCCAGCCCTTGGGATGCCAAAACACCAAGCCCGGGGCGTGATCATCAATATGGAATAGATCAAGCTCCCGGCCCAGCTTGCGGTGGTCCCGCTTTTCAGCCTCTTCCAGCATGGTCAGGTGTTGCTGTAACTCGTCCTTGGTGGCCCAGGCTGTGCCGTAAACACGCTGCAGCATCTCATTGCGGTGGTCTCCACGCCAATAGGCGCCGGCCAGTTTCATCAGCTTGAAGTGACGCAGCCTGCCGGTACTGGGCACGTGAGGGCCGCGGCACAGGTCTTCAAATTGGCCCTCACGGTACAGGGACACGTCTTCGCCGGCCGGAATGCTGCCGATGATTTCCGCCTTGTAGTGCTCGCCCATCTCGCGAAAATAGGCCACTGCCTCGTCACGTGGCAGCACGCGCCGGGTGACGGGCTCATCCTTGGCTGCAAGTTCCACCATCTTCTTTTCAATGGCCTGCAGGTCTTCCGGGGTGAACGGCCGTTTGTAAGAAAAATCATAAAAAAAGCCATGCTCGATGACCGGGCCGATCGTCACCTGCGCGTCTGGAAACAAGGTTTTGACGGCGTAGGCCAGCAGGTGGGCGGTGGAATGGCGAATCACCTCCAGGCCATCGGCATCCTTGGCGGTAATGATGGCCAGCGCGCTGTCGGCGGCCATTGTGAAACTGGTGTCGACCAGCTGGCCGTTCACCCGGCCCGCCAGAGCCGCCTTGGCCAGGCCGGCGCCGATGGATGCAGCAACCTCAGCCACCGTGACCGGGGCGGGGAACTCGCGTTGCGAGCCGTCGGGGAGCGTAATATGGATCATGGTGGTTGCGTCAATGAAATGGGAGCAAAAAAGCGCGGTAGGGTCCGCGCTTTTTACTATTGATTTGATAGCTGCCGCGCCATAAGGCGCGCGGGCTACGGCCTTATTTGACTTTAAATTGGGACGGTCTAGTTCGCGGTGTCATAACCTGGGTGCCTTTCTGGTTCTTGCATCGCGAGCATCGCATTGAGTTTAACCGCAGTCAATGCCTGGGGCCGACGCAAAAAAGCCGGGCCCCTTGTCAAGGGCCCGGCCTGTCGGACGCAGGGTCAGGTCAGTGGAACTGTTCTTCTTCGGTGGAGCCGGTCAGCGCGGTGACGCTGGACTTGCCCCCCTGAATCACCGTGGTGACCTCATCAAAGTAGCCGGTGCCGACCTCCTGTTGGTGCGACACGAAGGTGTAGCCGCGTTCCCGCGCCGCGAATTCGGGCTCCTGCACCTTTTCAACATAGGCCGACATGCCGCGCTTGACGTAGTCCTGCGCCAAATCGAACATGTTGTACCACATGGAGTGGATGCCGGCCAAGGTGATGAACTGGTACTTGTAGCCCATGGCACCGAGTTCTCGCTGGAACTTGGCGATGGTGGCGTCGTCCAGATTTTTCTTCCAATTGAAAGACGGCGAGCAGTTGTAGGCCAGCATCTTGCCCGGGTGCTTGGCGTGCACGGCGTCGGCAAATTTCTTGGCAAACTCAAGGTCGGGCGTGCCGGTTTCGCACCAGACCAGGTCGGCATACTCGGCGTAGGCCACTGCGCGCGAGATGGCCTGCTCCATGCCTTTGTGCGTTTTATAAAAACCCTCGGCAGTGCGCTGACCGGTCAGAAAAGGCTTGTCGTTATCGTCGTAGTCGCTGGTCAGCAGGTCTGCCGCCTCGGCGTCGGTGCGGGCAATCACCAGTGTGGGCACGCCGCAGACGTCGGCAGCCATGCGCGCCGCGATCAGCTTCTGGCAAGCCTCAGCGGTGGGCACCAGCACCTTGCCACCCATGTGACCGCACTTCTTGACTGACGCCAACTGATCTTCCCAATGCACGCCAGCAGCACCGGACTTGATCATGGCCTTCATCAACTCGAACGCGTTGAGCACGCCGCCAAAACCGGCTTCGGCATCGGCCACGATGGGGGCGAAATTGTCGATGTAGCCCTTGTCGCCGGCATCAATGCCTTTGGAGTGCTGAATCTCATCAGCGCGGCGGAAGGTGTTGTTGAGGCGCTCGACAACGATGGGCACTGAGTCCACCGGATAAAGCGACTGATCGGGGTACATCGAGGCGTAGGAGTTGTTGTCGGCAGCCACTTGCCAGCCAGACAGGTAAATCGCCTTGACACCCGCTTTGACCTGCTGCATGGCCTGACCGCCAGTCAGTGCGCCAAGGCAATTGACATAAGGTTCAGTAGCCAGCAGATCCCAGAGTTTTTCTGCACCGCGGCGCGCCAGTGTGTGCTCGATAGGAAACGATCCACGCAAGCGCACGACATCTGCGGCGCTGTAACCGCGCTTGATACCCTTCCAGCGTGGGTTGGTGGCCCAGTCTTTTTCCAGCGCCGAGATTTGTTGTTCGCGACTCAATTGTTCAGTGAGGGTTTGTGGCATGAGATCACTCCTTAGTTGATAAAACGATGGCCTTGATTTGCTCGTAAGCTCAGTGCCGATGGTTTTATTCTAAGTCTTATAGAAGACTAAGATTTAATCTTATGTCTTATAGAAGACATTAATTTTTATATTTAAAATCAATGGCTTAGGATCTATTTTTTTCAATGTGAAACATTACTTATCACTATGAGAAATTTTGCGGCGATGCAGCATGTCAATATTTCAAATTATGAAAAATGATTCCAGACACATGTATTTCTCGCCCTACTCGCCTTCCTCGCAGTCGCCGGACTTCAATAGGCCTCAGAACGCATCGGCGTAGCGCTGCAACTCCCATGGGGTGATGGTTTGGCTGTAGTCATCCCACTCAAGTTGCTTGATCCGAACAAATTCGGCACAAAACGCCTCCCCTACGGCCGACACCAGGGAATGGTCAGCCGCGAGCGCGCGAATGGCTGCTTGCAGGTCGCGCGGCAGACGCGCCGGCATGGGCTGGCCTGCGGCCTGCTGCTGGTACAGGTCAACTGCACAGGCGGGCGGACAATCCATGGCCTGCTCAAGGCCATTCAGACCGGCCGCCAGCGTGGCAGCAATTGCGGCGTAGACGTTACACGACGGGTCAGGCAGGCGCCACTCCAGTCGCCCATCTACCGTGCGCACCAGGCAGGTGCGATTGTTGTCACCGTAGCTTTTCCAGACCGGCGACCAGGTGGTGCCTGACGCACTCTCGCTGCTGGCAAGGCGCTTATAGCTGTTCACAGTAGGCGCGCACAAAGCACTGAGGCCATCAGCATGGTGCAACAGCCCAGCGACAAAGCGATAGCCCTCCTGGCCAAGCAACAAGGGATCCGCGTGATCTGAAAACACCGCCCTGCCCGCCTCATCCGTGATGCTGAGATGAAAATGAAGGCCGCTGCCAGGTGCATTTGCAAACGGCTTGGGCATGCAACTGAACACCATGCCATGCTGCTCTGCCACCGCGTGCGCCGTCATCTTGAACAAGATGAAACGATCAGCTGCGGCCAGCGCTTCGTCAAAGCGGTAATTGATCTCATACTGGCCGCAAGCGTCCTCATGGTCGATCTGCTGCAGCTCAAAGCCAAGTGCCGTCAGATTCTGGCGCATATCGTCCAAAAAATCGCGGTTGCGGTAGATTGCCTTCAGGTCATAGGATGGCTTGTCCAGCCGGTCCTGATCATCGGCGGGCTGCCAGCCGCCATCGCCAGACGGCTTGAGCAGAAAGAACTCGGGCTCAATGCCGACCCACAGGGTCCAACCGCGTTGCTTCAGGCGCTGCAACTGGGCCTTGAGCAATTGGCGGGAGCAGGTATCGAGCGCCTGACCGCCAGCAAAGCCATCGCACACCGCATGCGCCACGCCGGGCATGAACGGTAGAGGCCGCAAAGACTCGGTCTGCACCCGGCCGTAATACTCGCTGCGGGGACCTAAACGGCCTAAGCCGGTGCCCCAAATGCTGGGCCCGGCAAAGCCGGCGCCTGTGTCAACCCACTCTTGCAGCTTGCTCAAGGGCACCAATTTGCCTTTGGCGACCCCATGCAAATCAACAAATTGGGCCAGCACACTGTGGATGCCCTGGGCGGACAAGGCATCCATCGCCGCTTGAATGCGCATGCCGGAGTCAGACACCGATGACGTCATCCAAAATAGACAGTGCCTCTTCAAATACCGAGTCTTCGATCGTCAGCGGGAACAGGAAGCGCAGCACATTGGCGTAGACGCCACAGGTCAGCAACAACAGGCCCTTTTTGAGCGCTGCCTGCTGAATCTGCTTCGTCAGATCAGCGTCGGGGGCGCCGGTGGCAGGATTGACAAACTCGCAGGCAATCATGGCGCCCAGGCCACGCACATCGCCCATGGTCTTGTTGGTCTGCTGGAGCTTTTGCAACCGGCTGAGCAGGCGCGCACCCAGCACATTGGCGCGCTCAGGCAGGTGCTCGTCGTGCATGATGTCCAGCACCGCGTGAGACGCGGCAATCGCCAGCGGGTTGCCGGCATAGGTGCCGCCCAGGCCGCCTGGCGCCGGCGCGTCCATGATCGCGGTACGACCCACCACCGCCGACAGCGTGGTGCCGCCCGCCATGCTCTTGGCCATGGTCATCAGGTCGGGCGAAACGCCGAAATGCTCCATGGCAATCATCTTGCCGGTACGGGCGAAACCGGTCTGCACCTCATCGGCAATCAGCAAAATGCCATGCTCATCGCAAAGCTCGCGCAGCCATTCGACCGCCGCCTTCTGGATCACATTGAAGCCGCCCTCGCCCTGCACCGGCTCAAACACGATGGCCGCCACGCGGGTCGGCTCAATGTCGCTTTTGAACAGGTGAGCCATGGCTTTTTTGGTCTCGTCGAGCGAGGCGCAATGACATGGGAAAGGCAGGTGATAAATTTCGGGCGGAAACGGACCGAAGCCGGCCTTGTAGGGCTGCACCTTGCCAGTCAACGCGACGGCAAACAGGCTGCGCCCATGAAAAGCACCGCCAAATGCAATGACTCCGCCCCGACCAGTGGCCGAGCGGGCAATCTTGATCGCGTTCTCAATCGCCTCAGCACCGGTGGAGAAGAAGGCTGCCTTTTTGGAGCCTTCGATTGGCGTGATGTCGACGATGCGTTCGGCCAGCGCCACATACTCGGCATAGGGCACCACCTGGTAGCAGGTGTGGGTGAAGCGCTGCAACTGCGCCGCGATGGCGGCCTGGATCCTGGGGTGGCAGTGGCCGGTGTTCAGCACCGCGATGCCGCCGCCAAAATCGATGAAACGGCGCCCCTCGATGTCCCAAAACTCGGCATTCTTGGCGTGATCGATGAAAAAATCGGCCATCACGGCCACGCCGCGCGGCGTGACAGCGAGGCGGCGCTGGTGCCAGTCGGCATTGGACGGTGCGTTTTGTGGTTTCAGGATGGCGTTCATGTCGTAATCTCCAATGAGAAATCAATGGATGAGCTTACACCTGGCCGTCCAACCTGAGCCGGGTGGTTTTTATCCCATTGTATTTGTCAAATGCGTGCAGCGATTTGTCGCGGCCAATCCCGCTTTGCCTGAACCCGCCTAACGGCACGGTGATGTCATCCTCATCATACTGATTCACGTGCACCGTGCCGGCCCGCAAGGCGCGCGCCACGCGATGCGCATTGTTGATGTCTCGCGTCCAGCCTGCGGCTTGCAGCCCGTAAACGCTGGCGTTGGCCTGCCGCACCACATCGGCGGCATCGGTGAAGGACAGCGCCGACAACACCGGGGCAAAGATCTCCTCACGGGCAATCGTCATGTCCATGCGCACGCCATCGAACACCGTCGGCTCGATGTAATAGTAATATCCGCCGGACCCCGGCTCGGCCTGGCCACCGCCGGCCCGCAGCGCCTTCCTACTTACCGCACTTGGTGAAGCGCAACACCCTGTCCATCTACGCTTGGTCGACGATGGCGCCCATGACGGTGGACCGCTACAGCGGGTTGCCGGTCGCATAAGCGGGCACCAGCGACAAGGCTTACTCCAGAAAGCGGTCCTTGATGCCGGGTTCGACAAACAGGCGCGACGGCGCGTTGCAGCTTTCGCCCTTGTTGAAAAAGATGCTGCCCACGGCAGCGGCGACGGCCCGATCCAGATCCGGGCAATCGGCAAACACGATGTTGGACGACTTACCGCCGAGTTCGGTCCAGGCGCGCTTGAGGTTGCTTTGGCCGGCCATCACGTGAATCTGCTTACCCACCCGAGTCGAGCCCGTGAAGGCGATGCAGTCCACATCCATGTGCAACGCCTCGGGTGAGCCAGCTTCAGGGCCGAAACCGGGCACTACATTGAACACCCCGGAAGGAATATCGGCCTCCAGTGCTAGGTCGGCCATGCGCGGCGCCGTGAGTGGCGATTTTTCGCTGGGCTTAAGCACCACCGAGTTGGCCGATGCCAGCGCGGATGCAATCATCCACGCTGCCATGATCATGGGTTAGTTCCAGGGGACGATGATCTCCACCACACCCACCGGCTCGCGGTGATCAGGGCCAATTCAGTTTTGAGTGTGGACGCAATTTCGTCATACACCTTGTCCACCGGTTTACCATACCAACGCAGACAGTTCGCTGTGCTGTTGACATTGACAGCACGCGCGTACTTGAACGGTTTACCCATGTCCAGGGTTTCTGTCATGGCGAGCTCGTCGCCATGTTGCTGCATCAGGTCAGCAAAGCGAATCATGATCCGCTTGCGCTGCGCGGGTGCGAGTCCGCTCCAACGGTGGACATCAAAAGCGGCGCGCGCGGCGCTCACCGCTGCGTCAACATCAGCCGCCTCGCAGCGGGCAACCTGGGTCAGCACACGTCCTTCAACCTGGGATACGCAATCAAACAGCTTTCCGCTAACCGCGTCTACATTGCGCCCGTTGATTAGGGCACGCCCGTCCCACTTCATGTCCCTCAGCGCCATATCAATTTCCTTGTCTTGTCTTTTTTTAATTACTTTTGCAGTGCCGTGGCATTCAGGCCGGAACTACCGGCGCCGTCTCAGCCCGGATGGCTGCTGAGATTTCCCGCTCGCGTCGCCGCGTTTGCCGCGCAACCCAGATGCTGTAACTCACGATGACGATTGTTACCGTAACAATCAGCAGCGTGGCCGCGGCATAGATGGTCGGATTGATACCGCGCCGGGCGTAACCAAAAATCACCTGCGGCAACGTGCTAACACCAGGACCCGACAAAAACTCCGAGATCACTACGTCGTCAAACGACAAGGTGAAAGACAGCAAAAACGCCGCCAGAATCGCTTGGGCAATGTTGGGCAAGGTGACCAGAAAGAACACTTCGAAAGGTCGGGCGCCCAAGTCCATGGCGGCTTCTTCGAGGGAGCGGTCCATCTCCAGCAGCCGCGACTGAATCACCACCATGCCGTAGGCCATGCCCAACAGCGTATGCCCCAGCACAATGGTCAGAAAGCCACGCTCGGGCCAGCCAAATGCGTTTTGGACACCCACCATCAGCAGCAGCAGCGACAAGCCAATCACCACCTCCGGCATCACCAAAGGTGCATTGACCATGCCTGAAAAAACGGTTCGTCCCAAGAACCGGCGGTAGCGCACCAGCACGAAAGCGGCGAAGGTCCCAAGCACCGCTGACAGCACGCCGGTGACGGCTGCCACTTGCAGCGAGAGCCAGAAGCCATCAACGATTTTATTGTCTTTGCCAAGCGCCTCGTACCAGCGCAGGGAGAAACCGGTGAAGTTGGCATCTTGGCGCGTGCTGTTGAACGAAAACATAATCATGAAGAAGATCGGGATGTACAAAAACAGGTACACCAGCGCCATCCAGAACTTACCCAAGTGCTTTTCCAGAAAAATTTTCATCTTGGGCTCTTCAGTTTTTAAGATCGGAAGACGGACCGCCATCGCCGCTGTAGTGGTAGTACACCGCCAGCGGAACGATGATCAGGCCAATCATGGCCACTGCCAGTGCGCTGGCGCGCGGCCAGTTGTTGCTGGTGAACATCTCGTCCCACACCACGCGGCCGATCATGAGGTTTTCCGGACCGCCCAAAAGCGATGGAATCACGAACTCGCCTACGCAGGGAATAAACACGAGCATGAATCCGGCCAAGATACCTGCTTTGGAAAGCGGCACGGTGACCAGCCAGAAAGCCTTGAACGGCGAGGCGCCTAAATCGTATGCAGCCTCCAGCAGGCGGAAGTCCATCTTGACCAGATTGGCATACAGCGGCAGCACCATGAACGGCAGGTAGACATAGGTCATACCCACCAGCATGGAGACATCGCTATACAGCATCTGGATGGGTTCCGATATCACCCCCAGGCTGATCAAGAGTTTATTGAGCACCCCCTGGTCGGCAAGGATCCCCTTCCATGCATACACCCGCAGCAAAAAGGAAGTCCAGAACGGCAACATGACCATCATTAACAAAGCCGGGCGTAGGCTGGTTGCCGACCGCGCAATGAAGTAGGCAAACGGGTAGCCAATGAGCAAACACAGCACAGCGGTCCAAAGGGCGTACCAGAGGGAGCGAAGATAGGCCTCAACGTACAGCGTCTTAAAAAGCGCGCCGTCTTCACCGGTGCGAAAAATGGACCAGTAGTTCTCGTATTTAAGGCTCAGGATGCCGGATTGCGGGTCCCAGATGGGCTTGAAGGGGTGAATGTCCCCAGCCATGTCCACGAAGCTGATGTAGAGCAGAATGCAAAAAGGCAGCAGGAAAAATACACCCAGCCAGGCGTAGGGCACGCCAATGACAAATCTGCGACCTAGCATATGCAAAAAAATGCTTTTCATGGTGTCTCTCCTCAGGAGCGGAGAACCACGGCGGCGCGGTCGTCCCACCAGAAGTACACCTTATCGTCCCACGTGATTTCACTCAGATCGTGCCTTGAGGTGTTAGCTTTGGTGATCTTGAGACGGCTGCCGTTGCTGGCCACCACGATGTAAGTGTTATATGAACCAAAGTAAGCAATCTCCTTGACGTGCCCGCTAAAAATGTTCTCCTGGATATCGGGCTTGACCTTACTGATCTCAAGCTTTTCCGGGCGGATCGCCACTGCCACCGGCATATTCAGCGCGCCGCTGATGCCGTGCCCCACAGACACGACGCCAATCCCGGTGGTGACGGCGCAATGGTCGGGCTGGTCTACCGTCAGCCTGCCCTCGATCAGATTCACATTCCCAATAAAGTCGGCAACAAAACGGTTGGCCGGGTGCTCGTAGACCTCTTCAGGCGAACCCACTTGCAGCACGCGGCCCTTGCTCATCACAGCAATGCGGTTGGCCATGGTCATGGCTTCTTCTTGGTCATGGGTCACCATGACACAGGTCACACCCACTTTTTCGATGATATTGACCAACTCAAACTGCGTCTGCTCTCGCAGCTTTTTGTCCAGGGCGCCCAGCGGCTCGTCCAGCAAAAGCAGCTTGGGACGCTTGGCCAGACTGCGGGCCAGCGCTACACGCTGCTGCTGGCCACCTGAGAGTTGGTGTGGCTTGCGCTTGGCAAAGGTGCCCAGTTGCACCAGGTCAAGCATTTCGCCGACGCGCTGCTTGATTTCATCGCGCGGCAGCCCTTCACGCTTCAGGCCAAAGGCAATGTTTTCCCAGATATCCAGATGTGGGAACAGCGCATAAGACTGAAACATCATGTTCATCGGACGGTCGTACGGCGCAAACTTAGCAACATCCTGGCCGCCCAGCAAAATGCGGCCCGAAGTGGGCGACTCGAAGCCCGCGAGCATGCGAAGCAACGTCGACTTGCCGCAACCCGAGCTCCCCAGCAGCGCGAAGATTTCGCCCTTCGCGATGGACAGAGACACCTCGTCGACTGCCACTGCCTCGTCAAATCGTTTAACCAGCTTTTCGGTGACTAAGTATTCGGCCGTGTTTACTTCGGACATTCCTGTTTCCTTCTATCGGGATAGTGGGGGCGCTGCCTCTGAACGGGTAACAAAAAAGGGCTGTTCATACATTCCGTACAAACAGCCCTGAGGGAGCACTCAAACGGGTCTACTTACCCTTTTTGAATGCGTTGTAGGCATTTGAAATCGACTGGCGGCCTTCGTTGGTGAACTTGCCCGGTGCAACCAATTTCTTGGCGTACTCGGCGTCCACAAAGATCGTCTTGTTGCCAGAGACTTCCGGCTTCATTTTCGACAAGGCTGCCAGGTTACCCGTGGGGTAGCTCAGCTCGTCCGACACCTGCGCACCGCTTTCAGCGCGTAGATAGAAATCAATGAACGCGTGGGCATTGTTGGGGTGCTTGGCATCTTTAGTGATTGCCATGGTGTCATAAAAGATCAGCGCGCCAGTGGTAGGCAACAGAGCCTGGATCACATCCTTGGAGCCATTTTCCTTGGCGCGGCCAGCGGCAATATTGACGTCACCAGACCAACCCACCACAGCGCAGGCTTTACCGCCGGCAATGTCGTCGATCATGGTCGATCTGAAGATGCGGACGTCTTTACGCACTTTCGCCAGCATTTCGGAGGCCGCTTTGTGGTCTGCTGGCTCATTGGAATATGCGTCCTTACCGATGTAGTGCAGTGCAGGCGGAATGATTTCGGTCGGTGAATCCAGATAGGCAATGCCGCAGGACTTGAGCTTGGAGGTGTACTCAGGCTTGAAGACCAGGTCCCAGGCGTTTTCTGGCATTGGCATTTTGCCCAGAGCTTTCTCCACTTTGGTGCGGTTGATACCTACCGTCGTAAAACCCCAGGCCCAAGGGACCAAGTGTTTGTTGCCCGGGTCAGCCTTGACCAGGCCCATCATGATTGCGGGGTCTAGATTGGCGTAGTTTTTGATCTTGGCCTTGTCCAGTGGCTGGAAAAAGCCGGCTTCGGTCTGGGAGGGGCTGAACGAGGTACCCGGAACCACAATGTCGTAACCTGTGTTGCCCGCGACCAGCTTCGCGTTCAAGGCCTCGTTGGTCTCAAAGGTGTCGTAGTTCACCTTGATGCCGGTCTCTTTTTCAAACGCTGCAATCATGGTCTCTGGCACGTAATCTGGCCAGTTGTAAATATTGAGTACTTTTTCTTCGGCATTGACGGGCGCGGCTGGAGCGCTTGCAACGGGTGCTGGTGCCGGCGCAGCAGCCTCTTCCTTTTTGCTGCAGCCAGCCAGCACGATGGCCGATAGCGCGAAAGTCCAAAGGTACTTTTTCATGTTTTTGAATCTCCAAATAATAAAGGCATTAAGCAAGAACTATGCAAACACGGATTAGCCCGATTAATTATAGATATCAGCCGCGCAACCCTTTACGAATTGTCTCGACCAAGGTCAGGTCAAGGCACTTTAGTATCAGGCTGATCAGTTCATCAATCTGGGCATGTGTCATGGTCAGTGGCGGTGCAATGATCATGCGGTCACCCACCGCGCGCATGATCAGCCCGTTACCAAAACAGTGCGCGCGGCAAAGCATACCCACACCCAGGCTCGAATCAAAGCGCTCACCGGTTGCCTTGTCTTTCACCAGTACCAACCCGGCTACAAATCCACAGGTCTGCGTGCTGCCCACTAATGGGTGCGCATCCACCTCTATAAAGCGTTGCGCAAGATAGGGACCAATGTCGTCTTTCACGCGGCCTACCAGGTTCTCGCGCTCGATGATGTCGAGGTTGGCCAATGCCACGGCGCAGGCCACCGGGTGGCCGCTGTAGGTATAGCCATGGTTGAACTCGCCACCCTGCTCGATCAGCACCTTTGCAACCCGGTTACCCACCATGACACCCCCGAGCGGGATGTAGCCGCTGGTAACAGCCTTGGCAAAAGTGACCAGGTCGGGCTTGTAGCCGAACTTTTCATAGGCAAACCAGTGCCCCAAGCGGCCAAAAGCGCAGATCACTTCGTCGCTGATCAGCAGAATGCCATATTTATCGACGATGCGCTGGATTTCGGGCCAATAAGTGTCCGGCGGAATGATCACGCCACCCGCGCCTTGCACAGGTTCA
>CAMCZF010000075.1 GCA_945885775.1 Rhodoferax sp. OV413 | reverse complement strand
GCGCGGCCATACATCTGGCCGTCAACGATGTCAGCCCCGTAGGGCGGGTGGGTCCAGCCCTCGCCGGGCGGCACCACGTCGCCATGGGCATTGAGGGCGATGGTGCGGCCTTCGCCATAGCGCCGCCGCACAATCAGGTTGGTCACGCTCTGCATGCCAACGGCCTGCACCTCAGCCGCTGGCACCGCATGCTTTTCGGCCACCAGGCCCATGCCGGCCAGCAACTCGGCCGTTCGTTCGGCATGTGGGGCATTGTTGCCCGGGGGGGTGTCGGTCGGCACCCGAATCAGCGCCTGCAGAAACGCCAACTGCTCGTCAAAATGCGTGTCGATCCATCGGTCGATGGCCTCGTAGGCGGCTTGTGGGGTCATGAAAGCTCCGTGGCAAGTTGGGAAAGCAGGTGTTGGCAGGCTATCACGCCAAGTTCTGCGTCATGGTTGGTGATCGATTCCAGCGGGTTGTGGCTGATGCCGGCGTTCAGGCCCCGTACAAACAGCATGGCCTGGGGCATGATGGCATGCAGCTTCATGGCGTCGTGCCCGGCGCCGCTGGGCAGCCGATAGGGCGTCAGACCCATGGCCTGGACCGCCTTTTCCCACCGCTGCTGCCAGGCCGGGTCGCTGGGCGCGGCCGCTGCCTGCATGGTCTGTTCCAGCCAGTAGCTCAGCCCGCGCCGGGTGCAGATGCTGGCAAGCTCGGCACGCACGTCTACAGCGCAAGCATCGCGTACGGGGTCGGTGGTGGCTCGGATGTCGAGGCTGAAATTGCAGCGCCCAGGCACCACATTGATGGAGCCGTTGGGGACCTCCAGCACGCCCATGGTGGCGACCAGGTCGGGCACGGCCGCGGCGCGTTGTTCAAGGAACAGCGCCAGCTCGGCTGCGGCGATGGCGGCGTCACGGCGGCGGTTCATCGGTGTCGTGCCGGCATGGCTGGCCATGCCCACCATTTGGCCCAGGTAGCGCACGCTGCCGTTGATGGAGGTGACGATGCCCAGCGGCAAGTCGAGTTCATTGAGCACCGGGCCCTGCTCGATGTGGATCTCCACAAAGCCCAGGTAAGCCGAGGGTTCGCGCCGCAGCGAGGGGATGCTGTCGATGTCCAGGCCAGCCTGCGTCATGGCCTCGCGCATCGACACACCTTGGGCGTCTCGCTGCGCCAACCAGTTGGGGTCGAAGTCGCCCGTCAGCGCGCCAGACCCCAAAAACACGGCCTTGTAGCGTTGGCCTTCTTCTTCCGAGAAGGCGACCACCTCGATGCCGAAGGGCAGGCGCCGGCCCTGCTGGTGCAGGGCGCGCACGCAGGCCATGGGCGTCAATATGCCTAAGCGGCCGTCGTACTTGCCGCCGTTACGAACGGTGTCGTAGTGGCTGCCGGTCAGCAGCCGCTTGGCGGCGCGATCTGTGCCGTGGTAGACGCCGACCACATTGCCCACAGCGTCGATGCCGACCTCGTCAAAGCCGCAGTCTTCACGCATCCAGTGTTTCAATTGCTGGGCACAGGACTGGTGCGCGTCGCTCAGGTAGGTGACGGTCAGTTCGCCACGCTCGGCGTAGCCCGGGTCACTGTGGCTGGCCAGTTGCTCGGCCCAGTCCCACACAAGGTTACCGAGTTCTGGCGTGTGGCCAAACTTGTCACCCAGCCTGATCTCTGCAATGCGGTGGATATTGCGCAGGGCCTCGGCCAATTCGAAGTCGGGGTGATGGCCCAGCCGGCGCTCGAATGTGGCGAGGATATTGGCCTTGTTGAGCCCCAGGCCGCGGGGCCCCCGGACCGCCAAAATAAACGGAAAGCCGAACTTGGCGCCGTAATCGGCATTGAGCTGCCCAATGCGTGCCAGCTCGGCGGCGGTGCAGTGGGTCAGGCCAGCTTTGGTTTGCTCGTTCGTGGACTCGGCGGTCAAGGTGTTGGTCGCCATGGCCTTGCCAGCGAGTTCCGGGTGGGCCCGGATCAGGCTCAGTTGGGCGGGTCGATTGGCTTCTCGGACCACCTGCACCAAGGCGTTTTTGAGCTGGGCCAGACCGCTAAAAGGGCGCCGCAGCTCAGCGCGCTCGGCAATCCAGGGGGAGTGTTCGTACACACCCGCCAGCAAACCGATGAATTCTGTCGGTGTGGCGGCAGTGAGGCGTTCAATGGTCAGGGTCACGGTGCTTGCTCCAGATCGAATGCGCTGAATCGGCCGCATGCTGGGCCTCGGGATAAGCCCGTTCTTTGGCCGCTTGATTTTAGCCAGCAGATCCAGCTTTACAGGGCAGCGGTACCGGGTTATCGTGGGCCCATGCGTGAAGAACAAAAATTTTGGGAAGTTGACCTCTTGGAGCTGGCCAAGCTCTGGCTGGCGGACCTGTCGATGTTTGTTCGCACAGCCGTCATGTTCATCGCGCTCTCGCTGCCGGTGGTGCTATCCGCCCTCGTGTTGTGGGCGATTCAGTGGTATCGAGGCGTCTAGTAGGCGCCTAGCGCAGCCGGATCAGGTTGGCTGAAAGGGCGGTGCCGCAGATGATGATGGCGCCGCAAAACAGCATCCAGGGCGTGACGATTTCACCCAGAAACAGGGCACCGTAGACCACGGCGAACACCGGCACCACAAAGGTCACCGTGATGGCGCGGGCCGGGCCGATTTTCTCAATCAGGCTGAAAAACAGCACATAGGCCAGCCCGGTGCAGAACACCCCCACCGCCAGCACCGCCAGCCACGCCGAGCGGCTGGGTGTCTGGGCCGGCCAGAGCCACCAGGTTGGCAGCGCCAGGCCCAGCGCTGCGCCGAGCTGGCTGCCGGCAGCGGTCACCAGGGTGGGCAGACCGGCCAGGTGGCGTTTGGTGTAGCTGGCCGAGATGCCGTAACAGACGCAGGCCAGCAGACAGGCCAAAATGGCCCAGCCGGTGCTCAGGCCGCTGGCGTCGGGCTTGAAGCTGGCCTTGTCCCAGGCCAGCAGCGCCACCCCCAGAAAGCCGATGGCCAAGCCCAGAATGCGGCTACCGCCGGGCCGGTCACGCAGCCAGACCCAAGCAATCAGTGCGCCAAACAGCGGCACGGTGGCGTTCAAAATTGACGACAAGCCGGTGCTGATGGACAGCAGGGCGAAGGAAAAGCAGGCGAAGGGAATACCCGAATTGAGCATGCCCACCAGCCAAAGTTGCTTCCAGTGCCGCAGCAGCGTGCGCCCGTGACCCTGCCATAACAACAGTGGCAGCAGGCACAGACTGGCCACAGCCACACGCACGCCCACCGTGGGAAGTGCACCAAACTCTGTGTTGGCGATCCTCATGAACAGAAATGAGCCGCCCCACAGGGCGGCAAGCAGCAAAAATTCAAGTTGCCATGGCTTTTGGGCCGGGAGAAGATTCAAGCAGGGCTTTCAAGGGGCAGGCCGGGGAGCCAGGGAAGGCAGCCCCGCTTGACCGATTGTGGGAGTTGGCGCAAATGCCGCGCCTTCGAGCTGCAAGAGCGCCACTTTGCGCGGCAGCCCGCCGGCATAGCCGGTGAGGGCGCCGCCGGTGCCAAGCACGCGGTGGCAGGGCACGATGATACTCAATGGGTTGCGCCCGACCGCCGCACCGACAGCGCGGGCCGCCTTGGGTCGGCCGATGGCTGCTGCCAGCGCGCTGTAGCTGCAGGTGGCACCCCGGGGTATGTCCTGCAGGGCGCGCCAAACCACCTGCTCGAAGGCACTGCCCCCCGCCAGGCTGAGCGGTAGCTCAAACTGGCTGCGCCGCCCGGCCAGGTAATCGCTGAGTTGAGTGCTGGCCAGAGCCAGCAGTGGGTGCGCCGATGTCTGTTGCCAGCGGCTGGCGTCGGGCTGGTGCCGCTGGCCGTCAAACCACAGGCCCACCAAGGCCTTGCCAGTGGCTGCCAGCACGATGGGGCCGAGCGGGCTGGGCACGGTGGTACAGAACAGCACATCAGAAAAATTCATGGTGTTTTAGGCCTCCAAGTCTTATCGGATATGGATAGTTTGCTATATTTTCAGAAGCAGATACAAGGTCGGGCGCGATATTGCCAGCCGGCTGCAGCTTGGCCCAGGCGCGGATGACGCCATAGCTGCGCCAGGGTTGCCAGGCCTGTGCCTGCGCCAGTGTGGCCTGCGCCGCTCGGGTTTGGCCTTGCAGGCCCAGGGCCCGGTGCAGCGCCACGTCACTTGCGGGCAGGGCGTCGGGCCAGCTCAGCGCCCGCATGGCGACGTACTGGGCGGTCCAGTCACCCACACCGGGCAGGCAGCGCAAAGGGGCCATCGTTGCGATCACATCGGCGCCGGGTTCCAGTCGCAGCTGGCCGCTTTGCAACAGTTGGGCAATGCCCTGGATAGCCACCTGCTTTTGGCGGGTGAGGCCCAGCGCACCGAGCGCATCGCTGCTGGCCTGGGCCAGAGCCTCTGGGCAGGGGAAAAGGCGATTCAGGCCTGCCACGGGGGTAGCCAGTGGCTCGCCCCACCGCGCCACCAGTCGGTTGGCCAAGGTGCGGGCAGCAGCCACGCTGATCTGCTGCCCCAGCACGGCGCGCACCGCCAGCTCAAAGCCGTTGAGCGTGCCGGGCAAGCGCAGGCCGTCCCCGTGCGGAAAATGGGCGTGCAACTGCGCGTTGATGGCCTGCGGGTCGGCGTCCAGGTCAAGCCAGGCGCGCACCTTGGCCAGCAGCAGCGGCAGCAGGGGCTGCAGCGATTCGCTCACCCAAAGGTTCAGCCGGGCAGGGTTCGGGTCAAATTGGGCCTGTACCCAGCCGTTCAGGTGGAGTCCACCCTGGCTCAGGCTGACGGTGCGGGCCACAGTGGGTGCAGCCGCATCACCCGCCACTGCCTCCACGCCGTCGAGTCGGCGCTGGGCAAAAAAGGCCAGCATGGCCTTTGCGTCATAGGGCGGGCGGTAGGCCAGTCGCAGCAGCAGGCCGGATTGGGCCGGCACAGCAGTCCGGCTGCGCCGCAAGCCGGACGGATTCAGGCCGTAGTGGCTGCTGAAGGCCGCATGGAACCGGCGTTGGCTGCCAAAGCCGCTCAGTCGGGCCACGTCGGTTACTGGCAGCGTGGTGTCGGTTAGTAACTGCTTGGCGCACAGCAGGCGCCGGGTTTGGAGGTACTGCAGCGGCGACACGCCCAGCTGCGCCTCAAAAATACGCCGCAGGTGGCGGTCACTCACACCCAGGCGCTGGGCCAGCTGGGGCATGCCGGTCCGATCTGGTCCGGCCAGCGGTATTGCATCCAGCAGTTGTGCCGCCTGTACGGCCAAGATGCCGGCCGCATCCTGAGCAGACCAGGGTGCAGCGCCGGGCACACGGTTCAGGCGGCCCGGGGCCAGTTCGGGCCGGCAACGCAGGCAGGGCCGAAAACCGGCCCGCTCTGCCTGTGCGGCCAGGGTGAAAAAGTGACAGTTGTCGCGGCGCGGCGCGCGTGCCCGGCAGACCGGGCGGCAGTAGATGCCGGTTGAGCTCACACCCGTGAAAAAACAGCCGTCAAAGCGCGCGTCCCGGGCCAGCAGGGCCCGGTAACAGGCATCGTCATCGGGCGCTTGGGGGGCAGGGGCAGCGGCGTTCATATGGCTCATGATACGCGCCGTTCGTGGGCTAAATGGCCGTTTTCGGACCTGTAGCCAGGGGGCAGCGGCCTCCTACAATCGCCGGCATAAAACCATCTCAGACTAGGGAAATCGACCATGCAACTCGATGCTGCCATCTTCAAGGCCTACGACATCCGCGGCATCGTGCCTGGCGCCATCGACGAGGCCCTGGCCGAGGGGCTGGGCCGAGCCTTTGGCACGGTGGCACTGGCCGAGGGTGAGGCCTGCGTGGCCGTGGGGCGGGATGGCCGGCTGAGCGGCCCGAGCCTCGTGGCGGCGTTGGTTCGCGGCCTGGTCGCCAGCGGCATTGAGGTGATCGATATCGGCATTGCGACCACGCCCATGTTGTACTTTGCCGCCAGCACCCTGTGCCGCAGCGGCATTCAACTCACCGGCAGCCATAACCCGCGCGACTACAACGGTTTCAAGATGGTGCTGGCTGGGCGGGCCATTTTTGGCGTGGAGATCCAGGCGCTGCGCCACATGATGGCCGCTGAAAGCTGGACGCTGCGGGCCGGTGGCTCGGTGCGCACGGTGGATGTGCTGCCTGCCTACCGCGAGCGCATCGTGGGCGACATACGATTGGCGCGGCCCATGAAAATTGTGGTGGACTCGGGCAACGGGATCGCGGGGGCTTCGGCGCCCGGCATTCTGCGCGCCATTGGCTGCGAGGTGACCGAGCTGTACAGCGAGGTCGATGGCAACTTTCCCAACCACCACCCCGACCCGAGCAAGCCGGAAAACCTGCGTGACCTGATCACCGCGCTGCAGGCCAGCGACGCGGAGCTGGGCCTGGCCTTTGACGGCGACGGCGACCGCCTGGGCATCGTGACGCGTGAGGGCAACAACATCTACCCCGACCGCCAGATGATGCTGTTTGCGCAGGATGTGCTGTCGCGGGTGCCGGGCGGCACCATTCTGTTTGACGTGAAATGCTCGCAACGCCTGGCGCCGGCGATTGTGGCCGCCGGCGGCCAGCCGCTGATGTTCAAGACCGGCCATTCGCTAGTCAAGGCGCGCATGAAAGAGCTTGATTCGCCGCTGGGTGGCGAGATGAGCGGGCATATTTTCTTCAAGGAGCGCTGGTTCGGCTTTGACGATGGCACCTATGCCGGTTGCCGTCTGCTCGAAATCTTGAGCCGCAGCGCTGACGCCAATGTGGTGCTGAATGCCCTGCCCAGCAGCTTTTCCACGCCAGAGCTGAATGTGAAATGCGCCGAAGGCGAGCCGCACCGGCTGGTGGCCCAACTGCAGGCGCAGGCTCAGTTTGCGGCGCCTGCGGTGGTGAACCTGATTGACGGCCTGCGGGTTGACTGGCCCGATGGTTTTGGCTTGATCCGAGCCTCCAACACCACGCCGGTGCTGGTGCTGCGCTTTGAGGGCCACACCCCCGAGGCGCTGGCGCGCATCCAGGCCGAGATGCTGGCGCTGCTGCGCACCGTCAAGCCGGATGCCACGCTGGACCAGGCGGCACATTGAAAATTCTGATCGTCAAGCTGTCCTCGCTTGGCGACGTGGTGCACGCCATGCCTGCGGTGCAGGACCTGCGCCGGGCCTTGTCCCAGGCCCAGATCGACTGGGTGGTGGAGCCGGCTTTCGCGCCGCTGGTACGCCGCTGCAGCGGGGTGCAGCGGGTGATCGAATGTGACTTGCGGCGTTGGCGGCGTGCCCCGCTGGCGGCTGGCACTCGCAGCGGCTGGCGCGCCTTTCGCGCCGAGCTGCAGGCCCAGGCCTATGACTGGGTGATCGACCTGCAGGGCCTCAGCAAATCTGCACTGGTGGCCTGGCTGGCGCGGTTGGCGCCGGACGGACGCCGGCTGGCCCTGGCCGGGCGCAGCGACGGTTCGGCCTATGAATCACCGACGCGCTGGGTGGCCGACCAGGTGGTGGCGCTGCCGCCGCACATTGGCGCAGTGGCACGCAGCCGCGCCCTGTGCGCCAACGGGCTGGGCTACCCCCTGCCTGATGCAGTGTCATTTGGGCTGCTGGCCCGCACCCAGCTTGAGGGTACTGCTGTTGAAAAAGAAGCGCCAATAGCGCTGGGGCCCAAAGTGGTGGTGCTGGCGCATGGCAGCTCGCGCGCCGACAAGCTGTGGCCGCCGGCGGCCTGGCAGGCTTTGGGCCAGCGCTTGATGGCGCAGGGCTACAAGCTTGCCCTGCCGCATGGTAATGACGCCGAGTTGCAGCAGGCGCAGGCGATTGCGCAGCCGCTGGCCGGCGCCCAGGTTTGGCCCCGGCTTGGGCTGGACGCCTTGACCGACGGCATGGCCGCCTGCGCCGGTGTGATCGGGGTAGACAGCGGTCTGAGCCACATGGCCGTTGCCTTGGACCTGCCGCACGTGCAAATCTACAACTTCGACACCGCCTGGCGCACCGGTCCGGCGCCGGGGTCGCTGCAGTGCAGCGTGCTAGGGACGCCCAGCCCCACAGTGGACCAGGTCTGGCAGGCTTGGCAGACCGTGTGCCCGGTGGCCAGCACAGTGGTGGTGCCGACCTGATGCGTTGGCTTTATTCCCTGTTAATGGCTCTGGCGCAACTCGGCTTGCCGCGCAAACTGGCACGTCGGGCCCTGGCCGAACCCCTTTACGCCGAGGCGGTACCGGAGCGCTTTGGCCGCTACACCGGCACCTGGCCGGCTGCGCCTGGGCTCACCATCTGGGTGCATGCGGTGTCGCTGGGTGAGGCCCGTACCGCCGCTCTGCTGATCGTACGCTTGCGTCAGGCCCTGCCCGGCATGCGACTGCTGCTGACCCACGGCACCGCCACGGGGCGGGCCGAAGGCGCACGCCTGTTGCAAACCGGGGATGCACAAGCTTGGTTGCCCTGGGACAGCCCTGGCCCGGTGCGCCGGTTTTTGCAACAGTTCAGGCCAGATATCGGGATTCTGATAGAGACCGAGGTCTGGCCCAATGTGGTGGCGGCCTGCCAGCAGCAGGGGGTGCCGTTGGTGCTGGCCAATGCCCGCCTGAGCGAACGGTCATTTCACAAAGCGCAGCGGCTGGCCTGGCTGGCGAGGCCGGCTTACCGGGCGTTGACGGCGGTCTGGGCCCAGACGCCGGACGACGCGCGCCGCCTGCAGGCCCTGGGCGCACCGGTGCAGGGTGTCTTTGGCAATCTCAAGTTCGACGCCGAGCCAGATGCCACCCAGTTGGCTGCCGGCCACGCGGGGCGTGCCAGCCTGGACCGACCGGTGGCCATGCTGGCAAGTTCGCGCGATGGCGAAGAGGAAAAATTGCTCCAGATTATTGAAGAAAATTGGCCTCTAAGCCAAGTGGGTAAAGGGGTTGTAGCTATTGAATCAATAGCAAATCAGCCGCAGTGGCTGATCGTGCCGCGTCACCCTCAGCGCTTTGATGCAGTGGCTGCGCTGGTGCAGGCCCGGGGTTTTGCGCTGGTGCGGCGCAGCCGGGGTGGTCCCTGGCCGCCCACTGAGGCGAATGGGGCGGGGAAGCGAGAGGATAGAGGGGATAGCGGTGATCGTGCCGGTCAGACGCCGACGATCTGGCTGGGTGATTCGCTGGGTGAGATGGCGCTGTACTACGGCCTGGCCGATGTGGCGCTGCTGGGCGGCAGCTTTGAGCCGCTGGGTGGACAAAACCTGATCGAGGCGGCAGCCAGCGGCTGCCCGGTGCTGATGGGGCCGCACACCTTCAATTTTGCCGAGGCCGCAGAATTGGCGCTGGCGGCCGGGGCGGCTCAGCGGGTCAGCTCGATGGGAGAGGGTGTGGCCGCGGTGCGGGCCCTGTTGGCTCAGCCCGCGCAGCAGCACGCCATGGTCCACGCTGCCCTGAGCTTTGCCGGCGCCCACGCCGGTGCAGGGCAACGCACCGCCCTGGCGGTGCAAGCTTTACTGCTGGCTTAGTTGACCAATAGCGCGTTGATGGGTTTGAGGTCGTCGGCCTTGAGCACGCCCGTAGCCTGACGCAGCTTGAGCCCGCCCACCAACACGTCGTAACGGGCTTTGGCCAGCTTGGCCTTGGTGTCAAACAGCTGGCTTTGCGAGTTCAGCACGTCGATGTTGATGCGTACCCCGACCTGGTAGCCGAGCTTGTTGGCGTCCAGCGCGCTCTGGCTGGATGCTTCGGCCGCCTCCAGCGCTTTCACTTGGCCCTGGCCTGACAAGAGGCCGTAAAAGGCGGCACGGCTGCCTTGCGCCACGGTGCGTTTGATGGCATCCAGGTCAGTGCGGGCCTTGTCTTCCAGCGCCAGGGTTTCCTTCAGCCGGTTTTCAATGGCGTAGCCGGAAAACAGCGGCATAGTGAAGCTCAGGCCGACACTGGCGGTGGTGGTGCGGAAGCTGGAGGTCGAGCTGGCAGATTCACCATTCAGCGTCATGTTCACATTGCCGTTCAGGTCTAGTGTCGGCTTGGAGGCCGCCTGGGCCTTGCTGGTTTCCAGCTGCGCGACATCAAGCGCCAGCCGGCTTTGTTGAATGCCCGGGTGCTGCTCTTCCGACTTTTGCACCCATGGCGCGACGTCGTCGGGTTGCACCGGTGGCAGGGTCAGCGGCAAGCGAACGGCCAGGGGCGCAGTATTGGTCTTGCCCACCAATTGGTCCAGCGCCAATTTTTTGACCTGCAGGTCATTGCGACCGGCGATTTCTTGGGCAATCACCAGGTCAAAGCGGGCCTGTGCCTCGCGCGTGTCGGTGATGGTGGCTGTGCCCACTTCAAAATTGCGTTTGGCGGAGGCCAGCTGTTCAGATACCGCCGCTTTTTGCGCCAGCACGAAGGTCAGGCTGTCTTGCGAGGCCAGCACATCAAAGTAAGCGGTGCTGACTTTGACGATCAGGTCTTGTTCGGCGGCCATCATTTGCTGCTCCACCACTTCGATCTGCCGCCGGCTTTGGTTAAAGGTGATCTGGTTGGCGGGACGGTACAGCGGCTTGGAGGCGCTCAGGGTGGCGCTTTGGGTGTCGTAAAAGCCCTGTTTGGACCTAGCCAGCGTGTTGTCGATGGTGCTGAGCGATGCGTTCGCACTCAGGCCAATGGTGTGCAGTAGGCCAGCGCGCGCCTGCTCTGACTTGGCCAGCGTCGAGTCGTAAAGCGACTTGACCGATTGGTAAGAGGCGTCAAAGGCGCGGGCTGACTCATACAGCGCCACCAGACTTTGCGCCTGCGCCGGCAGGGCTAGCGCCGCGCCGAGGGCAATCGATAGGGGCAAAAGACGAAATACGTTCATGGATATACCTTGATGAAATAGGTGAATTTGGCTTTTGATACAAGAGGGCTGCAGCAGGGACGGTAATCAGCGGCCGACGCGCGGGGCCGGTTTAGTAGCGCGGTACGCTGGTATCAAGCTCGACCGACCAGGCGTCGATGCCGCCGGCGATGTTGGCCACGTGGGCAAAGCCTCGGGCTTGTAAAAAACTGGCGACCTGCATGCTGCGACTGCCATGGTGGCACAGGCAGGCGATCGGTTGAGTCGGGTCAAGCTCAGACAGCCGGGCGGGCACCGTGCCCATAGGGATCGTGAGCAGGGTGAAGTCTTTGGCGCTCACGCTGGCGGTGCGCAGTTCTGTAGGCTCACGCACATCCAGCACCACCGGTTCGCCGTGTGGGCGTGCACCGGCGAGCCAGGAGGACAGTTCAGAGGGTCGGATGTGGGTAATCATGCTGGGTAAATGCCGGTCAATGCGTGTCAGGGCTCAGAAATGAAAATGAGACGGCTCGGGGAACTTGAGTAAACGAGGCGCCACTGTATCCCAAGGCTGGCGTGTCAGGTAGTCGGCCTCGCCGGTGCGGGTCACCAGGGTCGCCCGCATCACGGGTTCGTCTCCCACGATGCCGACCAACCGGCCGCCAATGCGCAGCTGGGCCAATAATGCTGACGGCACCTCAGCCACGGAGCCGCTGAGCATGATGACGTCAAAGGGCGCATCGTCGGGTGCACCTGCCGCGCCATTGGTCTCGTACACCTCGGCGTTGTGGATGCCGGCTTTTTGCAAATTGCGACGTGCCATCTGCGCCAGTTCAGGGATGAGCTCCAGGGTCAGCACGCGCTGGGCCCGGTGCGCCAGCAGGGCGGTCATGAAGCCGGAGCCGGTGCCGATTTCCAGCACTTTCTCGTGTTTTAGTACTGCGGCATCCTGCAGCATGCGGGCCTCCACCCGGGGGGCCAGCATGCACTGCCCGTGTCCGAGCGGGATTTCCATGTCGACAAAGGCCAGCGCCCTGTGCGCCAACGGCACGAAGTCCTCACGTCGCACCACCGCCAGCAGATGCAGCACAGCAGCGTCCGCCACGTCCCAGGGCCGGATCTGCTGTTCGATCATGTTGAAGCGTGCTTGTTCCAAATCCATCCGTGTACTCCAGGGGTGCGGTGCGCCAGTACTTCGATTTTAGCCGCCACTGCCTGCCTCAGCAGGAGCGGCGGCTTGCCAACGGCGGCGCAGCCATTGACCCAGATCATCCATGTAACAGTAGACCACCGGCACCACCACCAGCGTCAGCAGTGATGAGGTGATGACGCCGCCGATCACGGCCTGGCCCATGGGCGCACGCATTTCGGAGCCCTCGGTCAGCGCAAAGGCCAGCGGCACCATACCGAAGATCATGGCCAGCGTGGTCATCAGGATCGGCCGCAGCCGCACCTTGGCCGCCAACAGCAGGGCCTCGCTGCGTTCCATGCCGTCGTCCCGGGCCCGGATCGCAAAGTCCACCAGCAAAATGGCGTTCTTGGTCACCAGGCCCATCAGCATGATGACGCCAATCACCGAAAACATCGACAGCGTGGACTTGAACATCATCAGCGCCAGCACCACACCGATCAGCGTCAGCGGCAACGCGGTCATCAGCGCCAGCGGCTGCAAAAAGCTCTTGAACTGGCTGGCCAGAATCATGTAGATGAAGATCACCGCCAGCGCCAGGGCGGAGATCGCGTAACTGAAGGCCTCGGCCATATCCTTGGTGGCGCCGCCAAAACGGAAGCTGTAGCCCGGCGGCAAGGCGATGCTGTCCATCACCTTCTTGATGTCGGCCGAGACCTCACCGCTGGAGCGACCAGACACATTGGCACTGAGCGCGACTTCACGGTTCAGGTCACGTCGGTTGATCTGGTTGGGGCCGATGGTGTCAGTCACTCGGGCCACCTGGCCCAGCCGCACGATGCGCGCGCTGCCGTCGGGCTGGGTACCGATGTTGAAAGGCAGCTGCTCCATGTCCTGCGGGCTGTTGCGTGCCGACGGTGCCAGCCGCACGTTGACGTCATAGGTCTGGTCATCGGGTGCGCGCCAATTGCCCACGGTCTGGCCGGCCACCAGGGTGCGCAGCGCACTGCCGATCTGCGCCACGCTCAGGCCCAGATCAGACGCCACGTCACGTCGGATCTGGATGTCAAGCGCCGGCTTGCCAGGCTTGGCGGTGCTGTCCAGGTCCACCAAACCGGGGATGTCGCGCACCCGCTCCAGCGTCAGACGCGACAGCCGCTCGAGCTCGGCCGTGTCCGGGCCCTGGATCGAGAACGACAACTGCTTTTGGCCGCCGACCGAATCGGTCAGGCCAACGTGGGTGACGGTGATGCCCGGCACCCGGCGCAGCCGCTCACGCAGTTGCACCGACATCTCCTCCACCCCCAGTGTGCGGTCCTTGCGGTCGACCAGCCGCACATAGATGTTGGCGTACATCTTGCCCTGTGCGTTGCCGGTGTTGATGGTGGTCAGGGTGTAGCGCACCTCGGGGAAGGCGCGAATCACGGCCTCGACCTGGCGCGCCCGGCCCTCTGTCACCTCCAGCGATGAGCCGGCCGGGGTGTAAAAACTCAGCGTGGTTTCAGAAAAATCTGACTTCGGAACAAACTCGGTGCCCAGCAGCGGCACCATGAACACGCTGCCCACAAAGATGCCCACCGCCAGCAACAGCGTGAGCAGCTTGTGCCCCAGCGCCCGCCGCAGCACCGCCTGGTAGGCATCGGCCAGCCCTTCGGTGGCGCGGTCAAACCAGCCCGTGACGCGGCCGATGGTCTTGTCATAAAGGTTGCGCCGGCGCGGTGTGGCGCCGGCCCCATGGGCCTCGATGCTCGGGTCGTGCCAGATGCTCGACAACATCGGGTCGAGCGTGAAGCTGACAAACATCGAGATCAGCACGGCGGCCACGATGGTGATGCCAAACTCATGGAAAAACTTGCCGATGATGCCGCCCATGAAGCCGATCGGCAAAAACACCGCCACGATCGACAGCGTGGTGGCCAGCACCGCCAGGCCAATTTCCTGGGTGCCGTCGAGCGAGGCCTGGTAGGGGCTCTTGCCCATCTGCACGTGGCGCACGATGTTTTCGCGCACCACAATGGCGTCGTCGATCAGCAGGCCCACGCACAGGCTCAGCGCCATCAGCGTGATCATGTTGATGGTGAACCCGGCCATGTACATGAACAAAAAGGAGCCAATCAGCGCGATCGGCAGCGTCAGTCCGGTGATCACGGTGGAGCGCCAGGAGTTCAGGAACAGGAACACGATCAGCACCGTCAGCAGGGCGCCCTCGATCAGGGTGCGGCGCACGTTGTCTACAGACACGCGGATCTGGCGCGAGCCGTCGGTGATCTGCTCCAGCCGCACGCCGGGCGGCAGCTGGTCTTTCATGGCGGCCATGGTCTTGATCAGGCCATCCACCACGGCAATGGTGTTTTCGTCTTGTGATTTCTGTACATTGAGCAGCAGCGTGCGCTGGCCGTTGTACA
>CAMCZF010000074.1 GCA_945885775.1 Rhodoferax sp. OV413 | reverse complement strand
CAGCGGATATGCATCGGGGCCAGCGGGCGAGTCTGGGAAACCAGACGGACCACGCAATCAAGGCCGGATATAAGTGAGCAGCCGACTTCTTCGCAACACACCACAAATTTCTCTTGCTACCCGGGAGGCATCCATATAAGCACATCATGAGCGGCCACCACCACCATCATCATCATCATCAGCACACCATCCACCGTGAGCACATCCATCACGGTTGGAACAACGCGCTCACACCCGCCCTAAGAATCGCACCCGGTGAGAGCATTCAGTTCGAGACTCTGGATGCCTCCTCGGGGCAACTGAACAAAACCTCCACCGCACAAGACCTGGCCAAACTTGACCTTGGCCGGGTCAACCCGGTGACCGGCCCGGTTTACATCGACGGTGCACAGCCCGGCGATGCACTGAAGGTTACGGTGCTGTCGTTTCGGCCTTCGGGCTGGGGCTGGACCGGCAACATCCCCGGTTTTGGGCTGCTGAGCGATCAGTTCCCGGATGCGCACCTTCACCACTGGCACTACGACCCCAACTTGGCCACGTCAGTGATGTACGGACCTGGCGGACGCGTGCCACTCAAACCCATGTGTGGAACCATTGGCGTCGCACCTGCAGAAGCAGGCCTTCACAGCATCATCCCGCCCCGCAATGTGGGCGGCAATATGGACATCCGGGACATCGCCGAAGGCACCGAGTTGTACCTGCCGGTCGAGGTCGCGGGCGCCATTTTTTCGGTGGGTGACACCCACGCGGCGCAAGGGGACGGCGAGGTCTGTGGCACGGCCATCGAAAGCCCGATCGATGTGGCGCTCAAGTTTGAACTGATCAAGGGGGCTAATTTGCGCATGCCCCGGTACATGACACCCGGCCCGGTGTCCAGACACCTGGACAGCAAGGGTTACGAGGTCACCACGGGGATCGGCCCGGACCTCATGACCGGCGCCCGTATGGCGGTGTCAGAAATGGTGGAGTTGCTGAGCCGGCGCTACGGCTACGCACCGATTGACGCCTACATGCTGTGCAGCGTCTGTGCCGACCTGCGCATCAGCTCGATTGTCGATATGCCCAACTGGGTGGTCTCCTTTTACTTCCCCCGGGTGGTGCTGGAGTAACGGCGCAGGCGGTGGCCGTGACTGAAACGCAATCTGCAGGACTGACCCGGCGTGACTGCCTGCAGGCCCTGCTGGCCGGGACTTGGTGCGTGGGCGCCGCCCCGGCCAACGCGCAGTCCCCTGCCGACGGCGTGGAGGACGACACCTGGACGGACACTGACCGCAAGCGCGATGTGCCAGTTAGGGTCCGCTGGCCACAGTCGGACCGGCACAACAGCGCTTTGCCGGTGGTGCTGTTCTCGCACGGTCTGGGCGGCACGCGCGATGGGGGCACGGTCTGGGGCCAGGCCTGGGCCGCTGCGGGCTTTGTGGTCGTGCACATTCAGCACCCAGGCAGTGACCTGGCAGCGGTAAGCCGCACGGCCACCTCATTCAGCGACAAAGCCGGCCTGAGAGCCGCTGCCGGCGCCGCACAGCTGTTGGCACGCCTGCAGGACGTGGGTTTTGTGTTGAACCAGATCGGCCTGCGCCGTACGGCAGGGCAGGGTCATTGGGCCAGAGCGCGTCCTGGCACCGTTGGCATGAGCGGCCACTCCTTCGGAGCCCACACGACGCTGGGTATGGCCGGCCAGCGCTACCCAGGTTTTGATGGCCTGAGTGAGCCACGGCTGGCGTCTTTCATAGCTTTCTCGCCCACACTTCCCTCGGCCGGTGACGCACAGCGTGCTTTCGACCGCCTGAGCCGCCCGGTTTTGTCGGTCACCGGCACGCGTGACCAGGATGTACTGGGCAACGGCGCCACACCTGACAAACGCATTGCTGTGTTCGCGGCCTTGCCCCCCGGCGGTAAAGCTCAACTGGTGCTTCAGGATGCTGACCACATGACCTTTGGCGGCCAGACAGGACGCGCCACCGAGATCGTGCCGCGCGAGCCCGTGACGCGGGACCAACAGGCGCGGGACCACGCGCTGGTGGCCGCCATCACCACCGACTGGTGGCGCGCCACACTGCTGGACGATGCGGCAGCGCGAGCCCGGCTCAACGAGCCAGTCGGCCTGCGCCCGGGCGACCGTTGGCAGCAGAAATAACCGGTCATTGAAATTGATGGCTTATCCCTCGCCTATAGCCCCTGCCACTGCCTCCGGAGACCAAGCCATGCGCACTGAACCCTCTGCCGAATTGCTGACCGAGATGCGGGGCCCTGTGCTGTGGCTTACCATCAACCGCGAGGACAAGCGCAACGCGCTCAACCCGCCGGTGCTGGCCGGGCTGACCGAGGCGCTGGCCAGTGCCAACCGCAACCGCGAGGTGCGTGCCGTGGTGATCACCGGGGCTGGCAGCCGGGCGTTTTGCGCGGGTGCTGACTTGCAAAGCGGCAATTCGTTCAAGTTTGATTACTCCGAGCCCCACGTGGGTTTTGCCAACCTGTTCCGCCAGGCCAAGCAGTCCACCGTACCGCTGATTGCCCGCGTCAACGGCGCCTGCATGGCCGGGGGCATGGGCATCATGGGCATGTGTGACATGGTGGTGGCCACGCCGCAAGCCATCTTTGGCCTGCCCGAGGTGAAAGTGGGTATCTTTCCGGCGCAGGTGCTCAGTGTCATCGGCAACTTGCTGCCCCGCCGCGTGCTGGCTGAGATGTGCCTGACCGGCGAGCCGCTGAGCGCGGCGCAGGCGCTGGAATATGGTCTGATCAATTACATCCGCGAAGACCTGGACGCCGGTGTGGACTGGCTGTTGGGCCGCATGCTGGACAAGTCGCCGGCGGCCATTCGCCGTGGGCTCTACACCATGAAGAAAATCGAAGCCATGGCCTTCGAAGAGTCAATGTCATTTACCGAGAGCCAGATTGGCCTGTTTGCGCTGACCGAAGACGCGGCGGAGGGCCAATTGGCCTTTCGCGAGAAACGTAAACCGGTCTGGACCGGCCGGTAGCCGCGCCATGGCAGACCAGACACCGGCAGACCACACACAGGCTGATCGAGTTGTCCGCATTGGCGGGGCCTCGGGCTTTTGGGGCGACAGCAGCCTGGGTGCGCCGCAGTTGGTCAGCAGCGGGCAGATTGACTACCTGGTGTTCGATTACCTGGCCGAGCTCACCATGTCCATCCTGGCCGGGGCCCGACTCAAAAAGCCCGAGCTGGGCTATGCCACAGACTTTGTCGCTGTGGCCATGAAAGCCGTGCTGCGCGATGTGGTGGACCGGGGTATTCGCGTGGTCAGCAACGCGGGGGGTGTCAATCCGCAGGGTTGCGCTGCGGCACTGGCCGCACTGGCAGCCGAGCAGGGCGTGCCCCTGAAAATTGCGGTGGTGATGGGTGATGACGTGCTGCCGCTGCTGCCGCAGTTGCGCGAGTCTGCAGACCCGGTGCGTGAGCTGCAAAGCGGTGCGGCCTTGCCAACGCAGGTGTTGACCGCTAACGCCTATTTGGGCGCTTTGCCGATCAAGGCTGCGCTGGATGCGGGCGCCCAGGTGGTCATCACTGGTCGTTGCGTGGATTCTGCAGTGACGTTGGGCGTGCTGATGCACGAGTTTGCTTGGGCCCCGACGGACTACGACGCGCTGGCAGCGGGCAGCCTGGCCGGCCACATCATCGAATGCGGCTGCCAGGCCACCGGTGGCCTGCACACCGACTGGGATACCGTGCCAGACTGGGCCAACATCGGCTACCCCATCGTCGAATGCCGCGCCGACGGCAGCTTGATCTGCACCAAACCCGCCGGCACCGGTGGCCTGGTGACGCCGGCGGTGATTGCCGAGCAGATGTTGTACGAGATCGGCGACCCGTCCCGCTATCTATTGCCCGACGTGGTGTGCGATTTCACACAGGTCACGCTGGCGCAGGCCGGCGAACACCGGGTGGCGGTGCGTGGTGCGCGTGGTCACCCACCGACCGAGAGCTACAAGGTGAGCGCCACCTACATGGCCGGCTTCAAGGCCTCGGCCCAGCTCACCATCGTGGGCTTTGACGCAGTGGCCAAGGCCCGGCGCACGGGTGCTGCGATTGTGGAGCGCACCTCGGCCATGTTGGCTAAGTTGGGGCTGCCAGCCTATACCGCAACGCACATCGAGGTATTGGGCGCAGAGTCTTGCTACGGCCCGCATGCCACGGCGCAGCACACCCGCGAGGCGGTGCTGCGCCTCACGGCCATCCATGCACGCAAGGAAGCGCTGGACCTGATGGCCCGCGAGGTGGCGCCCGCCGGCACCTCCTGGGCGCCGGGCACCACCGGCGCAGGCGGCGGCCGCGCATCAGCATCCCCCTCTATCCGGCAATACGCCTTTCTGTTGCCCAAAACACGGCTGAACCCGGTGGTGTTGATGGATGGTACAGAGACGGCGGTGCCACAACCCGCTGGCATTGCCGCTGTGGCACGTGAACCTGCGCCAACACCCGTTGCCATTGCCGTTGCCGTGCCAGACGTGGCAGCCCACCCCAGTGAACTGTGTGAGGTGCCGCTGATTCGCCTGGCCTGGGCCCGCAGCGGTGACAAGGGCGACATCTCTAACATCGGCGTCATCGCCCGCGCGCCCGCGCTGCTGCCCCTGCTGCGCGCGCAGCTCACTGAAAGCGCGGTGGCGGCCTTTTTGGCGCACCTGGTCAAAGGCCGGGTGACGCGCTTTGAGGTACCCGGCATCAACGCCTTCAATTTTGTTTGCGAGCAGGCCTTGGATGGCGGCGGCATGAGCTCGCTGCGCAATGACCCGCTGGGCAAGGGCATGGGCCAGATCCTGCTGTCCATGCCGATCCAGGTGCCCATCGCGCTGCTGGCGCAATGTCCCACCGCTTCGTAGACTCGTCGCGTAAGGGAGTGGCTGCCATAGCAGACCCTCATCTGTTCCCTGTAAGTCAACCCGGTTGCAAGCGCAACAGTCGCGCGGCAGCGCCGTCGGTCAGCACATAAATCCATCCGTCAGGCCCCTGGCGCACGTCGCGGATGCGTTGTTTCAAGTCTTCTAGCAGTCTCTGCTCAGACACCACGCGGTCACCTTCCAAAGTTAGCCGGATGAGCACCTGCCCTCGCAGCGTGCCCATCAAGAGGCTGCCCTTCCAACCCGGGTAACGCTCGCTGGTAACAAAAGCCAAGCCACTGGGCGCCACCGAGGTGGGTATCCAGTGCCGTAGCGGCTGCTCGAACCCCGGTTTGGGACCTTCTTCACCAATGCGCGTGCCGAAGCCGTAGTTACGGCCAAAGGTCACCAACGGCCAACCGTAGTTTCGGCCAGCTTGCACCCGGTTGACCTCATCACCGCCCTGCGGGCCATGCTCGCTGGCCCACAACTCTCCGCTGGCAGGGTGCAGCGCAGCGCCCTGAATATTACGGTGACCCAGGCTAAAGAGCTCTGGTGCGGCGCCTGCTCGGCCCACAAATGGGTTGTCGACCGGCACCTGGCCGTCCACCGTGATGCGCACCACCTTGCCGATGTGATTGGCGGGCTTCTGCGCCTCGTCCTTGCCGCTGTAGCGATCGCCCAAACCAACCAACAGGTGGCCACTGCGATCAAAGACGATGCGGCTACCGCAGTGGAGGTTGCTGTTCATTTTGGGGCGCTGGCTGAAGATGGTTCGCACGTCTTGCAACTGCTGGCCTACCAGGCGAGCCCGCCCCACCGCGGTGCTGTTGCCACCATCGCCGGGCTCGGCAAAAGTGAAGAAGATGCGCTGGTTGCTGGCGAAGTCCGGGTCCAGCACGACGTCGAGCAAGCCACACTGCCCGGTGTCCGCCACCTCAGGCAAGCCTTGCAGTGGCGCGGACAGGCGGCCATCACTCTGCGCGACGCGCAAATTGCCCACCTTTTCGGTGATGAGCATGCGCCCGTCAGGCAAGAAGGCCACGGCCCAGGGGTTGTCCAAACCCGTGACCACCGGCACAGCGCGCAGCGTTTGCGCGCTGGCCGCACCTACCAAGCCAGCACAAAGGGCAGTAAGCAATTCAGCCCTCAAAAAAGAAAATATAGTCATATCTCACAGCATGCCCGCAACGGTTCCACCCTGCCAGGTCTAGGGCCTTGTCCGACTCGGCTTCGAATTCGATGCCGGCGTAGATGTCTTCCGAGTTTTCGCGGAAGATCACCATATTGATGAACCAGCGGTGTGGCACACCTTGAGGTACCCTATGTGCTTGCTTGAAAGCCCCACCATGTCCAACCACCCCATCATCGCCATCAAACCCTTGGGCTTCACCTGGGACACCGTCGACCCCTTCCTGTTCTGCGCCTACCACGACGACGCTTACCCGGTGGCCAATGGGCAGATGGCGCCCCAGGCCTCACTGGCCGGGCGTGACATCGGCCAGGATTTCAGCCGCAAAGACGGCTGGAGCATGTACCACGGCCGTTCGGTGCCGGGTTTCCCGTCGCACCCCCACCGTGGGTTTGAGACTGTGACTATCGTACGCAAAGGCCTGATTGACCACTCTGACTCCTTGGGCGCTCGGGCCCGTTTTGGCCAGGGCGATGTGCAATGGCTGACCGCCGGCCAGGGCGTGGTGCATTCAGAGATGTTTCCGCTACTCAATACCGCGGCGCCCAACCCGCTAGAGTTGTTCCAGATCTGGCTCAACCTGCCGGCAGTGAACAAGATGGCGGCGCCCTACTTCACCATGTTCTGGGCCGACCGCATCCCCCGCGCGGCCATGGCCGACGATCATGGCCGCGAGACTGAGGTGGCGGTGATTGCCGGCCATCTGCCGAGTGCCAACACGCCACTGGCGGCGCCTCCTGCCTCATGGGCGGCGCAGGCCGACGCCGATGTGGCCATCTGGACCCTGCGAATGGCACCTGGCGCAAGCTGGACCCTGCCGCCAGCCGCCAGTGCCGCCACCCGGCGCCAGCTGTATTTCTTCAAGGGCGGCTCGGTGGACGTGGCCGGCCACCCGGTCCGCCAGCATGGCGCGATCGAGCTGCGCGGCGACGCGTCGGTAGAGCTGGTCAATGGCGCCAGCGAGAGCGAATTTTTGTTGCTGCAAGGCCGCCCGATCGGCGAACCGGTGGCCCAGCACGGACCGTTTGTCATGAACACCCGGGCCGAGATCATGCAGGCGTTTGAGGATTACCAACGCACACAGTTTGGCGGTTGGCCCTGGCCGGACAACGCCCCGGTGCACGGGCGCGACCCAGCGCGCTTTGCCAGGCACCCGGACGGGCGTGAAGAGCACCCGGGCAATTGAGATGACCGAATTAACCAGCCTGTCGGCCATCGAACTACGCCGGCGCATTGGTGCCAAGCAAATTTCACCGGTGGAATTGATGCAGGCCTGCATCGCCCGGATCGAGCGGTTCAACCCGGCGGTCAATGCCATTTGCGCCACAGATTTTGAGCGCGCCCTGCAAGCGTCAAGACAAGCCGAAGAGGCGGTGATGAAAGGCCAGTTCTTGGGGCCTTTGCATGGCTTGCCATTGGGCGTCAAAGACTTGCAAGACACCGCCGGCCTGCTTACCACCTACGGCAATGTTCGCTTGCGTGGCAATGTACCCAAGGCAGACAACGCCTTGGTGGCCCGCTTGCGCCAGATGGGGGCCATCGTCACCGCCAAAACCAATGTGCCCGACATGGGCGCGGGTGCCAACACCCGCAACCCGGTCTGGGGTGCAACGGGCAATCCGTTTAACCCCCACTTGAATGCGGGCGGCTCATCCGGAGGCTCAGCCGCAGCACTGGCCATCGACATGCTGCCTTTGTGCACCGGCTCTGACACCGGTGGCTCGCTCAGAATTCCTGCGGCCTTGTGCGGCGTGGTCGGTCTGCGTCCGTCGCCCGGCCTGGTCGCCAACGATGCCCGCCCTTTGGGTTGGTCAGTGTTGTCGGTGCTCGGCCCCATGGCGCGAACGGTGGCGGACACCGCCCTGCTTTTTTCGGCCAGCGTCGGGCCGCATGCCATGGACCCGCTGAGCATTCCCGTTGACGCACAGGCCTTTCACCCCCTGCCTCATGTGGACCTGTCGCGCTTGCGCATTGGCACCACCGAAGATTTTGGTGTGTGCATCGTGGACCCAGACATCCGCCGGGTTTTCCGGAAACGTGTCGATGCCATTCGGCCCATGGTGTCGGTCTGTGAGCCTGTGGACCTGCAGCTTGGTGACGCTGATCGTGCCTTTGACGTATTGCGTGCCGAGGGTTTTGTAGCGGCCTTTGCCGAGGTCTACCGAACTGCGCCTGAAACCCTAGGCCCCAATGTGCGCAGCAATGTGGAAATGGCGGCGGCCATTACCTTGGCTGACCGGGCTTGGGCCCATTTGGAGCAGACCCGCATTTCACGGCGTTTTGCCCAGGCCTTGCAGCACTACGACCTGATCCTGGCGCCGGTGACACCGGTCAGCCCCTTCCCATGGACCGAGCTTTATGCCGAACGCGTGGACGGGCAAACTATGCGGAACTATTACCACTGGTTGGCCTTGGCCTATGTGGTGACCTTGGGCACGCAACCGGCGCTGTCATTGCCCTGCGGGCGCGATGAGCATGGCACGCCGTTTGGCTTGCAGGTGATTGGTCATCTGCACGGCGATGCGCGCATGCTGGGCGCGGCCCATGCCCTGGAACAGGCTTTTGCATCAAACCCCGAATTAGTTCGCCCCCAACCTGACATGCTGAAGCTGCAAACGCCGAACGAGCGCTTGAAGTCTATCGTGACGGATCCACCACAGATGGCCTTGGGCGGCCAGGGCGGCGGTGCACACAACGCCGTTTAACGCTGGCAAACCAGCGCCATCGACTCAGTGATCAGCAGGTCCACCGGCGCGTCATGGGCCTCGGCCGGTACTCGGTCCACCCGCAGGGCGTCATGCACACAGGCCACGCGCAGCGCCGACGGCAACAGTCGCTCAAACAGCCGGTCATAAAAACCGGCACCGTAGCCCAGACGGTTGCCCCACTGGTCAAACGCCACCCCCGGCACCAGCACCAGATCAATCTGCGCCGGGTCGACCAGCCGGCAGCGCTCGGGCAGCGGCTCGGGAATACCCCAGCGGCTGGGCGCCAGGTCTTGCGTCAGATCGGCCACCTGGCGCAGCTCCAGCGCCCGGCCTTGCGCCGGCACCCGGGGCGCGACCAGCAGCCGGCCTTGCTGCAACAGCTCGCGGTGCAACTCGCCCAGATCCAGCTCTGAACCAAAGGCCATGTAGCTCAACACACCCCGGGCCCGAGACCAGGCGGGCAGGCTGCGCACTCGCGCCGCGATGGCGGCGGCTGATGCCACCCTTGCCTGCGGTGTCAGGCCATCGCGGCGGGCCACTTGGGCGGCCCGCAGGGCGGTCTTGGCCTCAGACATGCAAGCTCAGGCGACGACGCGCACCATCTCCAGGCACTTGTTGGAGTAGCCCCACTCATTGTCATACCAGGCCACGATCTTGACAAAGGTGCTGTCCAGCGCAATGCCGGCGTCAGCATCAAAAACGCTGGTGCAGGTTTCGCCGCGGAAATCAGTGGCCACCACCTTGTCTTCGGTGTAACCCAAAACGCCCTTGAGCGCGCCCTGGCTTTGTGCCTTCATTTCGGCGCAAATCTCCTTGTAGCTGGCCTCGGTGTTCAGCTCTACCGTGAGGTCAACCACCGACACGTCACTGGTCGGCACGCGGAAGGACATGCCGGTGAGCTTTTTGTTCAGCTCAGGGATTACCACGCCCACCGCCTTGGCGGCACCGGTGCTGCTGGGGATGATGTTTTCCAGAATGCCGCGGCCGCCGCGCCAGTCTTTGTTGCTCGGGCCGTCCACTGTTTTTTGCGTGGCGGTAGCCGCGTGCACGGTGGTCATCAGGCCGCGCTTGATGCCCCACTTGTCGTTGAGCACCTTAGCCACCGGGGCCAGGCAGTTGGTGGTGCACGAGGCATTGCTGATGATGGCCTGCCCGGCATAGGTGGCGTGGTTCACGCCGAACACAAACATTGGCGTGTCGTCCTTGCTGGGGGCCGACAAAATGACTTTTTTGGCGCCGGCGGCCAGATGCTTTTCAGCGGTGACCTTGTCCAGGAAGAGACCGGTGGACTCGATCACGATGTCGGCGCCAACCTCGTTCCACTTCAGGTTGGCCGGGTCGCGCTCTTGGGTCAGGCGGATGCGCCGACCGTTGACGATCAATGTGCCGCCATCGACACTGACATCACCTTTGAAGCGGCCGTGCACACTGTCGTATTGCAGCATGTAGGCCAGGTAGTCGGGCTCAAGCAGGTCGTTGATGGCCACCACCTCGATGTCAGAAAAGTTTTGCAGCGCGGCGCGCAGCACATTGCGGCCGATGCGGCCGAAGCCGTTGATACCCAGCTTGATGGTCATGGAAAGCTCCTGAAAATGTGAATGAGGTCGCGCTTGTTATTTTTTGGCCAGTGCCGCCTGCACGGTATCGGCCACGTTCTCGGGCGTGAAGCCGAAGTGCTTGAACAGCACCGGCGCTGGCGCTGATTCACCGTAGGTGTCGATGCCGACCACTGCCGCACAACCGTACTTCCACCAGCCGTCGGTGGCACCCATCTCCACGGCCACACGCGGCAGCCCCTTGGGCAGCACGGTGGTTTTGTAGGCGGCATCCTGCCGGTCAAAGGTGGTGGTGCTGGGCATGGAGACCACGCGCACGGCGATCTTGCGGGCGGCCAGCAGCTCTTGCGCCTTGAGCGCCAATTGCACCTCAGAGCCGGTGGCGATGATGACCGCCTGGGCTTTTTTCTTCAGCCCAACCTCGCTCGGCTCGGCCAGCACATAGGCGCCACGGCTGATGTCGCCCAGGCCGGCCTTAGGGGCGTAGCTGATGTTCTGGCGCGAGAGCAACAGCGCGGTCGGCTTGGTCTTGTTTTGCAGCGCCACGGTCCAGGCCACGGCGGTCTCGGCAGTGTCACCCGGGCGCCAGACGTCCAGGTTGGGGATCAGGCGCAGGCTAGCGGCGTGCTCGACCGACTGGTGCGTGGGGCCGTCTTCGCCCAGGCCGATCGAGTCGTGGGTGAACACATGCACCACCCGCAGCTTCATCAGCGCCGCCATGCGGATGGCGTTGCGGCTGTAGTCGCTGAAGGTCAGGAAGGTGCCGCCGTAAGGGATGTAGCCGCCGTGCAGCGCAATGCCGTTCATGATGGCGGCCATGCCGAACTCGCGCACGCCGTAGTTGATGTGGCGCCCGCCATTGCCTTTGCCTTCAAAGTCAAAGCGCAGGTTGGGGGTGCTCTTGGTGTTGGTCAGGTTGGAGCCAGTTAGGTCTGCCGAGCCGCCCAGCAGCTCGGGCAGGCCGGCAGTGAAAGCTTCTAGCGCCAACTGTGAGGCCTTGCGCGAGGCCACAGTCTCGGCCTTGGTATGGGCCGCCACCACGGTGTCCACCGCCAATTGGTTGAACTTCTTCGGCAGCTCGCCCTTCATGCGGCGCACCAGCTCGCGTGCCAGGGCGGGGTGAGCCGCCTGATAAGCCTTGAAGCGCTCGTTCCAGCTCTGCTCGGCAGCGGCACCGCTGGCCTTGGCGTCCCAGGCGGCATACACCGGTTTGGGGATCACAAACGGGGCGTGCGGCCAGTTTAGGGCTTCGCGCGTGAGCTTGATTTCTTCTGCACCCAGCGGCTCGCCGTGGGCCTTGGCGGTATTGGCGCGGTTGGGGCTACCCTGGCCAATGGCGGTCTTGCAGATGATCAGGGTGGGGCGCTCGGTAGATTTTTTGGCCTCGACAATCGTGTGGGCCACCAGCTCGGCGTCATGCCCGTCGATGGGGCCCAGCACGTTCCAGCCGTAGGCGACAAAACGCAACGCAGTGTTGTCCACGAACCAGGGCGCCACCTGGCCGTCGATCGAGATGCCATTGCTGTCGTACAGCGCAATCAGCTTGTTAAGCTTCCAGGCACCGGCCAGCGCAGCCGCTTCATGGCTGATGCCCTCCATCAGGCAGCCATCCCCCAGAAACACATAGCTGTGGTGGTCGACCACGGTATGCCCGTCGCGGTTGAACTCTTGAGCCAGCAGCTTTTCAGCCAGCGCCATGCCCACGGCGTTGGTCATGCCCTGGCCGAGCGGGCCGGTGGTGGTTTCCACCCCGGGTGTCACGCCCACTTCGGGGTGGCCGGCGGTCTTGCTGTGCAATTGCCGGAAGTTTTTCAGCTCTTTCATCGGCAGCTTGTAGCCGGTCAGGTGCAAGAGCGCATAGATCAGCATCGAGCCGTGGCCATTGGAGAGCACGAAGCGGTCGCGGTCAAACCAGTGCGGGTTGGCCGGGTTGTGCTTGAGGTGCCGGCCCCACAGGGCCACGGCCATGTCTGCCATGCCCATCGGCGCGCCGGGGTGGCCCGAGTTAGCCTGCTGGACCGCATCCATCGCCAGGGCGCGAATCGCGTTGGCCATGTGGGCGTTGTTCGCGACGCTGGTCTGTTCTGTGTCTGCCATGGGGTGCGGGCTCCGGTGGGGTAGTTGGGTGTGGGTGAAGAAGGATCGCCATGATTTTACCGGGCGTCCAGGCCTACATCAGCGCATCGTGTAGCGCCACAAGCTCTTGCGTCAGGGGGTGGCGCGGGTCCAGAAAGATCATGGGCAAGGATTGCTCATGCGATTCACGGATCTTGACCGAGGCCCGGAGGTAGGGTTGCAGCACGGGCAGACCTTCGTCAATCAGCTCCTTCACCATGCGCTGCGGAAGATTGGCACGCGCCTGGAACTGGTTGACGATGATGCCTTCCACCACCAGGTTCGGGTTATGGTCAGCCTTGATCTCGGCCACGTTCTCCAGCAGCGTGTACAGCGCCCTGCGGGAAAAATCGTCGCAGTCAAACGGGATCAGGCAGCCCTGCGCGGCGATCAGGGCACAGCGGGTGTAAAAGTTGAGCGCCGGCGGCGTGTCGATGTAAATCTGGTCGTAATCGTCAGCCAATTGCGCCAGCGCATCGCGCAGTTTGTAGATCTTGTGGCGCGACTCCAGCTTGCCATGCAGTTCATCCAGCAGCGGGCTGGACGGCATCAGGTCCAGGCCCTCCCAGCGGGTGTGGACGATGTAGTCACCAGCTGGTTTATCCCGTACTGTGAACTTCAGGCTTTGCTCAAAAAACTCGGCCACATTGGGCAGCTCATCAGGCATATCGGCGCCCAGCAGGTAGCGGGTGGAGTTGCCCTGCGAATCCAGATCGATCACCAACGTGCGCTGACCCTGCCAGGCGCTGATGGCAGCCAGGTTGCAGGTGATGGTGGATTTGCCCACGCCACCTTTTTGGTTGAATACAACATGCTGCATCTAAGTTCCCTGATTGCCATCGGCCCTGATCAGGCCTGAAAGAACAAGTTTAGCGGGACTACCCGTCAGGGAACTGACGGGCAATGCACTGGGCCTCCCCTGTGCCATCAGGGCTAAACTCAATCCGTCAATCGCACCACCATGCCGTCGCTACCCCACCCGCCTTCTTCTAACGCCAGACAGCCTGCCAGCGCCATGCTGCTGGCCGCTGGCCGTGGCGAACGCATGCGGCCGCTGACCGACACCTGCCCAAAGCCTCTGCTGCCCGTACGCGGCAAGCCGCTGATGCAGTGGCCGCTGGAGGCGTTGGCGCGGGCCGGTGTGGCAGAGGTGGTGGTCAACACCGACTGGCTGGCCGACCAGATTGTGGCGAATTTTGGTGATGAAATTGGCCCTCAGGCCCCGTCGTTATTGACAAGTTTGCTACATAAATCAGAGCATTTATCAAGTTTGCGCCTGCAGTACTCGCACGAGGGCCGTGACTTTGGCGGCGCGCTGGAAACCGCCGGTGGCATTGTGCGGGCGCTGCCGCAGCTGGCCGAGGTGTTCTGGGTGTTGGCGGGTGACGTGTTCACCCCTGATTTTGTCTTTAGCCCGGACGCTCTGGCCCGGTTTGTGGCGGGAGACAAGCTGGCCCACCTGTGGCTGGTGCCCAACCCGTCGCACAACCCAAAAGGCGATTTTGGTCTGAGCGAGGCCGGCCTGGCCTTGAACCAGGCTGAGCAACGTTTCACCTATTCCACCATCGGCCTGTACCGGCATGACCTGTTCGCGCCACCGTTCTGTGACATCCCGCCCGGCAACCCGCAGGGCCTGAAAGCGACCTTGGCACCGCTGCTGCGCGCCGCCATGGCGCAGGGCCGTGTCAGTGCCGAGCTGTACACCGGCGCCTGGACCGATGTGGGCACGCCAGAGCGGCTGGCTGCGCTGAATCTGCCGAATCCTTGACGGATCAAAAGCGAACCGGGATTGAAAAACCATTCCAAGGATTTGGATTTTCAAGGTAGTATTCATAACCATGATAGAACGCCAAGACCTTTTCGACGCCATGA
>CAMCZF010000073.1 GCA_945885775.1 Rhodoferax sp. OV413 | reverse complement strand
TGGCGCAGGCCAAGGAAGCCCGCATGCACATCCTGGGCAAGATGCAAGAAGCCATGAGTGAGGCCAAGACCGAAGTCTCCAACTTCGCGCCACGCTTGTTCACCATGAAGATCAACCCGGACAAAATTCGTGACGTGATCGGTAAAGGCGGCTCGGTGATTCGTGCGCTGACCGAAGAAACCGGCACCCAGATCAACATCGAGGAAGACGGCACCATCACCATCGCCTCGGCCGATCCGGCCAAGGCCGAAGAAGCCAAGCGCCGCATCGAGCAGATCACAGCCGAAGTCGAAATCGGCAAGGTCTACGAAGGCCCGGTCACCAAGATTCTTGATTTCGGCGCGCTGATCAACTTGTTGCCCGGTAAAGACGGTCTGCTTCACATCAGCCAGATAGCCCATGAGCGGGTCGAAAAAGTCACCGATTACCTGTCCGAGGGTCAGATTGTCAAGGTCAAGGTGATGGAGACCGACGAAAAAGGCCGTATCAAGCTGTCGATGAAGGTGCTGCTGGATCGTCCGACCCAGCACGGCGACCACGCTTGAGTGGCAATTGGTTTGATATGACAACGATAGCGCCTGGTTCAAGTGGAACAAGGGCTATCGGCTGATATGACCATGAAAGCTGTTGAGATTTCGGCCTATGGCCCGCCTTCGGTGCTGCAGTTGTCTGAGCGGCCTATGCCGGTTGCGGGCGCAGGTGAAGTTCTGATCCACGTGGCAGCCAGCGGCGTGAACCGGCCTGACGTTTTACAGCGCACCGGCCTGTACCCTGTACCGCCTGGGGCATCTGATATTCCGGGCCTGGAGCTGGCTGGTGTCATTGTCCAGGGCGACGCCCAGGCCATGGTGCAAGCTGGGCTGGCGATCGGTGATCGGGTCTGTGCCCTTGTGGCGGGCGGTGGCTATGCCGAGTACTGTGTCGCGCCTGTGCAGCAGTGCCTGCCGGTGCCCAAGGGACTGAGCGATATCGAGGCAGCCTCGTTACCCGAAACCTTCTTTACAGTTTGGAGCAATGTGTTTGACCGCGCTCGTTTGCAGCCAGGTGAACGCATCCTGATCCAGGGCGGCTCCAGCGGCATTGGCGTGACAGCAATCCAAATGGCCAAAGCCTTTGGCGCGCATGTGCTGGTCACAGCCGGTAGCGATGCCAAATGTCAGGCCTGCCTGGCCTTGGGTGCTGACCATGCCATCAACTACCGCAGTCATGATTTTCAGCAGGAAGCGATGCGTCTGACCAACGGCACTGGCGTAGATGTTATTTTGGACATGGTGGCTGGCACCTATGTCGCCAAAGAAATCGAATGCTTGAGTGAAGATGGTCGATTGGTCATGATTGCTGTCCAAGGTGGCGTCAAGTGTGAATTCAACGCTGGCTTGGTGTTACGTCGGCGGCTAACCGTCACCGGCTCGACCTTGCGGCCCAGGCCGGTGGCCTTCAAGGCGGCCATAGCTATGGCGCTTCGTGACAAGGTTTGGCCCTTGATCGAGCAGCGACGTATCAAGCCTGTGATTCACAGCACTTTCCCTGCTGCCGACGCCGCACACGCACATGAACTGATGGAATCCAATCAGCATGTTGGAAAGATTGTGCTGACCTGGGGTACCGCATGAAGAAAAAGCTGATTGCTGGCAACTGGAAGATGAATGGCGGTTTGAGTGCGAACGAGGCCTTGATCCACGCACTGCGTTCGGGGCTGCCAGCGACGGTGGCCTGCCAAGTGGCGCTGTGCGTCCCCTCTGTCTATCTGGCCCAAGTTCAAAGCCTGCTGACGGGTAGTGGATTCGACCTCGGGGCGCAGGACCTGTCGGCCTACGAAGGCGGCGCCTACACAGGGGAAGTATCGGCTGCCATGCTGCGCGACTATGGTGTGCGCTATTGCCTGGTGGGCCATTCGGAACGGCGGCAACACCATGGCGAAACCGATGCGATGGTCGCATTGAAGGCGCAGCGGGCGCTGGCTTGCGGCATCACGCCCATCGTGTGCGTGGGCGAGACCTTGGCTGAGCGCGAGTCGGGGGCCATGGAAGCCGTGGTTAAGCGCCAACTGGCTGCTGTGATCCATGTCAATGGGCACTGTATCAGTGAAATCATGGTGGCGTATGAGCCTGTCTGGGCTATTGGCTCGGGCAAGACCGCCAGCGCCGCGCAGGCTCAGGAAGTGCACGCCCTGTTACGCGCCCAACTTAAAGCGGCGTCCTCTCAGGCCGACCGCGTATCCATTTTGTATGGCGGCAGCATGAACGCCGCCAATGCGGCTGAGTTGCTGGCGCAGCCTGATGTCGGTGGCGGCCTTGTCGGCGGTGCCTCGCTAAAGGCGCCAGACTTTTTATCAATCATCGCTGCAGCGCGCTAACGCCATCCTGCTATGCTATTTTTTCCGGAGTAATTCATGAGTATCTTGTTGACCATTCTTCTCGCTATTCAAATGTTGTCGGCAGTGGCGATGATGGGCCTGATCCTGATGCAACATGGCAAGGGTGCAGACATGGGCGCGGCCTTTGGCAGCGGTGGTTCAGGCAGCCTTTTTGGAGCGACCGGTAGCGCTAATTTCCTGTCGCGCAGTACGGCTGTCTTGGCGACTGTCTTCTTTGTCTGCACCTTGTTGCTGGCCTATTTCGGCATGGCCCAACCAGCCGCGCCTTCAGGCAGTGTGCTGCAAGGCGTTAGCGTTTTAGCACCGGCTGCCTCGGCGTCCGAACCGGTGGTGCCAGCCTCTGGCGCAGCGCAGATCCCATCGAAGTAATGCCTTTGAAATACCCTTTTGCCGTTAAGGAAGCCAGCCGTTTTCAGGGTAAACTCTAGTTACTTTCGGAGAGCAATTCGCCCTGCGGCGCCTCATGCCATCCGGACTCTATAAAGCCGCCGTCGTGGTGAAATTGGTAGACACGCTATCTTGAGGGGGTAGTGGCGAAAGCTGTGCGAGTTCGAGTCTCGCCGACGGCACCAGATAAGAGGTCTTCAGCGGTAACCTGCTGCTGACCAATAACTTGATCAGCATCACCAGATGAATCTTGAACAGTACCTGCCAGTCCTCTTGTTCATTCTGGTTGGTATCGGTGTTGGCGTCGTGCCCCAAGTTCTGGGTTACGTGCTAGGGCCGAACCGGCCTGATCCTGCTAAAAACTCTCCCTACGAATGCGGCTTCGAGGCCTTCGAAGATGCACGCATGAAGTTCGATGTGCGCTACTACCTGGTGGCGATCCTGTTTATCTTGTTCGACCTTGAGATCGCCTTCTTGTTTCCGTGGGCGGTGTCACTCAAGGACATTGGTAGCCTTGGCTTCTGGTCGGTCATGGTTTTTCTGAGCATTCTGGTCGTGGGCTTTGTCTATGAGTGGAAAAAAGGCGCTCTTGACTGGGAATAAGCGGGGAAGATGCAATGATCGAAGGCGTACTTAAGGAAGGTTTTGTCACCACCAGCTATGACTCGGTGATGAACTGGGCCAAGACCGGTTCGGTTTGGCCTATGACCTTCGGGTTGGCGTGTTGTGCGGTCGAGATGATGCATGCTGCGGCCGCCCGTTACGACATCAGCCGCTTTGGTGCCGAAGTGTTTCGGGCCAGCCCGCGGCAGTCGGACCTCATGATTGTTGCTGGTACGCTGTGTAACAAAATGGCCCCAGCCCTGCGCAAGGTTTACGACCAAATGTCAGAGCCTCGCTGGGTCATCAGCATGGGTTCATGTGCCAACGGTGGCGGTTACTACCACTACAGCTACTCGGTGGTGCGGGGTTGCGACCGAATTGTGCCGGTCGACGTCTATGTGCCGGGTTGCCCGCCAACCGCTGAGGCTTTGCTCTACGGCATCATGCAACTGCAGCAAAAAATCCGCCGCACCCAAACCATTGCCCGAGCCTGAGGGATTGCGATGACTGTTTATGCTGTGAACCCTGAGGCGCTACAAGCTGTCGTTTCCGCCGCGTTGGGTGACAAGGTACTTCATATCGGCGTCGCCCGCGGCGAGTTGAGTGTGGACGTCGCTGCGACTAATTTGCACCAGGTGGCTCTGGCACTGCGTGATACGCCGGGTTGCCAATTTGAGCAACTGATTGACCTTTGTGGTGTTGACTATTCGGATTACAAGGGCGTTGGCCGGGACGGCCCGCGCTTTGGTGTGGTGCTGCATTTGTTGTCGGTCAGCTTGAACCAGCGCCTGCGCGTTCGGGTAGCTGCACCCGATGACGACCTGCCTATGATGCCCTCGGTCACTGCAGTCTGGAGCTCGGCCAACTGGTTCGAGCGTGAGGCGTTTGACCTGTTCGGCATTGTGTTCGAGGGGCATGATGACCTGCGGCGTATTTTGACCGACTACGGATTTATAGGGCATCCTTTCCGCAAGGATTTCCCCCTGAGTGGCCATGTCGAAATGCGCTATGACGCAGAGAACCGGCGTGTGGTTTACCAGCCCGTCACCATTGAGCCACGTGAGATTACACCGCGCATCATCCGGGAAGACAACTACGGAGGCCTGCACTAGGCGGTATGCGTCATGGCTGACATTAAAAACTACACCCTGAATTTCGGGCCTCAACACCCGGCGGCGCACGGCGTTTTGCGCCTGGTGCTTGAGCTTGATGGCGAGGTGATCCAACGCGCCGACCCGCACATTGGGCTGCTGCACCGCGCCACCGAGAAGCTCGCCGAAAGCAAAACCTTTATCCAGTCGCTACCCTATATGGACCGGCTCGATTACGTCTCAATGATGTGCAACGAGCACGCCTTTTGCCTGGCCATTGAAAAGCTGATGGGTATTGACGTGCCCTTGCGTGCGCAGTACATCCGCGTCATGTTTGCCGAGATCACGCGCCTGCTCAATCACCTGATGTGGCTTGGTTCCCATGGCAACGACTGCGGGAGCTCAACCATTCTGATCTACGCCTTTCGTGAGCGTGAAGACCTGTTTGACATGTACGAGGCTGTCAGTGGCGCGCGCATGCATGCCGCCTATTTCCGCCCTGGGGGCGTCTACCGCGACCTGCCCGACAGCATGCCGCAGTACAAGGCGAACAAGGTTCGGAATGCGCGAGGCATTGCCCAACTAAACAGCAACCGGCAGGGCTCCTTGCTCGACTTTATTGACGACTTCACCCAGCGCTTTCCGACCTATCTCGGCGAGTACCACACGCTGCTGACAGAGAACCGAATCTGGAAACAGCGCACGGTCGGTATCGGTGTTGTCACACCGGAGCGCGCGCTCAATTTGGGCTTCACAGGGCCTATGTTGCGTGGCTCAGGCATCGCCTGGGACCTGCGCAAAAAGCAGCCCTATGACGTCTATGACCGTATGGAGTTTGACATTCCCGTAGGTGCCACCGGCGACTGCTATGACCGTTACCTGGTGCGCATGGAGGAAATGAAGCAATCCAATCGCATCATCAAGCAGTGTGTCGATTGGCTGCGCCTCAACCCTGGACCGGTGATCACCGACAACCACAAAGTGGCGGCACCTGATCGCGAATCCATGAAGTCCAACATGGAAGAACTGATCCACCACTTCAAACTCTTTACCGAAGGCTTTCATGTGCCTGAAGGCGAAGCCTACGCCGCCGTCGAGCACCCCAAGGGCGAGTTTGGTATTTACCTGATCAGCGACGGTGCGAACAAGCCCTACCGCCTGAAGATCCGACCGCCAGGCTATGTGCATCTGGCTGCACTCAACGAGATGGCCGGTGGACACATGATTGCCGATGCCGTTGCCGTCATCGGCACCATGGATATCGTGTTTGGGGAAATCGACCGATGAGTACAGCAGTTGTTTCAGAGGCAGGGCTGGCGCGATTTGCGCGCGAAGTCGCCAAGTACCCGCCTGAGCAGAAGCAGTCGGCGGTGATGGCCTGCTTGGCCATCGTGCAGCAGGAAGCCGGCTTTGTCAGCGCAGAGAGCGAAAAGGTGGGGGCTGACTACCTTGGTAGGGCGCCCATTGCGGTGCGTGAAGTCACCACTTTTTACAACATGTACAACCAGCGCCCGGTGGGCAAGTACAAGCTCAATGTCTGCACCAATTTGCCCTGCCAGTTGCGTGATGGCGGCCGCGCATTGAAGCATCTCGAGCATAAGCTCGGCGTGCACATGGGTGAAACAACACCGGATGGTCTGTTCAGCTTGCAGCAGTCGGAATGTCTGGGTGCTTGTGCGGACTCGCCGGTGCTGCTCGTCAATGACCGCACGATGTGCAGCTTTATGACCGACGATAAGTTGGACCAGTTGGTGGACGGCCTGCGGGCAGCGGAGAAACCATGATGAACGCTGACCAAATTTTGAGCCAGTTCCAAGCCAATGGTGTGCAAACTTGCTTTCACGACCGGCATATCAACCCGCAGATTTACGCGGGTTTGGATGGCAGCAACTGGCGGCTCGCCGACTATGAGGCGCGCGGCGGCTATGCGGCGCTGCGCAAGATCCTTGCGCGTGATGGTGGCGATGGCCTGACCCAAGACCAAGTCATTGCGACGGTCAAGGAATCGGCCCTGCGTGGCCGTGGCGGCGCAGGGTTCCCGAGCGGGCTTAAGTGGAGTTTCATGCCACGGCAGTTCCCGGGCCAAAAATACCTGGTCTGTAACTCTGACGAGGGTGAGCCCGGTACTTGCAAAGACCGCGACATCCTGCAGTTCAACCCGCACATCGTGATCGAAGGCATGATCATCGCCGCCTATGCCATGGGCATCACGGTAGGCTACAACTACATTCACGGCGAGATCTTCAAAAGCTACGAGCGTTTTGAAGAGGCACTGGACGAGGCGCGTGCTGCCGGTTTGCTGGGTGACAAGATCTTGGGGAGTGGCTTCAGTTTTCAACTCCATGCGGCGCACGGCTTTGGTGCCTACATTTGCGGCGAGGAGACCGCCCTGCTTGAATCACTGGAAGGCAAAAAAGGGCAGCCGCGCTTCAAGCCCCCGTTCCCTGCCAGTTTCGGCCTTTACGGTAAGCCGACGACCATTAATAACACTGAAACTTTTGCGGCTGTGCCGTGGATCATCCGCAATGGCGGCGCAGCCTACCTGGCCTGTGGCAAGCCCAACAACGGTGGCACCAAAATTTATTCGGTCAGTGGCGATGTGGAACTGCCTGGCAATTACGAGGTGCCCATGGGTACGCCGTTTGCCAAACTGTTGGAAATCGCCGGTGGTGTGCGCAGTGGTCGTCAGTTAAAAGCGGTGATCCCGGGCGGCTCCTCCTCGCCCATCCTGCCCGGGACCATCATGATGGACCTGACCATGGACTACGACGCCATTGCCAAAGCCGGCTCAATGCTGGGTTCAGGCGCGGTCATTGTGCTGGACGACTCCCGCTGCATGGTCAAGAGCCTGCAGCGTCTGAGCTATTTCTACATGCACGAGTCGTGTGGGCAGTGCACCCCTTGCCGCGAAGGCACGGGCTGGCTGTCGCGCATGGTTGACCGGATCGAAACCGGCCACGGCCGACCCTCTGACATGGATTTGCTGAACTCGGTCGCGGACAACATTCAGGGGCGCACCATCTGCGCCTTGGGTGATGCTGCAGCGATGCCCGTGCGCGCCATGATCAAGCACTACCGTCACGAATTTGAATACCACGTAGAGCACAAGACCTGTATGGTCCCAGCCTACGTCTGAGCGAATGCTGCCATGATTGAAATTGAACTCGACGGCAAGAAGGTGGACATTGTTGAAGGCAGCATGATCATGCATGCGGCCGAGAAGGCTGGCACCTACATTCCCCATTTTTGTTACCACAAGAAGCTCAGCATCGCCGCCAACTGCCGCATGTGCCTGGTCGATGTGGAGAAAATGCCGAAGCCCATGCCGGCTTGCGCCACGCCAGTCACGCAAGGCATGATCGTGCGGACCAAGAGCGACAAAGCCATCAAGGCGCAAAAGTCGGTGATGGAGTTTCTGCTCATCAACCACCCGCTGGATTGCCCGATCTGCGACCAAGGTGGCGAGTGCCAGTTGCAAGACCTGGCGGTCGGCTACGGTGGGTCGTCATCGCGCTATGAAGAAGACAAGCGGGTCGTGGCAGTCAAGGATGTCGGGCCCTTAATTTCCATGCAGGAAATGAGCCGCTGCATCCACTGCACCCGCTGCGTGCGCTTTGGCCAGGAAGTGGCCGGCGTGATGGAGTTGGGCATGTCGCACCGCGGCGAGCATGCCGAGATTGAAACCTTTGTCGGCCAGTCGGTGGATTCAGAGTTGTCGGGCAACATGATTGATATTTGTCCGGTCGGTGCCTTGACCAGCAAGCCTTTCCGCTACAGCGCCCGCACTTGGGAGTTGTCACGACGCAAGTCGGTCAGCCCGCATGATTCCACCGGGGCCAAATTGGTGGTGCAGGTCAAAAACAACCGGGTGATGCGCGTTGGTCCCCTGGAAAACGAGGCCGTCAACGAATGCTGGATTGCAGACCGCGACCGTTTTTCTTATGAGGCGCTGAACAGCGATGAGCGCCTGACCAGCCCCATGGTCAAGCAGGGGGGCGTCTGGCAGTCGGTCGACTGGCAGACGGCTCTGGAGTACGTCGCCAACGGGCTGACGCAAATCAAAGCCGAGCATGGCGCGAGCAGCCTGGGGGCATTGTTGAGCCCACACAGCACGCTTGAAGAGCTGATGCTGGCCGGCGCCTTGATGCGTGGGCTCGGTAGTGAAAATATCGACCACCGTCTGCGCCATGCAGATTTCACCCCGGCCGAAGGCGTGCGCCACCTCGGCCTGCCGATCGCAGCCCTGTCTGACTTGCAGCGCGTGCTGGTGGTCGGTTCTAACCTTCGCAAAGACCACCCCCTGTTTGCACAACGCATCCGGCAAGCCGTACGCAAGGGCGCCTCGGTCAGTGTGTTGAGCGACTACGCCCAGGATTGGGCCATGCCTATCGCCCATGCCATGGTGCAGCCCGCCAGCCATTGGGCGCAGGCGTTGGCCGATGTGGCTGCCGCTTTGGCGGCCGAGAAGGGCGTTAGCCCGCCGCCGGTGTCCGGCGAGGTCACGCCGCAGGCACGCGCCATTGCCTTGTCGCTGTTGAGTGGCGAGCGCAAGGCCGTGTTGCTGGGCAATGCCGCCGCCCATCACGCGAAAGCGGCAAGTTTGCTGGCGCTGGCCAACTGGATAGCTGACCACAGCGGAGCCACGGTGGGTTATCTCACCGAGGCGGCCAACACGGTGGGGGCGCAGTTTGCCTGTGCCCTGCCTGGCGTCGAAGGACTCAACGCCGGCCAGATGCTTGCTGGCGGTCTTAAAGGTGTGCTGCTGTTGAACACCGAGCCTGAATTCGACTCTGGCGCTGGCGCAGCGTCGGCTGCAGCTTTGGCGCAAGCGCGCATGGTGGTCACACTGAGCCCGTTCAAGGCCAACATGGCCTTCAGTGACGTGTTGTTGCCCATCGCGCCGTTCACTGAAACATCCGGCACCTTTGTCAACGCCGAGGGGCGGGTGCAGGGCTTCCATGCGGTGGTCAAGCCACTTGGCGAAACCCGGCCAGCCTGGAAAGTGCTCCGTGTGCTGGCCAATTTGCTGGGCCTGCCGGGTTTTGATTTTGATTCCACGCAAGATGTTTTGAAGCTTGCCCCTGCGCTGAGTCAGCCAGGTGTGACACACATCCCTGCTGACCTGATGAGCAATGCCACACAGGCTGCGATAGACACCGCGCCGGTGGCGCATGTGCCGGTGGTGGCCGCCATTTATGCCTTGGACGGCCTGGTGCGCCGGGCCAGCAGCCTCCAAATGACCGCTGATGCCCGGGGTCACACCGCGGCTCAGGAGGTCACAGCATGATCGACGCTTTGTTCAATTTTGGTCAGGGTTTGTTCTCGGCGCCCTGGTGGACGCAAGCCGGCTGGCCGGTGGTCTGGACCCTCATGAAAATCGTGGCGGTGGTGCTGCCGCTGATGGGCGCAGTGGCTTACCTCACCCTTTGGGAGCGCAAGTTTCTGGGCTGGATGCAGGTGCGCGTGGGCCCGAACCGGGTCGGGCCGCTGGGCTTACTGCAGCCAATCGCTGACGCCCTCAAGTTGCTGGCCAAGGAAATCCTGGTGCCCACCGCAGCCAGCAAGGGTTTGTTCTTCATAGGCCCTATTCTGACCATCATGCCGGCCTTGGCCGCTTGGGTGGTGATTCCGTTCGGGCCAGACGTGGCGTTGGCCAACATCAATGCCGGTTTGCTGTTCGTGATGGCCATTACCTCGATGGAGGTGTACGGCGTGGTGATCGCTGGTTGGGCCTCTAACTCCAAGTACTCGTTTCTCGGCGCACTTCGTGCGTCGGCCCAGATGGTGAGTTACGAGATCGCCATGGGCTTTTGCCTGGTGGTGGTGCTAATGGTGTCAGCCAGCATGAACCTCACTGACATCGTCACCGGCCAAGGCAAAGGCTACTTTGCCCAGATGGGCCTGAACTTCCTGTCCTGGAACTGGCTGCCCTTGCTACCTATTTTTGTGGTGTACGTGATCTCGGGCTTGGCTGAGACCAATCGCCACCCCTTTGACGTCGTGGAGGGTGAGGCTGAAATCGTGGCGGGACACATGGTGGAGTACTCCGGCATGTCTTATGCCATGTTCTACCTCGCTGAGTACGCCAACATGTGGCTGGTGTCGATCCTGGCGGCCATCATGTTCCTGGGCGGCTGGATCTCGCCGATCGACAGCGCCCTGTTCAACTGGATTCCGGGCTGGGTCTGGCTTGGCATCAAGACCTGTGCCGTGGTGAGTTTGTTCATCTGGGTGCGCGCCACCTTTCCGAGGTTCCGCTACGACCAGATCATGCGCCTGGGCTGGAAAATTTTCATACCAGTCACACTGGTTTGGTTGGTGGTCGTTGGCGCCTGGATGCAGACCTCTTTCAACATCTGGCAGTAAGAGGATTCACCCATGTCGACCATTGCTCCAGCGCGTCCGGCCTCCGCCTTTTCGCTCAAAGATTTTTTAACCAGCTTTTTACTGCTGGAACTCTTCAAGGGCATGGCCCTGACCGGGCGCTACCTGTTCAAGCGCAAGGTCACGGTGCAGTTCCCCGAAGAGAAAACGCCCTTGTCGCCGCGCTTTAGAGGCCTGCACGCCTTGCGACGCTATGAAAACGGTGAGGAACGCTGCATCGCCTGCAAGCTCTGCGAGGCGGTATGTCCGGCCATGGCGATCACGATTGAGTCCGAGGTCCGCGCAGATGGCTCACGTCGCACCAGTCGGTACGACATCGACCTGACCAAGTGCATTTTTTGCGGTTTCTGTGAAGAAAGCTGCCCGGTGGATTCGATTGTTGAAACGCATATTCTGGAGTACCACGGTGAAAAACGGGGAGACCTGTACTTCACCAAGGAGATGCTGCTGGCCGTGGGTGACCGCTACGAAGGCGAGATTGCAGCAGCCAAGGCGGCCGACGCCAAGTACCGCTGATCGGCTGCACGAAAGAAAACCAAGTCATGGATGTCAAAACAGCTTTCTTTTATGCCTTCTCAGCGGTGCTGCTGTTTGCAGCATTCCGTGTGATCACAGCCCGTAACCCAGTTCATGCGGCCCTTTTTCTGGTTCTATCGTTTTTCCAGGCGGCCATGATCTGGATGCTGCTCAAAGCTGAATTTCTGGCCATTACCCTGGTGCTGGTGTATGTCGGCGCGGTCATGGTGCTGTTCTTGTTCGTTGTGATGATGATGGACATCAATGGTGAGAGCATTCGCCAAGGCTTCTGGAAGCATTTCCCTCTGGCCGCAGTGGTAGGGGTGTTGATTGCGCTGGAAATGGCCGCCGTGCTCATGGGTGGTTTTCGTGTCAGTGAGGAGCCTCAGGTGGCCGCGGTGCCCGGCCAAGCGGTGGCGCAATTGTCAAATACCCGTGAGTTGGGCAAGGTTCTTTATACCGAATACGTTTACCCGCTTGAAATTGCAGCCGCGATTTTGTTAGTGGCCATGATTGCGGCCATAGCGCTCACACTGCGCCAGCGTAAGGACAGCAAATTCGTCAGTCCTTCGGACCAAGTGCGGGTGAAAGCCCGCGATCGACTCACCGTTCTCACCATGCCGGCCACCCAGGCTGCGTTGCCGCAAAGCGACGACGGTGCCATAACGGAGCGTAAATCATGAGCCTGACCCTCGGACACTACCTGTCGCTGGGCGCGATTCTTTTTGCCCTGTCGGTGATCGGCATCTTTTTGAACCGAAAAAACCTGATCGTCTTGCTGATGGCGATTGAGTTGATGCTGCTGGCGGTGAACACCAACTTTGTAGCCTTTTCCCACTACTTGGGTGACATGCACGGTCAGATTTTCGTGTTCTTCATCTTGACGGTGGCAGCGGCAGAGTCTGCCATCGGCCTGGCTATTTTGGTGCTGCTGTTCCGCAACAAGTCCAGCATCAATGTGGACGAACTCAACACGCTCAAGGGTTAACAACAATGAGTCAAACCCTGAATGCTTCAACCTTGCTGGCGGTGCCGATGGCGCCGCTGGTGGGCGCTATCCTGGCCGGCGTCCTCGGCACCCAATTCGGCGGTAATTGGATCGGTCGGCGTATGTCGCATTCGCTGACCATTCTCGGGGTGTTGCTGTCCTTTGTCTTGTCGGCCATGACGCTGGTCAGTGTGGCATTTGACGGCGCGCGGTTCAATGAGACGCTCTACACCTGGATGGTGGTCGGTGGGCTGAAGATGGAAATCGGCTTCCTGGTCGATGGGCTGACCGCCATGATGATGTGCGTGGTCACCTTTGTATCGCTGATGGTGCACCTGTACACCGTGGGCTACATGAAAGAAGACGAGGGCTACAACCGCTTTTTTGCCTATATTTCCTTGTTCACCTTTGCCATGCTGATGCTGGTGATGAGCAACAACCTGTTGCAGCTGTTCTTTGGGTGGGAAGCGGTCGGCCTGGTTTCTTACCTCTTGATCGGTTTCTGGTTCAACAAGCCGACGGCCATCTTTGCCAATATGAAGGCCTTCTTGGTTAACCGGGTCGGTGACTTTGGCTTTATTCTCGGCATTGGACTCATCGTCGCCTACGCCGGGTCACTGAACTACGCTGAAGTGTTCGCAAAATCAGGTGAGCTGGCCAAGATCGGGTTTCCGGGTACCGACTGGCTGCTGGTGACGGTGATCTGCATCTGCCTCTTCATTGGTGCTATGGGCAAGTCAGCGCAGTTCCCATTGCATGTCTGGTTGCCTGACTCGATGGAAGGCCCAACCCCCATCTCGGCCCTGATTCATGCGGCGACCATGGTCACAGCAGGCATTTTTATGGTGGCGCGGATGTCGCCACTGTTTGAGCTCAGCGACACGGCCTTGAACTTCGTGATGGTGATTGGCGCGATCACCGCCTTGTTCATGGGCTTCCTGGGCATTATCCAGAATGACATCAAGCGTGTCGTCGCTTATTCCACCCTGTCACAGCTGGGCTACATGACGGTGGCGCTCGGTGCATCGGCCTATTCCGTGGCCGTGTTCCACCTGATGACGCACGCATTCTTCAAGGCGCTGTTGTTTCTGGCGGCTGGCTCGGTGATCATGGGCGTGCACCACAACCAGGACATCCGCTGGATGGGCGGGCTGCGCAAGTACATGCCCATCACCTGGATCACTGCCCTGCTGGGCTCGCTTGCCTTGATTGGTACGCCGCTGTTTTCAGGCTTTTACTCCAAAGACGAGATCATCATGGCGGTTCACGCCAGTACTTTGCCAGGCGCCGGGTTCGCTTATTTTGCTGTGCTCGCAGGTGTGTTCATCACAGCCTTTTACTCGTTTCGGATGTATTTCCTGGTGTTCCATGGCAAGCCGCGTTTCGACCAGAATCCGGAAGCGCATCATGACGCCCATAACGCAGGCCACCATGATGCTGGGCATGGGCATGGGCATGGGCATGGGCATGGACACGATGCCGCAGAGGCCCATGCGCCGCACGAGTCGCCCTGGGTGGTCACATTGCCGCTGGTCCTGTTGGCTATTCCTTCTGTGCTGATCGGATTCATCACGATACAGCCCATGCTGTTTGGCGACTTTTTCAAGGATGCGATTTTTGTCAATCTTGAGTTGCATAAGGCCATGGAAGTCTTGCGCGAAGAGTTTCATGGCCCACTGCAACTGGCATTGCATGGCCTCAGTGCGGCGCCGTTCTGGCTGGCGCTGGCCGGTGTTGCCAGTGCCTATTACCTGTACATGGTGAATCCAGCCTTGCCGGCTGCCATCAAAGCGCGGGTGCAACCGCTTTACACGCTGCTTGAGAACAAGTACTACATGGACTGGTTCAATGAGAATGTCCTGGCGCGGGGCGCACGTGCCCTGGGCACGGGTCTGTGGAAGGGCGGGGACCAGGCGGTGATTGACGGTGCGCTGGTCAATGGCGCCTGGAAACTGGTGGCCTGG
>CAMCZF010000072.1 GCA_945885775.1 Rhodoferax sp. OV413 | reverse complement strand
TAGCCTTCGGCAGAGTCGATTTCAACTGTGCCATTGAGTGCCGTGATGTTACGTTTGACCACATCCATGCCGACCCCTCGGCCAGAGACATCCGTGACCACCTCTGCTGTTGAGAACCCTGGGGCAAATATCAATTGCCAAACTTCTGCATCCGGCATTTGATCAGACACCTCCAATCCACGTTCACGCGCTTTCTTAAGGATCTTTTCGCGCGACATACCGCGGCCATCATCACGCACTTCAATGACGATCGATCCGCCCTGGTGAGCTGCCGACAAAGTGATGGTTCCGGTCTCAGGTTTGCCGGCGCGAATCCGCTCTTCAGGCAGCTCCACGCCATGATCACAACTGTTACGTACAAGGTGCGTCAGTGGATCGGTAATTTTTTCAACCAATCCTTTGTCGAGTTCAGTGGACTCACCCATGGTGACAAAGTCGACCTTCTTGCCGAGCTTAAATGCCAGGTCGCGCAACATCCGCGGGAAGCGACTGAACACCACCGACATCGGGATCATCCGGATGGACATTACCGACTCCTGCAAATCGCGCGTGTTTCGGTCAAGATCCGCCAGGCCGGCCATCAACTTCTGAAATTGGCCAGACTCCAAAGCTCGACTGTTTTGCGCCAACATGGCCTGTGTGATGACCAACTCGCCAACCAGATTGATCAGTTGGTCGACCTTGCTGATCGAGACGCGAATAGTGGCGGCCTCTACCTGAGCCAATGGCGCGTTAGGTTTTTCGATCGGTTTCACCTGTGCCGTCACTTTTTCGACGGCTGGTGGCACATAGACAGACGGAGTCATTGGCGCCCCAGGCGCACCATCAAAAAAACCAAAACCTGGCGATGGCGCCAAAGGCGTCCCAGGGGGTGGGTCATCCTGCGCCATCGTGCCAGGCAGCGCCTGCGTTGCGCGGAAAGCCTCCACTGCATCGGCTCGGATCGCTGATGCCGATTGGATCAATGGCAAATTTTCGGTCACATCCTTGATCGCCACTTGACTGCGTGAAACGTGAAACTCAAACAGATCAAGTAGCTCATCAGTGGAAGTCGAGCTGACCACTGAAAACTTCCGCATATCAGCCTGATCGCAAGCCTGTGCCTCTATGGTGCCCAAACCTGGAATATCTCGGAACAGCTCTTTGATGGCTTCCGCATGCGCCATGTCCTTGAGCGGACCCACCATGATTTCAAGGGTTCGCTCACCCTCAGCAGCAACTGGGTGTGGCTCGGGCTGAACCGTGCGTTCATGAACCGCCGACGAGGCCACGATTGGCGCAACGCTTTGACCTTCTCCTAAGGCCAGATCAATGATACGTTGAACAAGCGCCTCGGTAGATGGAGGCTCGCCAATGCCCCCCGCCTGATGGCGGGCTAGAAGGCTGCGGGACACATCGGCCGATTGCAACAACACATCCACCATGGCTAAATTCGGCTGGATCTCATGGCGCCGCAAGCGGTCCAACAGTGACTCCATCTGGTGCGTCAAACCGGCCACGTCCGTGAAACCGAAGGTAGCCGCACCGCCCTTGACCGAATGAGCACAACGGAATATCCCGTTGAGCTCTTCATCATCTGCGGTCTCGAGGTGAAGGCTGAGCAGCATCTGCTCCATGAGGTCCAGATTCTCCGCAGCTTCCTCAAAAAAAATCTGATAGAACTGTGTCAGATCGAAGTCACCCTCCTCGCCACCCCCATGTTGCTGTGCATCTGACATGTCAATCTACTCCTTGCGGCAATGCCGTTCAACGCCAATTGGCCTCATTACTTGATGACCTTTTTGATGACCTCAAGCAGACGTGCTGGATCAAATGGTTTCACCAACCATCCCGTCGCACCAGCCGCCCGGCCCGCCTGCTTCATCAAGTCACTGGACTCAGTGGTCAGGACCAATATTGGTACTGTCTTAAATTGAGGATGTTCCCTCAATTTCCGAGTCAATCCCAAACCATCCAGCCTTGGCATGTTCTGATCCGTCAAAACCAAGTCGAACGCCTGAATTTGCGCTTTTTCATAGGCGTCTACACCATCGACAGCCTCGACCACCTGGTAGCCGGCACCTTTTAAAGTGAAGGAGACCATCTTGCGCATGGACGGCGAATCATCAACTGCGAGAATAAATGCCATACACAGCTCCAACAATTACTGAAATCTATTTCAATTAAGCACTAAAAAAGCTCGATGGACCCAGCGTCCATTTCGTCTTGAGTCACTGGGTTAGGGCGCTGGGGCATATCCTCGACAAAAGGAAGCGCTTCGCCATCTTCTGAGCCCATGGATTCGGCTGCCAACCGATAGGCGCAGCTCAGAAGTGTCTTCGTGGAGTGCGCAATAAGTTGCGATGCGATGTCCTGAAACTGCAACTCAATCACGGCAGCGCTCATGGCGCCCCTGGCAGGACCCAGGTCATCCCCGCCCGCCTGCTCAGCACTTTCCAAATGTGACAGTGCGCTTGAGAAGCGCAGCATCAGATTCTCCATCGTGTGGGCCAGCAGCCCGTCAAGCCGGTTTAGGTCGTGAACAACCATAAGCAAAGAATCCTGTACCTCTGCGACCAGCATGAGGGGAACCTCGACCGAGGGCGCTGCCGCCGATGTAACTGACTCTTGCATTCACTTTTCCAATTCTGCCCGCCGTTGACATTTAGCCAAACCACCAGGCCATAGAGTGCTCCAAGCATAATAGCTAATCATACCGTTCATCATGGCTCAAAAACGCGCACCGGAAACAACATTGAAAGTGCTCCATTTGGAGGATTCAGAAGTCGACCATGAACTGGTCCGTCGGGTGCTGGCGCGTACCGATGAAAATTTTGAGTTGCAGCGGGTCGAAAGTCTGGAAGACTTCGCCGAACAATTGCAGACTCAGCACTTCGACGTCATTCTTGCGGATTACCGACTGCCGGGTTTCACGGCGCTGGATGCATGGCAAACGCTCCAGCAGCAGCAAGAAAGCCCCCCTTTTGTTTTGCTCTCAGGAGCTATCGGTGAATCGGCTGCCGTAGCGGCTATCAAGATGGGTGTGAGCGATTACCTTGCCAAAGACGAAGTGTCCAAACTGGCCTCCACTATCCGGCGCGTTCTGGAATTGCACGCGATTCGGCGGGCCAAAGTTGCAGCCGATGCGGAACTGGCGCTCTCGCAAAAGCGCCTCGCAGAATTCGCCGAGCATCTGCAAGCGACCATCGAGCAGGAGCGCGCCGCCATTGCCCGGGAGATCCACGACGACATTGGCGGCTCCCTGGCAGCAGTGCGTTTCGACCTGTCCTGGCTTGAGCGGCATGCCTCTGATGAGGCTGTGCGCTCGCACCTGCAGTCGGCGAAGGAGATGCTGGGACACGCGATTGATGCCAGCCAACGCATCATGAAAGACCTTCGACCCGCAATCCTGGACCAGGGTTTGGCAGCAGCCGTGCAATGGCTGGCTGAAAGTTTTACAAAACGAACCGGCATAAGAACCGTGGTCAACGCGTTCGACAGCTCAAGGGATATTCCCAAGGCGGTGCAATTGGTGGCTTACCGAACCGCCCAGGAAGCCCTAACAAATATCAGCAAGCACGCGACCTGCGATCTCGTCCACATTGACCTGTCTGACGCTGAAGAGGTGTTAACTCTGGAGGTCAGGGACAATGGCCAGGGCATTGCCCAGGCAGAGCTCGCCAAACCGAAGTCCTTCGGCATTCGCGGCCTGCAAGAGCGCGCCAAGACAGTCGAAGGTTGGCTTGATATCAGCAGTTTTGAGAATACGGGCACATCCATTATTTTGTCGGTGCCACTGCCTGAGTCTACAGGCGATGAACCAGGAAACCGATTAACATGATTCGCGTCATTTTGTGCGACGACCACGCTATGGTCCGGCGCGGTATCCGTGAAACTTTGTCTGAGGCTGTCGACATACAGGTCACCGGCGAGGCGTCTAACTATGCCGAAGTTCGTGAAGCGATCAGAAATACGGCATGCGATGTTCTGGTGCTGGACCTGAATATGCCCGGACGAGGTGGACTGGAGGTCCTTTCAAGCCTGCGCGAGTCGGATTCGCCTATCAAGGTCCTCATCGTCTCGATGTTTCCTGAAGACCAATACGCGATACGGTGCCTACGCGCTGGCGCACAAGGCTATTTGAACAAGGCTGGCGACCCGGCAGATCTTATCCAGGCGGTCAGGACTGTCGCCCAAGGTCGCAAATACGTCACAGCCGATGTCGCCAGCATGCTGGTGGAGAGCCTGCGTACGCCAGAGGTCGAAAGCCTGCATGCCACGTTGTCAGAACGCGAATTGCAAACCCTGCTCAAGATCGCATCGGGGAAGCGCTTGTCGGACATTGCAGAAGAACTCATGCTAAGCCCCAAGACTGTCAGCGTTTACCGATCTCGAGTTCTGGAAAAACTCAAGCTTGGCAATAATTCGGAGCTCACGGTGTACGCCATTCGCAACAATTTGGTGTAAAACGGCCCCGTCAACGCCTCGCAAAAAGATCAATCGCGCGCTCCATCAGGGCCATCATTGGCTGATCCAGCATGGGGAGGGTGGCGGTGATACCAATCAGACCAACCGTCAGAGTGATTGGAAAGCCAATCGCGTAAATGTTCATTTGCGGAGCAACTCGGGACACAATGCCCAATCCCAGGTTGACGAACATGAGCATGCCGATCATTGGCAAGGCAATCCAAAGACCGGTGGCAAACAGGTCCGCCCCCAGCGTATACAGTTTCAGGCTAGACACGGCGGCAAGGAAATTTTGGTCCACCGGAAAAGCCTCAAAACTCTTGATAACCGCCATCAGGATCATCAGATGCCCGTTCATGACGATGAACAGAAAAGTCGACATCTGGCCAAAGAATGTCGCTACTGCACTGGATTGGGTGTTGAGCGAGGGATTAAAGAAGGACGCAAAGTTCAAGCCCATTTGAAAGCCGACAACCTCCCCGGCAAGCTCAACCGCCGCAAATACAAGCCGCACAGTAAACCCGATGGCCAAACCAATGCTCACCTGCTGGATCAAAGCGCCCAAGGCGTCTGGGCCAGCAATGCTGATCACCGGCTGCCCGGACAAACTAGGTTGGGCTGCAATCGAGATCAGCAGTGCCAGCCCAACCCGCGCCCGCAAAGGGAAAGCCCTAGAGGAAAAAATAGGGGCCGACGTGAAAACCGCCAGCACCCGGAAGAAGGGCCAGATCAGCGGTGACAGCCAAGCCACGATCTGGCTTTCGGTCAGGGCAATCATGGCCTTCAGGCGCCGGTCAGCTCACTGCGCCCGGGATCGCTTCGATCACGCGACGAATGTACTCCACCAGCATATTCAGCATCCAAGGCCCTGCCAAGGCGAACACCGCCACGGCCGCCAGCAACTTGGGTACAAACGCCAGGGTAGCCTCATTGATCTGGGTAACGGCCTGAAACAGACTGATGACCAACCCGACCAGTAACACCACGCCCAAGACGGGAGCTGACACCATCAGCAACATCAGCAAGGCCTCCTGGCCCATGGTCAACACCATCTGTGCGTTCATGTCCGCCCCTCAAACAGCAAAGCTCGACGCCAGAGAACCAATCAGCAGGTTCCAGCCATCAGCCAGTACAAACAGCATCAATTTGAACGGAAGGGCCACAAGCACAGGCGACAGCATCATCATGCCGAGCGACATCAGCACACTGGCCACCACGATATCGATCACAAGGAAAGGGATAAAAATCATGAACCCGATTTGGAATGCTGACTTGAGCTCGCTGGTGACAAACGCGGGCACCAGCACGCGCATGGGCGCCGTCTGAGCGTTGGTACCGGGCTCCAGTTTGGCAAGACGGACAAACAGCGCCAGGTCCGACTGGCGTGTTTGTTTGCTCATGAACTGGCGCAATGGCGCCTCTGCTTTATCAAGGGCCTGCTCAAACGGCATGGCGTTTTTAGAGTAAGGCAGATAGGCTTCGTTGTAAACCTTGTCAAAGGTCGGACCCATAACAAAAAAAGTCAGAAACAGCGACAGGCCCACGATCACCTGATTCGGTGGCGCCGACTGGGTGCCCAAAGCCTGACGCAACAGTGAAAGCACGATCACAATCCGCGTAAAACCGGTCATCATCAGCAGCACTGCCGGCAGGAACGACAGAGCCGTAAAAAACAGCAAGGTCTGGACTGGCACTGAAAAACTCATGCCAGTGCCGCCGGTGCCCACCAGCAAGGGCAACTGTCCTGCCGTTTGTGCCCATGATGCCGACAAGCCGGCCAGGGCTATACCACCCGCCGCGACCAGCTTAAGGCCGAACGAAGACCACAGCCAACCAGCGTATCGCTTGAACACCATGTATTGCGCCATCACACTCGGCCCGAATCCGGGAGCGCTATCACCGCGGGTGCCTGCGGCTCGGCACTAAGGTCGGCACTGTGCAGCAAGGTGATGGTATGCGCCGTGACGCCCAGGGTCAGTCGGACACGGGCATGATCTGGCCCCTGCTCCACAGTCACTACCCTTTGTTGAGGGCCGACCGCCAAGACCGACACGATTTTGGCGGCCGAATCGGCTCCAGCCACACTGCCCAGAGCGCGCTGCTTGAGCCACTTGACGGCCATGGGCAACAAAGCCAACAGAAAAACGAAAACAGCGACCAGCCCCAAGGTCTGCGTCATGGGCGCGTCATCCTTTGCTGACTCGGCGCAAACGCTCCGACGGTGTGACCACGTCAGTCAAGCGGATGCCGAACTTGTCGTTCACCACCACCACCTCGCCCTGCGCAATCAAATAACCATTAACCAGCACGTCCATGGGTTCACCCGCCAGGGCATCGAGCTCAACCACCGACCCCTGGCCCAGCTGCAAAATGTGCTTGATAGGAACCCGGGTACGGCCCAACTCCACCGACAGTTGCACCGGGATATCCAGCACTCGGTTGATGTCGCTGATGGGTATCTCGCTAGAGGGCGGTGCCCCCGAGAACGCGCGCGATGGCTCACCTGACAGGATACCGCCCGGCTCGATGCCGCCAGATTCAGAAGAGCGTTGCTCTTGAAGCGCCTCTGCCCAACTGGCCATGCCGTCGTCTTCGGTCGTGTTTTCGTCAATTGCCATGTTTATCTCCCATCCAGGCGAGGTCATTCCCGCGCAAGCTTCTGTCAATTCTCAACGCATATTTTGCATTGTGCGTACCGTATTGGCATTCAAACACAGGAACACCTGCGATCGTGGCTTCAATTTTTGATTTGCGGTCAAGTTCGATGAAATCCCCAGGCTTGATGGCCATCAGCTGTTCAATAGTGGCATTGGCGCGCGCCAATTCGGCCACCAACACCACCTCGGCCGCCTGGATTTCCTGCGTCAGCACGTTCACCCAGCGGCGATCCACCTCGACCGAGTCGCCCTGTGTGGACGAATACAACACGTCGCGAATGGGCTCCAAAGTCGCATACGGCATGCAGAAATGAATGGCGCCCGCGATGTCACCAATTTCAACCTGAAAATGTGTTGACACAACAATTTCACTGGGCGTTGCAATATTGGCGAATTGCGGCTGCATTTCCGAACGCTGGTATTCCAGCTCAAGCGGGTAAATGCCCTTCCAAGCCTTTTTGTACTCTTCGGTGATAACACCCACCAAGCGATTGATGATGCGCTGCTCAGTCTGCGAGAACTCGCGCCCCTCAATACGGGTCTTGAACTTGCCGACGCCGCCATACAGCATCTCAATGATCCCGAACACCAAGGCTGGTTCGCACACAATCAGGCCGCTACCGCGCAGGGGCCTGATCGCCATGATGTTGAAGTTGGTGGGCACCGCCAATTCGCGCAAAAAAGCACTGTAGCGCTGCACCGCCACCGGACCCAAAGAAATCTCAGGGCTCCGGCGAATCATGTTGAATAAGCCCACCCGCAGGTTGCGGGCAAACCGTTCATTGACGATCTCCATCGAGGGCATACGCCCCCGAACAATGCGCTCTTGGCTGGAGATGCTGTACGCCCGAACCTCGCCTTGATCTTGCAGCTCTTCAGACAGCTTCTGGCTCTCGCCGGTCACGCCTTCAAGCAGCGCGTCGACTTCTTCCTGGGAGAGAAAAGATTCACTCATAAGTGGCTGGCAAGTTCTATGTTACTGGACGATGAAGCTTGAAAAAAGTACGCCTCGCACCGGATTGTCGTCCACCGGGGCCTTTTCAGACGCTTTCTTTTTGCTCTTTGCGGCGTCCTTCTTGGGTTTTGCCACCGTATCCTGTGATGTCTGAAAGGGCTTGGATGCCTCAAGCAGAATGTCTGCCGCCAGCTTTTCCTTGCCCTCAATGGCCAATAATTCTTGCGCCGTGCGCTGCGACACCAGCAACAGCACGCCACTGCGGATGGAGGGCATGTAGGGCTTCACCTTTTCCGTGGCCTTTGAGTCGGCCAGCTCCAGCGTGATGCCGATCTGAGCGACCTTTTCACCACCCGGGTCAGCCAAATTGACCACCATATTGTCCAGCGCCAGGTAGGTTGGAGGCCCTTTGATCGCCACCTTCACGACCTCTTCGCCCTCTTCATCCGATGCATTTTTTTTACTCAGCAGAAAAAAAGCGCCGCCACCCACCAGCGCAAGTACCAACACTGCTACGCCGCCAATCAGCAAAAGTTTTTTGCTCTTGGGCTTCGCCTTGGCAGCTTCTTCGGCGGCAGGCTTGTCGGCATCAGCTTTGGTAGCCACTTTTTTTCCTTAGGAACAACAGGTTGAAGACCTATTATTGAACACATTGACACGCACGGTGTCAGGATCAACCCCGTAAAAACCAGCCTTTCGAGCCGATCAGCCCCTCTTTTACACGAATAAGTCGACCGTTCGACCTGGCACAGGTCGGCTGCGAGGGGCGGCCACAGCGGCTTCCGGCTCCACCAGACTAATCCCCTTGTTTCTCGCAGCAGCGCGATCGCGCTGTGCCTGAGCGCCTGAGCGATCCTGGCCCGACGTGCCTACCGAGACCCCAGCAAGCACCAGCCCTTCGCTGGCCAACAGTTCTTTCAGGTGGGACATGGCGCCCTCAATCACCTCGCGCACATCGGCGCGATCGGTCCTGAAACCGATTTGAGCCTCCCCGTTCGCAAGAGAAATACTGACCTCAATCGGTTCAGCGCCAAAGCCGTCGAGCTTCAATTCTGCCTTTTGAACCCCCTGACTGACCCAGTAACTCACCGTGTCCGCCAACATGGTGTCGGTGGTCTGCACAGTCACCACGTCTGAAGGCGTCTGTATCTCACCCGGCGCCCCGGTCGCTGCCTGCATCGAGCCACCCGGGCCTTCAAAGCTAGAGACTGCAAATCGTCCGAGTGGTTTGTCTGTGCTCGCGCCCGCTTGCCGCACCAGCCCGTCTACCAGGCCGCTGGCAGCAACAAGGCCAGCCAGCGCCGGTTCACGTGAAAACGCCTCCAGCCGCAGGCCCTGGATTTCCAGTTTTTCGGCGGCCCGTGCGGTTGATGCGGCCGACTGGCGTGGGTCTGTCTGATCTGGCGTTACCGACAGTGGGTTAGACAACGCGTTTTTTCCGGCCGGCAGTGACGCCTTTTCTGCAGCGCCAGCAGCGGGACCTCCCAAAAGTGATGCGTTGGCCTCGCCTGGCGCGACGGTCGGCAGCCCATTTTTGCCACCGGCGACCGTTGCACGGTGCGCCATCGGCCCGCCGGTCTGGGTTTCGGCCATCAATGGCTTGGCAACAACGTTGGCAGTAACCATCGCATTTGGGCTAGGCAGCGCTGCAATTCCAGCTGATGCTCTACCGGCGTCGGCCTGGCCAGCTAGTGCGAGAAAAGCGGCCAGATCCAGCGCTGGCTGGGGTGCCTGTAGCGCGTTCGGGGGAGCACCTTCTTTGGCGCCATCAGGTACGGCATCCTGCGTGGACGCCGGCTCCGAATCATCAGTCTCCTCGGCCGAGGCGGCAAGCAGCGTGGAGAAACTGCCTGGGTCATCAACCAAAGCAGCGTCCTGCATACCGGCCTTAATCTTGCCGCTCGGGCCAAGCCCAGCGCTGGCGGCCTTAGGCTGCGGACTTGGCGGGGCGGCTAATTCAATGCTCATCGTCGATCCTCTTCCAGAGTCTGTTGTGCGGTACGCCGGGTTTGCATGGCGGCAAATTCATCCATTTCTTTTTGCTCTCGGCGGCCCTGTACCACGGCTAGTTCGGCTTGTTTATTTTTCAGGACCTGCTTCAAGCTGGTAACCCTGAACTCGGTCTCGAGCCAGTGCTTGCGCGCGCGTTCTACCTTGCTGCCCCACTGACCCAAGACACCTTCCTGCAAGATCACCGCCTGTTGCAGGCGATCCATGAACTGGTAATGATGTCGCATCATTTCTGGGGTCACACTGATCTGGGCGGCCTTGGCCCACCGGGCCTCGGTTTCGTCGGCATAGGTTTGGAGCTGGCTCATCTGCTCTCGCGCAAAGGACTCAGATTGCTGCATTTGCAGCAAAACAGCCGCCGCTTGGTCGCGCCGAAGGGTGGCCACCTGGATCGCCAGCAGGACACTTTTTACCCCAGACATTGGGCCACCACGTCTTTAGCCGGGCTCATGCCAACGCCTCGCGGCTACCCATGGCGGTCAACATGTCCTGGGTACTGTCACGCAGGCTGGCGGCCTCATACATGTCCTGACGCAGGAAAGTTGACATGCCCTCATGCAAACGGATGGCCTCGTCCAGCCCCGGGTCAGAGCCGCTGGCGTAGGCCCCAATCTGCACCAGATCACGGCCTTTTTCATAACGGGAATTGATGGCCCTGAAGCGGCGCGCCATTTCAAAGTGCTGGCGCGAGACAACGCTGTGCATCACCCGGGAGGCTGATTGCTCAATGTCGATCGCGGGAAAATGCCCTGCTTCGGCCAGCGAACGCGACAACACAATATGACCGTCCAGAATGGCCCTGGCGGCATCGGCAATCGGGTCCTGCTGGTCGTCGCCTTCTGAGAGCACGGTGTAAAACGCCGTAATCGACCCGACACCATGAAGACCATTACCGCTGCGCTCGACCAGTTGCGGCAACTTGGCAAAGCAGGACGGCGGGTAGCCTTTGGTGGCCGGCGGTTCGCCAATGGCCAGCGCAATTTCCCGTTGCGCCATGGCGTAGCGGGTGAGTGAGTCCATCAGCAACAGCACATGCCGGCCCTTGTCTCTGAAATTTTCTGCAATGGCCGTGGCATAAGCCGCGCCCTGCATGCGCAACAGGGGTGGCGCATCCGCCGGGGCAGCCACCACCACCGACCGGGCTCGGCCGTCAGCGCCCAGAATATCCTCAATAAACTCTTTCACCTCGCGGCCTCGCTCACCAATCAGGCCCACCACAATCACGTCGGCCTCGGTGTAGCGCGCCATCATGCCGAGCAGCACGCTTTTACCCACACCAGACCCGGCAAACAAACCGATACGCTGGCCACGCCCCACCGTCAGCAAGGCATTGATGGCGCGCACGCCGGTATCAAGCTGTTCGCGAACCGGCGCGCGGTCCATCGCGTTGATTGGCTGGCGGTTCAAGGGCCGGGCCGCCACATCCAAGATGGGGCCCATCCGATCCATGGGTCCGCCCTGGGCATCCACAACCCGGCCCAACAGGCCGTCGCCCAGGGGCAGCCTCAGCATGCCGTAATCGGCCGATGTGTGGGCCTGACGCTGCTCATGCAGCCGGGGCGGCGCCACCTCAGCCGCCAGCGGGGCCACACCGGCACCATTGGACAGACCGTGAACGTCGCCAGCCGGCATCAAAAATGCCCGGTCATTGGCAAAACCCACCACCTCGGCCAGCACCGGGGGTTGTCCTTTCATGCTTACCAAGCATTGCGAACCCACCGGGACACGGATGCCAGCCGCCTCCAGCACTAAGCCAGACAGGCGCGTGAGCGTGCCACGCACCTCCAGCGTGGAACCAGCCTGAACGCGCTCGTTGGCATCGTCCAGAAAGGCTTGCCAGGGGTTCACGGACTCAGGCGGATTCATCGGGCGTATCCCATGGCATGGTCAGCCCGAGCGTGGCAATGGCGCGCAGCCAGCGCTTTTGCACCGTGGCGTCCACCACCGTACCGGCAGACTCGATCACACAGCCACCTGGGGTGATGGACGGGTCTGGCACCAGGGTCAGGGCCAGGCTGGCCAGTTCATTGGGCGCCCCATTGGCGAGGGTGTCGCGGTCTGACGGATTCAGGCGCACCACCGTGCTCTTGCCATCGGCCATCAACAGTCCTAGCGCTTCGCGCAGCACAGGCAGCAGCGCAGAGTTATCGGTGGCCAGCTCACGGCGCAGCACTTGCCGCGCCAGTTCACAGGCGATATCGAGCACCCCCTGCGCCAGGGTCTGCTCAGCAGCAGCCAGTTGTGCCTGCGCCTGCTCAAACAGGCTCGCCAACTGTTGCCCGGCCACTTGGCCTTGCTGCGTCACAAAATCGGCCATCTGCCGCTGCGCCTCCACTGTGGCGTGGGCACGGCCCTGCTCAAAACCCTGGGCAAAGCCCTCTTGCCGCAGCGCCTCGTCTTGCGCCCGCTCAGCGGTGGCCTGTTGCACCTTGACCTGGGCGGCCAGCAGCACGGCACGGTTGTCCACCGCACCAAAATCCCACTGTTCAACCGCACCAATTTCTTCGCCGGGAATGAATCGCGTGTAATTCCGCATGCTCAAACCATGGCCTCGTCGCCGCCGGCGGCAATGATAATTGAGCCCTCATCGGCCAGGCGGCGCACCACCTTGAGCACCTCTTTTTGCTGCGCCTCGACCTCAGACAGCCGCATCGGCCCACGTGACTCCAAGTCCTCACGGAAAGACTCTGCGGCGCGGGATGACATGTTGGCCATGATCTTTTCCTTGAGCTCTGGCGGCGCGCCCTTGAGTGCGACGATGAGCGCGTCGGACGCCACTTCCTTGAGCACCATTTGAATGGCCTTGTCGTCAAGCTTGAGCAAATCGTCAAAGACGAACATTTTGTCCATGATCTTCTGGGCCAGTTCCGGGTCATGGATGCGGATCGACTCAATCACCGTGCCCTCAAGCGCTGTGCCCAGCTGGTTGATCATCTCAGCAGCCGTCTTGACACCGCCCAGCGAGGTCTTGCGCCCTCCTTCTGAGCCGGCCAGCACCTTAAACAGCACCTCGTTCAGGTCTTTCAGCGCGGCAGGCTGGATACCTTCCATGGTGGCAATACGAAGCATGACCTCATTGCGCTGGCGCTCGGTAAAAAACTTCAAAATGGCTGCGGCCTGGTCAAAGTCTACGTGCACCAAAATCGCCGCCACAATTTGTGGGTGCTCATTACGCAGCAGCTCCGAGACAGCTGCCGGGTCCATCCACTTCAGGCTCTCGATGCCCGATATGTCGTTGCCGTGCAAGATGCGGTCGATCAGCAGCGCCGCCTTGTCGTCGCCCAGGGCGCGCTTGAGCACAGAACGCACATAGTCACTGGTGTCAGAGATCATCAGGCTCTGCGCCTCGGCGATGGCGGTAAACCGATCGACCACATCGTCCACCCGCTCACGCGTCATGGATTTGGTCTTGGCAATAGCCTCACCAAGCTTCTGCACCTCTTTGGGAGACAGGTATTTGAAAACCGCCGCTGCTTCTTCCTCGCCGAGCGACATCATCAAAACGGCGGCGTCTTGCAGTCTGTCAGTTGGATTCGTCATTTAGGTATCGCGGGTAAGGATCAGGCGGCAGACTCACCATTGATCCAGGTTTTCATGATATTCGCGACTGCAGCCGGATTATCCAGCGTCAGCTTACGGGCATTGGTCAGGGCCAACTCGCTGGTGGTGGGCAAAGGCGCAGCCAACTTGGCTATCGGCGCCGCCAGTAAGGGCCGCTCGGGTTCTTCAGACTCCAGTGCATCGAGCTGGGGTGTCAGCATGGTCACATGGGGGGTGGCTTGGCTCAAGGCCCTGATAGCGGGCCTAATCACCCCCAGCAACACCAGCGCTCCAAACAACAGGGTGCCAATCGGCCAGGCAAAGCTGCGGGCCAGGTCTTGTACCTCTGGCTGCTTCCAGAGTGGCAACTCCACCACCACCAGCTTTTCTTGGGCAAAGGGTGCGTTCATCAGGTTGACTGAGTCGCCCCGGTCCTTGTTAAAGCCAATGGTCTCTCGCACCAAGGCGGTCATTTTTTCAATCTGCTGGTCGGTCAGCGGCGTGGTGGTCGTCTTGCCCTTGGCATCTGTGGCACTTTGGTGGTTCAGCACAACCGCCGCGCTGATGCGCTTGACCACACCCGTGCCGCCCCGCACCACGCGCACGGTCTTGTCCACCTCGTAATTGGTGATGGATTCACGCTTGCTGCCGGTGTTGGCCGCCGCGCCGTTGCCGGCCGCCGGTGTCAGGGGCTGTGCGGCGCCATTGATGGGGGCACTGCTGGCGGCTGGCGGCTGGTTGGTGGTGGCGCCCGGCACGCCGGCTGCGGTGCTGGTGCTGCCGTTGCTGCTTTCTACCACCTGCTGGCTGCGAATCA